>CAYNPX010000050.1:0-10962 GCA_964399205.1 uncultured Butyricicoccus sp.
TTTTCCCTCAGGGCGTATCGAGGTTGTCAGGGAACCCCTGATTGAATCAGCGCTTCCTCAGTCCTTCTTGTCCTTTTTGTCCTTTTTCTTTTCCTTGTCTTTTTCCTTGTTGTCTTTTTCCTTGTTCTTATCCTTATCCTTTTTCTTGTCCTTCTTCTCCTTCTTTTCCGGCTTTTCGTCACCGAAGCTGATGCCGATGTCACGTGCTGCCTGAATCAGGTCATGATCGGTCGGAACCGTCTTGAGCTTGCCCGCGACTTCACTCAGCGGCACTGCAATGATCTCGTTGTTGCGGATCGCTACCATGTTGCCATACTGCTTATGCTTGATCAGGCGGGCAGCGCCGGTGCCCAGACGGGTCGTCAGGATGCGGTCATATGCATCCGGTCCGCCGCCTCGCTGGAAGTGACCGGGGTTCACGACGCGGATTTCCTGCCCGCACTTCTCGCCCAGCTCACGCGCCAGCTTAAAGCCGATGGACGGGTCGGTCATCGCAGCGCGCGACGCCTTAAATTCCTTCTTGGACATTGCGGCCTCTTCCATGGAGATCGCGCCTTCCGCAACCGCCACGATCGTGAAGGTATGCCCCTTCTTGCGGCGCTCCTCCAGCTTCTCACAGACATTTTCCAGATCGTAAGGGATCTCCGGAATCAGGATGATATCCGCGCCGCCTGCCAGACCTGCGGTCAGTGTCAGCCAGCCTGCGCCGTGACCCATGATCTCAACAAGGAATACACGGCTGTGAGAGGTCGCCGTCGTATGAATCTTATCAATGACATCGGTAGCAATATCCATTGCGGTCTGATAACCGAAGGTTACCTCTGTGCCCCACAGGTCATTATCAATGGTCTTCGGCAGAGAGATTACGTTCAGCCCTTCCTCACGCAGCAGGTTCGCGGTCTTGGTCGTGCCGTTGCCGCCGAGGATGACCAGACAATCCAGCTCCATTTTATTGTAGGTAGCAATCATCTTTGTTACCTTGTCAACGCCGTTTTCGTCCTTATCGCGCATGTTCTTGAACGGCTGACGCGAGGTACCCAGAATGGTGCCGCCGATCGTCAGAATACCGGAGAAGTCACGCGGCGTCATCAGACGCACATCGCCCTCAATCAGTCCACGATAACCGTCACGGAAACCGTAGATCTCAACTTCCTTGCCATATTCCTCATACAGTGCCTTTGCAACGCCGCGCAGGGTAGAGTTCAAGCCCTGGCAGTCGCCGCCGCTGGTCAGCATACCGATGCGTTTCATGATATTTCCTCCTTATTCTATCTCTGCTCCGATAAAACCGCACGTGAATCCCTGTGCGGCTACAACTTAATACGGCCGGAGTAAATTATTGTTCTTATTATATCAAACTTCTGTGCATACCGCAACGTATTTTTCGCAAATTGCACAAATCCAGCCTGCATTTTTCCAATTTATTTTCAAATGTCCGTCTTTTTCAGTAAAACAGCCGCGATTTTCTCCCTCCTCTGTACCGGACCGGAAAAAGCAGGCGGCGGAAGCTGCTGCTCCCACCGCCCCAAAAAGCTATGCCACTCCGTAATTTCGCGCTTTGCCCGCGAATGACCGCATATCGGACAGGCCCGCGGCGCTGCCGGGCGGCATCCGTCCCACTGAAACGGCCAACCCGTTTCAGATGTCATGCCCTGTCGGTCTGCACCTCCTGCTCCATGCACGCACGGCACACGCCATACAGAACAAGGTCATAGCCGGTCACCGCCGCATCGGACAACTCCCGGAGCTTTTCCGTCAGCGGCTGTTCCGGCCAGACGTCTACGACTCTGCCGCATTTTGTGCAAACCATGTGCTCATGATACATCATCGAATAATCAAAATGATCAGAGTCTCCCGGAACGGCGATCCGGCGGATCACATGATTCTCTACAAGCTGATTCAGATTGCGGTATACCGTTGCAAGGCTGATGGACGGATCCTGCTTCCGCACCTGCCGGTATACCATGTCCGCAGTCGGATGCAGGGCAGACTGCCTGACAGCTTCTAACACCATCTCCCGTTTTCTGGAATACTTCATTCGATCACCTCTTTGCATCACAAATCAGGAATCATTCTTTCTTTGATAGTATCAGCATCTGATATCCATTGTCAAGCAAAATATCGAATTTTGCGAATCCCGATGCGGAACCCATCATTCTGCACAAACATTTTCTGTCATTTTGTACAAAATAGGGATGAATTTTCTGCGCAAGTCTGTTATAATAATATAAACCATTGTTATGATCCAGCACGAAGGAGGGCATATATATGTTAAACAGTATTGATTTTAACCACCGCATGACCGATGTAGAGTATCGTCTCGAGACCAAGGTGGTGCGCGGCGAGCTGGCAAAGCTGCAGCACCGCATGAAGGAGAGCAAGCTGCCCGTCATTGTGCTGTTTGAGGGCTGGGACTCCTCCGGCAAAGGAAGCATGATCGCCAACATGATCCAGACCCTCGACCCGCGTTTCTTCAAGGTATACAATACCAAAGACCCGACGCCGGAGGAACAGCGCTATCCCTTCCTCTGGCGGCACTGGCTCCGCACGCCGGAAAGAGGAAAGATGGTAATCTTTGACGAGAGCTGGTATCCGGAGGTTTCCCGCGCCCGTATCGAAAAAGATCTCAGCGCGGAGGAAGCCTACAGCCGCATGGAAAGCATCAATACGTTCGAGCGTCAGCTTTCCCAGGACGGATGCCTCATCATCAAATTCTTCCTGCATATTTCCCAAAAAGAGCAGGCAAGGCGCCACGCCAAGCTGATGTCCGACAAAAACACACGCTGGCGCGTCACGGATCGTGATAAGTTCCGCAATAAGCACTACAAAGACTATTACCGCGTCTACGACGAAATGCTGGAAAAGACCAATAGCGTCTTTGCGCCCTGGCACGTTATCGACGCGCAGGAGCGCCGCAGCGCGATGAATGAAATCTACCAGATCATTGTCGACAGCATTCAGCAGGCTCTGGACGCGCCAAAGATCATCGTTCCGTCCGAATACCACGCGCAGGTTCACACGTTCCAGCTGGTCAAAAAGCCCAAGCTGGAGGATGTCCCGCTGTATCGCAAACTGGATCCGGAGAAGTACCGTGATCTTCTGAAGAAGGAACAGAAAAAGCTGTCCAAGCTGCATAACAAGCTGTACCGTGAACGTATCCCGATCGTCATTGCCTATGAGGGCTGGGACGCTGCCGGAAAGGGCGGCAACATCAAGCGGCTCACCGCCGCGCTTGATCCGCGCGGATATGAAGTCATCCCCATCGCCTCTCCAACCGCAGTCGAGAAATCGCACCATCATCTGTGGCGTTTCTGGCAAAATCTTCCGAAGGACGGTCACGTGACGGTATTTGACCGCACATGGTATGGCCGCGTGATGGTAGAACGTCTGGAAGGCTTCTGCACGGAAGAGGAATGGAAGCGCGCCTATCAGGAACTGAATGAGTTTGAATACGAGCTGGAGAAATGGGGCGCGATCGTCATCAAATTCTGGCTGCATATCGATTCGGACGAGCAGCTTCGCCGCTTCACCGAGCGGCAGAATACGCCGGAAAAGCAGTGGAAGATCACAGACGAAGACTGGCGTAACCGTGAAAAATGGGATCTGTACGAGACTGCGGTCAACGACATGATCCGCCTGACCTCTACGGAATACGCGCCCTGGACGATCATCGAATCGCAGGACAAACTGTTCGGACGCATCAAGGCGATCCAGACACTCAATGACGCCATCGAAGCAAGGCTATAACCGCATACCAGAGCCGCCGGTCATTTGGTCAGACCGGCGGCTCTTTTTCGATTGCGTCACTTCACGCCAAACACCTTGCCAAACTGCACACAGGTAGAAATAAACTGCTGCATACTATTGCCAAGATATTTATTTTTATGCCACACGATGGAAAACTGTCGTTCCAGCGACGTATCCACAACGCGGATCTCCGTCAGCATACCTGCCTGCAGGCGTTCCTGCGCCAACCGGCGGGAGATCACTGTCACGCCAAAGCCCTTCTCTACGCCGCGCAGAATGGCCTCGCTGTTGTTGCACACCCATTGCTCTGTAACGCGCGGCATTGCATGTTCCAGAACCTCCCGTGTCCCGCTCCCCTTTTCACGCAGGATAAACGGAACATCTTCCAGATCCGCGAGGTGCACAGATTTTTTCGTGCCAAACGGATTTTTATCCCGTGCGCAAACCAGCGTCAGCGGATCATTCATCATAAACTGCGTCACAAGATCCGGACTGTTGATCTCGCCCTCAATCACGCCGACATCCAGTTCGCTTTTGAGCAGCATCTGCTCAATGACCCGTGTATTGTCTACTACGACCTGCGGCGATGGATTGTGGGTTTCAGAAATATACCGCTGCAACACATCTCCCAGAATACAGGTGCCGACCGTATCGGTCGCACCCACACGCAGCATATCCGTTTCGTCCGCGTTTTTCAGCTGCTGCTCCATCGCGTCATACATAGACAGAATATGCCTGGCGTATTCGCTCAGTTGCCTGCCGGTAGGCGTAATATACAGCCGGCGCCCCAGCCGCTCAAACAGCCGCACGCCGTATTGATCTTCAATCTCGCCGATGGTGCCGCTGACAGACGGCTGAGCGATATGCATTTTTTTCGCTGCCTCGCTCATGCTCCCGCAATCTGCCACTGCGAGAAAAATCCGCAGATTTCGCAAAGTCATTCCTATGTCCTCCCTAATCCTATCTCGCGGCCGATCCATTCAGCCATTTATTCCCTATCTTTATTATACTGCACATAGGAATATTGTACAATATGCGTTTGTTACATATTTTGGTTTTTGTGCATTTGCACAATGCACAAAAATTCACACACTTTTGCTTAAAAAGGCGTATAAAAAAGACGCTTCTATCATTTTGACAAGAAGCATCTTTTTATTTTCCATTGTTATTCCTGATCCAGATCCAGATAGAATCGCGCGTAATCGCTGCGCTTCTCCCTGGTGAAGCTGATCGCCGTGCGCGGATGCATGTTCAACCGTCCGGTCAGCAGATACGCCGTGTTGTAGCCCCACTGCACGCCCTCTTCCTGCAGCATGTCCATATGCTTTTCCAAAAACCGGAGGACAGGCGGCAGCTGATATTTCGGGTTCTTGAGGAAGCCCAGCAGCTGTTCCATCATGCAGTTCCCCGCGCCGCGTCCCAT
The DNA here is from genome assembly GCA_964399205.1 of uncultured Butyricicoccus sp. GTDB lineage: Bacteria > Bacillota > Clostridia > Oscillospirales > Butyricicoccaceae > Butyricicoccus_A. The sequence continues at coordinate 5,171 of CAYNPX010000050.1, forward strand.
ACCGTTCATCGTTGCGTCCAGCATACTCACGCCGACAGCGCACGCTTCAATGGTATTGGCAAACGCAAGCATCTGGTTGTTGTGCGCATGGATACCGACCTTTTTGCCATATTTATCCATCTGCTCCAGATACATTTCAGCCAGACCGCGGATTTCCTCCGGATACAGCGCGCCGTAGCTGTCTACCAGATAAACGGCATCCGCAGGGCTATTGCCGAGCATGTCCAGCGCTTCCAGCAGATCCTCTCTGCGCGCCTTGGAAACCGCCATGATATTACAGGTCGTCTCATATCCCATCTTTGCGCAGTGCTCGATCATTTCGATTGCGGCCGGCATGGTGTTGATATATGTCGCAATACGGACAAGATCAATCGGGCTGCTGCTGCGTTCAATAATATCGCGCTTATAGTCCGTGCGCCCGACATCCGCCATCACGCAGATCTTCAGATCGGTGTCGTTCTCCCCGACAATCTCATAGATGTCATCATCGTTGCAGAACTTCCACTTTCCGAACTCCGACGGGTCAAACAGATCGCGCGACGCCTTATAACCAAATTCCATATAATCCACGCCCGCCGCCAGATTGGTCGCGTACAGGTCGCGGATAAATTCATCCTTGAAGTAAAAATTATTGCACAGACCTCCGTCGCGGATGGTTGCATCCACGACCTGAATATCTTTCCGATATGTCATCAAGTTTCCCTTCTGTGGTGCCATTGCTTACGTCCTTTCGCCGTTACTTTAGCAGATTAAACTGTAACTGAATAAATTGTCATCCGGTAAAGCAAGCCCCCGCGCAGCCGGCAGGGGGCTTTGCCCTTATATTTCAAGCATTGAAATCAACACTTACTTGGCCATAGAAGCAACTTCTGCTGCGAAGTCGTCCTGCTTCTTTTCGATGCCTTCGCCCTTCTCATAGCGGGTGTACTTCGCCAGCTTGATGGAGCCGCCCAGTTCCTTTGCAACCGCAGCGATGTGCTTCTCAACAGAAACCTTGTTCTCCTTAACAAAAGCCTGCTGCAGGAGGCAGTTCTCCTCGTAGTACTTGCCGATTCGGCCCATAACCATCTTCTCGATGATATTCTGCGGCTTCGGCTTTGCGGCGGTCTTGTTCTCCTCCAGCGCCTGTGCCAGCAGGATCTCCTTTTCCTTGTCCAGCGTAGCCTGATCCACATCGGACTTGTCCATGAACAGCGGGCGCATTGCAGCCGCCTGCATACCGATATCCTTGCCCAGCTCGGCAACCGTCGGATTGCCCTTCAGGTTATCCGAAACCTCCAGTCCGACCAGAACGCCGATCACGCCGCCCATGTGGGTGTAGCCGACGTTGACGGTAGACGCATCGTAGCGCTCGAAGCGGCGAATCTGCAGATTCTCGCCGATGGTCAGCACCTTCTCCTGCAGTGCGCCCTCAACCGTCACATCGCCCATCTTGCTTGCCTTGAGCGCCGCAACGTCCGCCGGATTTTCCGCGATAACGACCTTTGCGACATCAGAAGCGAACTTCCGGAAATCAGCGTTCTTTGCAACGAAATCAGTCTCAGAGTTTACCTCAACAATTGCAGCCGCACCGCATGTATCACAAATCTCAATACAAACGATACCCTCAGCGGCAATACGGCTCGCCTTCTTTGCGGCCTTGGCCAGACCCTTCTCGCGCAGAATCTCAATTGCCTTATCGAAATCGCCGTCAGCCTCCTGCAGAGCCTTCTTGCAATCCATCATACCAACATTGGTCTGCTCGCGCAGCGCCTTCACATCCTTCGCAGTAAATGCCATGATGTAATGTCCTCCTATCGTTTAAATCTCCGTTTTTTTGAAAAAAAGCCCGCCCGATCAGCGCGGCGGGCTTTTCTGTATTCTATTTATTCGGCAGCCTTTGCTTCCTCTGTCTCTTCGGAAGCGAGCTGTTCGCCCTGCTTGCCCTCGAGAACGGCGTTTGCCATTGTGGAAGAAATCAGCTTGATTGCACGGATTGCGTCATCGTTGCCCGGAATAACGTAATCGACCTCGTCCGGATCGCAGTTGGTATCAACAATAGCGACTACCGGAATCTTCAGCTTGCGCGCCTCAGCGATTGCGTTCTTCTCCTTGCGCGGGTCAACAACGAACAGCGCGCCCGGCAGCTTCTTCATGTCCTTTACGCCGCCCAGATATTTCTCCAGCTTGGCGATCTCCAGCTGCAGCTTGATAACTTCCTTCTTCGGCAGCAGATCAAAGGTGCCGTCCTCCTGCATCTTCTTCAGCTGGTTCAGACGGGCAATACGGGTGCGCATGGTGCTGAAGTTGGTCAGCATACCGCCCAGCCATCTTGCGTTTACATAGTACATGCCGGCGCGCTCCGCTTCCTCGCGGATCGCATCCTGCGCCTGCTTCTTGGTGCCGACAAACAGGATGGACTGACCTGCAGCAGCAGTATCGCGGACGAAGAAGTAAGCCTCCTCCAGCTTCTTCACGGTCTTCTGCAAATCAATGATGTAGATACCGTTTCTCTCAGTGAAAATGTACTGTGCCATTTTCGGGTTCCATCTTCTGGTCTGATGACCGAAGTGCACGCCTGCTTCCAGCAGCTGCTTCATAGAAATAACTGACATTGAAATGTCCTCCTTAGTTTTTTCCTCCACATCGTTCCTATTCGGCGGCGACTTCGGCAGACAAGCCGGAGCACCACGCCGCGTCTCGCAATGTGTGTGTATTTTCATACTCGTTGATTTTATCATACCTGCGCGCCGAACGCAAGAACAATTTTTCAGATTGCGGCAAATTCTTTCCGGTTCTGCCGCGTTATCTGCGGGAAATCCGGCATTCCTTTGCGTGTTCCTCCCTTTTCGGCGGGCAAAAGCTGGTCAGGATAATGTCGTCCCCGATCCGGCGGATCGCCTCCCACGGAATCACAAAATCCTCGCGCCTGCCAAAAAAGCCCAGTTTCCCCTGTCCGGGTACAATGATCGCTGCCAGCCGTCCGGTGCATGTGTCGATCTCCACATCATTCACATAACCCAGCCGGCTGCCGTCGCTGATGCTGATGACTTCCTTGCACCGCAGGTCAACAATCCTGCAGCGGGATGAACCGCACTGTTCCAGTTCCATCAGGAATCTCCCTCCTCCGTCTGTTCCAGCAGCCCGCTCCAGAACCGCTCGCTGGTGACGCGCCCGTCGCGGTTGAACCGCCGGATGCGCCGCAGACATGCCGGATCCCGCACGATACTGGCGATGCCCTCCTCGCAGCTGAGCGACGCGGATAAGCCGCATTCGCTGAGCATTGCCTCTGTCTCCTCATTGAGTGCGCCATAGGGATACGTATAGCAGGTCGGCGCGGCGACGCCCATCGCCGCGAACAGCTCCTGCGCCTGCCGCGTATCGCGCAAAAAAATCTCCCGATAGGCTTCCGCGTCCTCGCCGCTTTTGCGCAGGCAGCCGCGCCGCGGCTCCAGCTCATGGAACGCATAAGAGTGATTTTGCAGTTCGATCACGCCGGAATCCGCCATTTCCTTCAGTTCCGCGCGCGTGCAATAGGACCACGCCTCATGCTCCTTCGGATCGTCCGTTTCCGAAAACTGCTCCGTCAGCGTCCCGACCGGCGACAGCACCGCACGCATGTCATATTTCTTCAGCAGCGGATACGCATTGCAGTAATTGTTGTAATATCCGTCGTCAAAGGTCAGCATAACCGGTCTGGACGGCAGCGGCGTCCCCTGCGTGACATAGGCGATCAGATCATTGACGGTCACTGTCGTGTAGCCGCGCTCCGACAGATATTGCAGGTCGCTTTCCAGCATGGACGGAGAGATCACATACTGCCCCGGTGAATCGCCCGCATCTGTCACGCTGTGATACATGGCGACCGGAACCAGCACCGCGTCGTCCGCCTTCGACGCTTCGCGCACCGCGCTGCCGCTCCTCCAGATGCAGAACGCGGCTGCCGCCAGCAGACCCGCAATCAGTCCCGCTTTCCAGCGGCGGTGTCTGTTCATGCGGACTCCCCCTCCTCAAACGCATACCGACGGGTATATTCGCCGTCCTCCGCGCGCTCTGCCGCGCATGTGTGCTGCCGCAGCAGCTGCATCAGCGGATACAGATTGACCCATATCTCATTGTCCGACTCAAACTGGCTCTCATCAAAAATCAGCTCCAGCCCGATATGCAGGTGCGGTGTGACGATATTGCTGACATTTTCGGTCGCAGAATAGCCCGTGCGCCCCATGTATCCAATGATGTCGCCCGCCGTGACATGCTGCCCTTCCTCCAGCTGCGCCGCATACGGACGGTCCTGCCGCAGATGCGCGTAATACCAGTACCGCCTGCCGTCATCGCTGCGGATGCCGACGCGCCAGCCGCCATACTGGTTCCAGCCCAGCATGGTGACGGTTCCGGATTCCACCGCCGCCACCGGCGTTCCGGTCAGCCCCATCATATCATGCCCCAGGTGCCGCCTTTTATAACCGTAGCTGCGGGAAACGCCGAAATCGTCCGAATCGGTGTAAGAAAAGCCGCGCGCGATGGGCGAAAACGCCTTTAGCCCGTAGCTTCTGTTCCAGCTCCCGTCCTCCTGCTGCTCCGCGTAATCACCGACCAGTCCATCGAGCACAGCGCCATAGGCCTGCCGGTAGTAAGAAAAATATTCCCCTTCCGCCGTTTTACCCTGCTCCATTTCCTGTGTGATCTGTTCCAGATCCGCCGCCCGATATTGCGACCAGTCGCCGCCATACCGACATGCCAGCACGGACAGGATATCCACCCAGTCCGTACCGCCCTCGCTGCGGATATCCGCCTGCATTGCCCGTTCCAGCGCGTCCTCCGGCACGTCAAATTCGACGTATCTGATATAATCGCCGGATGCCGGCTCGGCTTCCGCAAAATACCCGTGTCCGGCGCACAGGACAGACAGCGCGGCGGCTATGGCGGCAACAGACGCCATCCATTTGCGCCGCTTCATCCCTCACGGCTGGCGGAACGGCACGCCGAAAAAATCCGCTGTGGATACCGACAGGTTCCGCGCGATATCGCGGATATTCCCGCGAATCCAGTTGGCATCGTCCGGATTATCATGGTACGCCACCTCGATCAGAATACTCGGTGCGGCTGTCCGGCGCAGCTCCGCCAGCTGCGTTGTCGGGATGCTGTCCACAAGCTGGGGCGTCGGAGAGATCAGGCTGAAATTGTTGGCGAATATTTCCGCCGCGCGTTGTCCTTCCGCGCTGCCGGCATAGTAATACACGTCCGTGCCGCGCAGCTGCCCCGCCAGATTTTCCGGCGCGGCGTTGGAATGGATCGCCAGATGCAGATCCGCATTGGCGGCGTTGGATTTCTGCGCGCTTGTCACAGCGGTATCCTCCGTGGTGTTCCGCGCAACGGTAATGCCGGACGCCTCCAAATACGGTACCATGGCGTCCGCGATGAGATTCATATAGTATTCTTCGCTTCCATTTCCGTCATAAAACGGGTTAAATTCCTGCGTTGACGGGCTGAGAAAAACAGTAGGCATAGCTGCTCCTTTCCAGAACGCGAAAGGCAGCACCGCATCATTGCGTCCGCGGCGCTTTCTTGAAAAACAGCGCACAAACTTTGTTCCGAAAACTTGGAATACATACAGTATTCCTGCGTTTTCGCGCCGCGTTTATTCCCTGTTTTTCCGGCGAAATCGCTCTTGCCGAATTGTGCGGTGATGCCTAAAATCTCCCACTATTATATGTGCAGGACACGCCGTGCAACACAATAAAATCCCCCAGACGCAAAAACCCGCCGGAAGCCATGCTCCCGACGGGTCAGATTGTAGAAAAAGTGAAATCTCA
>CAYNPX010000051.1:0-10709 GCA_964399205.1 uncultured Butyricicoccus sp.
GCGTGCGCGCACCGGGCTGCATAATCTCAACCAAATGCTTGCATTTGGTTGACAGGCTCCGGGCACATGACTTCGGTCATGTGCCCTTTCCGTTCGCCCGTCAGCCGACAGTCCCTTCCTCCGGCGTAAAGATAAAATCGATCATACCGGTCATTGCGGAAGCGTTGACCAGCGTGACATTGACGCGCATACCCAGATGGTAATTCTGTCCGGTGTGCTTGCCGTACAGCGTGATGCGGTCGGGATTATATTCAAACCAGTCGTTGTGCATCGTATCCACACGCACCATACCCTCTACCATATTGTCCAGCTGGACGTAGACACCGAAGCTCGTGATGTTGGAGATATAGCCGTCAAACGAATGTCCGATATACTGCGACATATAGTCCGCCATATAGCGCTTTTCGATCTCGCGTTCCGCGTCGGCAGCCGCCTGTTCGCGTTCGGTAGACTGCAATGCGGCCTGTTCGCACAGCGCGGACAGCTCGCGGCTGCTCTGCCCGCCGGCGAGCATATGGGTGAGCATCCGGTGAACGACAAGATCGGGATAGCGCCGGATCGGCGAGGTGAAATGCAGGTAATATTTCGCTGCCAGACCGTAATGACCTGTACATTCCGGAGAATAGCGCGCCCGCGCGAGCGAACGCAGCAGCATAGCGGGCAGCGCCTGCTGATCCTGCTGCCCCGCGCTCTGGTCGAGGACATGCTGCAACTGGTGGGTATCCTTGAGATCACGCTCACGCAGCCGGTAGCCGAACATTCGAGCCTGCGACGCAAACGCGCGCAGCTTTTCGATATCCGGATTGTCGTGGACACGATAGACTGCGGGAATCTGATGGCGGGACAGCGCCTCCGCGACCGCTTCGTTTGCGGCAAGCATAAATTCTTCGATCAGGCGTTCCGCATCGCCGCGTTCCCGCTTTTCTACGCCGGATGCCTTGCCGTTGCGGTCGCAGACGATAACAGCCTCCGGAATGTTGAATTCCAGCGCGCCGCGCCGCATCCGTTCGGCGTGGAGCGTCTTTGCCAGCCCGTTCATTTCATCGAGGATCGGCGCGATGTCCGGTCGCAGGTGGCGTTCCTTCCAGTCACCCTTCAGCATCCGGTTGACCTGATTGTACGTCAGACGGGCATAGGAGCAGATGACCGAACGGTGAAAATCGCTGGAATAGCGCGTGCCGTCCCTGCCCAGCTCGATGAATGCGGAAAAGGCAAGACGATTGACACCCGGATTGAGTGAGCAGATGCCATTGGAGAGCGGCAGCGGCAGCATCGGGATGACACGGTCGGCGTAGTAGACCGAGGTGCCGCGCCGGAACGCCTCCGCATCCAGCGGGGAACCGGGCGTGACATAATACGAGACATCCGCGATATGCACGCCGAGGCGGTAATGCCCGTTTGGCAGCGTTTCCAGTGAAACGGCATCGTCAAAATCCTTGGCGGTATCGCCGTCGATGGTAAACAGCGTCTGGCTGCGCAGGTCGAGCCGTCCGGTCCAGTCCTTTTCCTGCACAAACAGCGGGATGTTTTCCGCCTGCGCGATGGCGTCCGGCGGGAAATCCGCCTGAATGCCGTGCTCATACAGCACAGCGGCGGCTGCGGCGTCCAGCGTCAGACCGGAGCCGAATACCTTTGTCACCATGCCCTGCGGCAGATATTTGTCATTGCCGCGGAACAGTACCTTGAGCGCGACGCGGTCACCCGGATGCGCATCCGCGAGGTGTTTTTTGCTGACCGCGATCTCAGGCAGCCTGCCGGTGTCGTCGCGGAACACGGTCAGCTTGCCGCGCATGACGATACAGCCGGTGCGGTCGTCGCGGGTCTGTGACAGGATGCGCAGCACCTCGCCCTCACGGCGGTGCGGCTTTTCCTGATTTTTGCCGCGGCGCACGGTCACATTCTGCATCACGCGGATGAGGACGCGATCCCCGTGCCACGCATCCTTGCCGCGGTGCGGCGGGATGAAAACATCCTCACCCTCACCGGATTCCGGACGGACGAAGGCGTAGCCGCGTCCGGTGTTGCAGTAGGTGCCGGTAAGGCAGCCGAAAGCCTCCGGGTGCCCGTAGCGGTTGCTGCGGGCGCGCATCAGATAGCCGTCATCTACCAGCTCCGCCAGAAGCTGCACCAGCTCGCTGTATTTGGCGTGCGCGCCGCGCTGGTCCAGTGCACGCATAATATCATCCGCTGTGCAGACAGTTTGCGTCACTTCTATAATCAGATCCTTTAATACAGTATCCTTTCGTGCAGCATTCATAGCTTCACGCCTCCATTCCTGCTTACTGGTTTCTCTTTGTCATGCCTTTATTATACCAGATTTGACCTGCGGCGCATACCTGGTGTACACAAAAATCACACGGTCGGCTGTGATTTTACACGGCGCACTGTGACGCATAGCCGTCCGCGTTCAGCCTTTATGTGCCCGTGCCCGTCTTCGGGCATAAAAAAAGACCTCCGACTGTGGAAGTCCGGCGATATTGGGGAAAAAGAAAGTGCAGGCACCTATGACCGGTCGTTCAGAATCCGTTCCACGGACACCCTTACTGGAGTGCGGTAAAATCAACCATCTGAATCAGCTGCCATAAGTCCTGCACTTTCGCTGCATTTCACAGCCCATGGGACTCAACTCCTTCATCTATATTAAAAAGCCAGCCATCGGTACGACCGATATGTATTTGGCTGATCTTTATCGTGGAATTATCATACCACAAATTGGAGTTTCTGTCAATAACATTTTTGAAATTTCTCAATATTTTTTTTGATTTGACCGGTATCCGGCGATTTGTGGAAAACGACGGACGGAAATTTTTAAAATTTGTTCTCTTTTTGTCTCGCATACTGTGTGCATTTGACGTATAATAGAGGATAACTGGAATTGCACAGCTATATCCTAACGATATGAGGTTATTGGTTTTATGAATAAAATGAATCTGATTGTTGTGTTTGGCGGCGTTTCCTCCGAGCACAGCATTTCCTGTATCTCCGCAGCGTCTATCCTGCGCAATACAGATACGGAAAAATACACGATTTACCCGGTCGGCATCACCAGAGGCGGCGACTGGCTGCTGTATGAGTCGGATGATTATGACAGCATCGAGAATGGCAGCTGGGAGACAGGCGGCAAGACCGTGCCGGTCGTTCTCTCGCCGGACCGCGGCACGCATGGACTGCTCGTCCTGCGCGACAGCGGCGTGGAGCGCGTGTATGCGGACTGCGTGTTCCCGGTGCTGCATGGCATTGGCGGCGAGGACGGTACGATACAGGGACTGCTTGAGATGGCGCGCATTCCATATGTCGGTCCGGGCGTTGCCGCTTCCGCGTGCAGTATGGATAAGAGCCTGACCAAGATCATCGTTCAGCAGGAGGGCGTGCGTCAGGCGGCGTTCTATCTGGCGCGCCGGACGGCGTTTGAGCAGGATGCGTCCGACGTATGCATTGCGGCGGAGAAAAAGCTCGGAGGCTATCCGGTATTTGTCAAGCCGTGCTGTGAAGGCTCGTCCGTCGGCGTTTCCAAGGCGACAGACCGTGATACCCTGCGGCGCGGTCTGGCGGAGGCGTTCCGCTATGACGAGAAGGTGCTGGTAGAGGAATTTATCGACGGTCATGAGATCGAGGTCGCCGTGCTGGGCAACGACCGGCCGACCGCGTCGGTTGCGGGAGAGATTGCGCCGAGCCAGGAGTTTTACACGTTTGAGGCGAAATATGTGGACGGGACATCCGGACTGTACATTCCGGCGCACATCAGCGATGACGCGATGGAAAAGGTGCGCGAGGCGGCTGTGCGCGTCTATACCGCGCTGGGCTGCAAGGGTCTGTCCCGCGTCGATTTCTTCTGTACCTATGCGGAGGATGAGATCGTATTCAATGAGATCAACACGCTGCCGGGCTTCACGGGCATCAGCATGTACCCGAAATTGCAGGAGCATATGGGTCTTCCGTATGCGCGGCTGATCGACCGTCTGATCGCGCTGGCAGGGGAACGGTATGATGGATAACAGGGCAATCGGTGTATTTGATTCCGGTCTGGGCGGACTGACGGCAGTCCGCCAGATGCACCGCATCATGCCGCATGAAAATATCATTTATTTCGGAGATACCGGTCGTGTCCCATACGGCTCCAGAAGCCGCCAGACTGTGCTGCAATATGCAAGGCAGGACGTCGCGTTTCTCAGGGAGCACGACATCAAGGCGATCGTCATTGCCTGCGGTACGGTAAGCTCGCAGGTGCTGGGCGATATCAAGCGGGAAAATTCCATTCCGATCATCGGCGTGGTAGAGCCGACCTGCTATGCGGCGATGCGGCTGACCCGAAACAACCGTGTCGGCGTAATCGGCACGAAGGGAACCATCCGCAGCGGCGCGTATGAAGCGCAGCTGCATACGCTTGACCCGTCGGTACATACGATCGCGCGCGCGTGCCCGTTGTTTGTCCCGCTGGTGGAAAACGGGCGGTTTTTGCCGGATGATCGGGTTACGCGGATGGTGATCGAGGAATACCTCACGGAGATACGCGATTTTGGCGTGGACACGCTGATACTGGGCTGTACGCACTATCCGCTGCTGCGCGAAGCCATCGGTCGATTTATGGGTGACGGCGTGCAGCTGATCGATTCCGGCGCGGAAGCGGCGGAGTATGCGCGCAGATTCCTCGCGCCGGCAGAGCAGCGGCAGGGACACACGGCGTACTACGTTTCGGATGATACCGACAGCTTTGACGCTTACGCGAAGATGTTTTTGGGCGAACCGGCGGGCGTGGATGCCCATCTGGTTGACATTGCGTTGTATGGAAAGGAAACGGACTGACATGGAACAGACGAACATGGAACAGAAAACGTCATTCAAGAGGGACGTCATCATCACCATTGAAAGCTGTCAGAAATTTAACGGCTGTGAGCCGGATCAGATTGACCTGATCACAGCGGGACGGCTGTATCGCCGCGGCGGTAAGTATTTTATTTCGTATGAAGAGAGCGAACTGACCGGCATGGAGGGCACCCGCACGACGCTCAAGCTGGAGGATCGGCAGGTGACGATGACACGCACCGGCACGCATCCGTCGCAGATGTTGTTTGCGGAGAACAAGCGGCACGTCGGTCTGTATCAGACAGAGATCGGTTCGCTGGCGATCTCCACGCACACCTCGCATCTGGTCAATACCATCGGGGAAAACGGCGGCAGTCTTGCGATTGATTATACCGTGGAGATCGATTCCAGCCTTGCGGGGCGGCATCGCTTTGAGATGGCGGTCACGCCGTCGGACGCACAGCATACGTCTTAAAATAATGCTGCGGGCAGAGGGCTTTTGTCCGTTCCTGTTGCAGGGTAACGCGGCGGATCGGACGGTGCGGTGCTGCTTTGGATAATCCGAATTTCAGAAAGGCAAAGAGGATATGAATTTAATCGAACAGGCGAAGAAGCAGGCGGCGAAGGTCGTCCTCGACGCATATCATGCCGCGGTGGCGGACGGGACTCTGCCGGAGGGCGATGTGCCGGCAGTGGCGGTAGAAATTCCGAAGGATACGAAAAACGGCGACTATGCTTCGTCATTTGCGATGCAGTGCGCGCGTGCGCTGCATATGGCGCCGCGCAAGATCGCGGAAGCGCTGCGGGAGGAGATGGCGCTGGACGGCACCTATTTTGAAGAGGTGTCCATCGCAGGTCCGGGATTTCTCAATTTCCGCCTCGGCAAAAAGTGGTATGCCGACGCGGTGCAGCTGGTCGCCGACATGGGCAGCGATTATGGCCGCGTGCAGGCGGAAAAGCCGGAAAAGATCATGGTCGAGTTTGTTTCCGCCAATCCGACCGGTCCGATGCATATGGGAAATGCCCGCGGCGGCGTGCTGGGCGACTGTCTGGCGGAGGTGCTCAGCTGGGCGGGCAACGACGTGACCCGTGAGTTTTATATCAACGATGCGGGAAATCAGGTCGATAAGTTCGCGCATTCCGTGGAAGGACGGTATATTCAGCAGCTCAGGGGCGAGGACGCGGTTGTTTTTGACGAGAGCTGGTACCAGGGCGCGGACATCCGCGAGCTGGCGGCGGAGCTTGTCAGGCTGCACGGCGACAGGCTGCTGGATCTGGACGGCGAGGAACGCCGCAAGGTGATCGTGGAATACTGCCTGCCGGCCAATATCTCCCGTATGCAGCGCGATCTGGAACGCTACAAGATCCATTATGATGTGTGGTTCCGCGAGAGCGGTCTGCATGATTCCGGCTATGTAAAGGAAACCGTCGATATGCTGACCGCAAAGGGCGCGACCTATGAGAAGGAGGGCGCGCTGTGGCTGCGCTCGACAGACTTCGGCTGTGACAAGGACGACGTGCTGCGCCGCGCGAACGGTTTCTATACCTATTTTGCGGCGGATATCGCATATCATCGCAATAAGTTTGAAAAGCGCGGCTTTGACCGCGTCATCAATATCTGGGGCGCTGACCACCACGGTCACGTGCTCCGCCTCAAGCGTGCGCTGGACGCGCTCGATCTGGACGGCTCAAACCGTCTGGAGATCGTCCTGATGCAGCTTGTCCGCATGATGCAGGGCGGCGAGGTCGTCCGCATGTCCAAGCGTACCGGCAAGTCGCTGACGCTGTCCGACCTGCTGGATGAGATTTCCGTGGATGCGGCGCGTTATTTCTTCAATTCCCGCGCGGCTGAAACGCAGATGGAGTTTGACCTTGATCTTGCCGTCCGGCAGGACAGCGACAACCCGCTGTACTACTGCCAGTACGCGCACGCGCGTATTTGCAGCCTGCTGCGCAAAATGGAGGAGCAAGGCATCCGCGTGCCGGACAGCGCAGATCTGACTGTACTGGAAGAGCCGGAGGAGCTGGCGCTCGTCAAGCAGATCAGCCTGCTGCCGGAGGAAATCACGCTGGCAGCGGCGGAGCGCGACCCGTCCCGCATGAACAAGTATGCCGTTGCGTTGTGCGCACAGTTCCACCGCTTTTACAATGCGTGCCGCATCAAGGAAGCGGAGGGTGTTGTACGCGATGCGCGAATCGTGCTGTGCCGTGCGGCACGCCAGACGATTTTGAACGTACTGACGCTCATCGGCGTAGATGCGCCGGAGCATATGTAACAGCCTGTCGAAGGCAGAAGGAGAGCTATGGAACCCGTTCCTTTATGTAGAGGGGAAGTAATTTTAACAATTGAACGACCGCAGCAGATGATGTCGGTCAACTGGAAATCCAGCCGTGCGGCGGCGGTTGTCGTACCGGATGCCATGAGCATCGCGGCGGCGAAGAGCCATGTGGGGAAGCGGCCGGTCGGTGCGCTTATCAACGCGGACGGCTGGAATCCGGAGGAGGATATCGGCGCGAAATGGCCGTCAGAACGGCTGATCGGGCGGTTTAAGAACATCGCGCGGCGCGCCATCCATGCACATGCGGACTTCTTTTATCTGCGGATGCGGCAGAACCTGCACACCCTGCGGGCCGCTGTGCTTGCCATCACGGATCAGTCCGGACTGGGTATCTTTGTGGAGATTCCGGTGGATGAGGATGGGCGCACGGCGGATGGTTCGTCCGCAATGGCAGTCGTAGGCATCCTGCAGCGCATTGGCGTAGCGGGCGTTATCCTGAGCGGCGCGCCGGAGGACGTGGACGACGCCGTTGCGGAGCTGGCGCCGTATGCCAATATCGCGCTCGGCGTTTCGGTAGACCCGCGCGGGCTGCGCACGATGCGGCAGCTTTCCAGCGTGGAGTTTTATCACACCTGTGAGCCGGAGGAGGTTGAACAGATGCTGGAAAACGCACCGCTCAGCTCCGGCTGCGATGAACCGGACGCCGACGAGGATTATATCCTCGCGCCGGTGGGGATGCACGCGCATTTCGTGGATGCGACCATTGACATTTCCGACCCCATCGATCTGGAGGATCACTTTGGCGAAATGCTGCTTGCGCTGGAGGATCAGTGGTCGGGCGCGCTCAAGCTGGAGATCAGCACGCCGGATGACGTCCACCTGCTTGCCGAGGTGCAGTATATGCTCAACCGTCCGGTCTGTCTGGAGGCGGAGGATCCGGAGCTGCTGGAGCAGGCGCTGCGTGTCTTTGACGGCATTGCGCTGTACGACGGGACATGGGAACTGGATAATGATATTTTCGATTATTTCCGCCAGCATTACGGACTGGTGGCATTGTGAGATAGACAGAAGCGCACGGCGGGATAGCCGGCGCTTCTTTGCGGGGAGGGACTTTTTTGAATAACTGGACGGAAGTCACCATATGGACATCCACGACCGGTGTGGACGCCGTGACCGGTATGCTGATGGATCTGGGCATAGACGGCTTTGTCATTGAGGACGCGCAGGATTTTGCGGATTTTTTGCAGGATACGGAGATATACTGGGATTATGTCGACGAGACGCTGGCAAAAGAGAAGCAGAGCGCGGAGACGAACGTCAAAATCTATGTGGAAGACAGTCCGGCGGGCGCCGAGCTGCTGGCGCAGGTGCATAGCGGTCTGGCGGGTATCCGCGCGCGCGACCCGCAGCATGAGCTTGGACGCTGCACGGCGGAGCTTGCCGCGATCCGGCAGGAGGACTGGGAAAACAACTGGAAGCAGTATTTCAAGCCGTTCCGCGTGGGACAGACCTTCCTGATCAAGCCGTCGTGGGAGCAATGCGAGCCGGAGGAGGGCAGGCGCATTTTAGAGATCGACCCGTCATCCAGCTTCGGCACAGGCACGCACAATACGACGCAGCTGTGCATCTGTGCGCTGGAGCGTCTGGTACAAGCCGGAGATCGCCTGCTGGATATGGGCTGCGGCAGCGGCATCCTGTCGGTCGCGGCACACATGCTGGGGGCGCGGGACATTACAGCGGTGGATATCGACCCGAACGCGACGCGCATTGCGGCGGAAAACGCGGAGAAGAATGGCTTCGCTCTGCGCACCTGTGTCGGGGACGTCATTGGCGACGCGGCACTGTCGGCGGAGATCGGCGGCGGCTATGATATCATCGTGGCAAATATTGTAGCGGATGTTATTATGGGGATGCGGGATATCCTCAAGAGCAAGCTCAAGGCGGACGGTACGCTGATCGTGTCGGGTATCCTTGCGCCGCGCGCGGATGAAGTGCAGCAGTCGCTGCTGGAAGCGGGATTCGCGCTTGACCGCCGTGACCAGTCGGGCGATTGGGTTGCGATGACCGTACACCTGTAATAACGGATTTCGGGAGAAAGGAGGGGCGGCAATGCAGGCAATTGGAAAAAAGATCATACTGGTCGTGCTGCTCGTCGTCTCTTTTGTGCTGCTGTGGCGGTGGAAAGCGCCGGAGCAGAGCACCGTTTCACTGGCAAAGACCAGCATAGAGGCAGCGGATGAACTGGCGGCTGCCTGGCAGGAGGGGCAGGATACCCTGCTGTTCCACAGTCGGGACATCGACGAAAGGCAGGTATATCATTTATTACAGGCGGGGCAGCCATACCTGTCAACGCTTTCTGCGGCAACCTATCAGAACGGCAGCCTGGCGCTGACATATGAGGTTCTCAAACGGGAGGAGCAGGAAAGCGGTCTGGAAACGGCGCGTCAGGCGGGCGAACAGGCGGCAGCGGAAGAGGAAACCATTACCGGAAAGCTCAAAGCAATCCATGACGCGCTGATTCGCGGCTGTGTGTATACCGAGGAGGAGAATGACCGCGTACAGATGGCGGCAGGCGTGTCAGAGGACGGAAAAGCGGTGTGCGCGGGCTACGCAAGGGCGTTTAGCGCGATGTGTGACGGCGCGGGTCTGGATGCCTATTATATAGAGGACGATGACATGACCCATGCATGGAATGCGGTGCGCCTGTATGGGGAGACATATTATATCGACTGCACATATGATGATCCGGTGCCGGATCAGGGACAGCGCGTCGGAGACGCATATTTCATGCTGACAGCGGAGGAACTGCGGCAGTCGCACACGTGGGATGAGGCGCTGTATGAGCAGTACCTTGACAGCCGGTATCCGGCGGATTTTGCGTATATCCAGCGGATGCAGGATCTGAACCTCGCGGATATGGGACTGCGCGCGGCGGATACAGACCGCGCCGCCGAACAGACGGAGCTGGACGCGCTCAACGCGGTGCTGGGCACGACGGTTGCGGAGTCGGTCGTGCGTACACAGGAGGACGGCACGGAGACGTATTTGACCCGCGGCGAGCTGTACCGGCTGGGATATGAAGCATTGTGGGATGAGGTGGACGGACGCCGCCGCATCGAGGGACTGATCGACAATTATATCGTTCCGCCGGTTCCCGCGCGCAAAATGGGATTCTGACACAGGCGATATCGATACAATAAAAAACAGAAAAAATTGAAAAAAAGTGTTGACATTTGGGTGGCTGCGAGATATAATAATCATCGTCAGCTGGTGAGGACAACGAAAACACCGGGGCGAGTCCTAAATATGGCGGTATAGCTTAGTTGGCTAGAGCGTCCGGTTCATACCCGGAAGGTCATTGGTTCAAGTCCAATTACCGCTACCATTTGGCCCGTTGGTCAAGCGGTTAAGACACCGCCCTTTCACGGCGGTAACACGAGTTCGATTCTCGTACGGGTCACCAAGACGGAAGTTTAGCTCAGCTGGGAGAGCATCTGCCCTACAAGCAGAGGGTCACAGGTTCGAGCCCTGTAACTTCCACCAAATCGAAACCACAGAGTTTTTCTGTGGTTTCTTTTTTTTGTCCGGCGGCAGGGTCACAGGTCAGCGGAAGATCTCTGTCTGCCT
>CAYNPX010000052.1:0-9198 GCA_964399205.1 uncultured Butyricicoccus sp.
ACAGTGCTTTCCCTATGTCCGCCAATATCCGGTTTTGATTTACCGCTTCACCGCCGCGGCTGCGCAGAGTCCTTTTTACTTACACAGCTTCGGTCCGATCTCATTCACGTTGCCTGCGCCCATCGTGATAATCAAATCGCGCGGTCGGGCAATTTCCTTCAATCGCGCTTCGATATCATCAAACGAAGCATAGTATTCCGCACCGTCAATTGCAGATGCAATGTCCTTTGAGCTGATGCCAAAGGTGTTTTTCTCACGGGCTGCGTAGATATCCGCTAAAATCGCTTTATCACATAATTTCAGAGCGCTGACAAATTCCGGCAGCAATGCCTTTGTGCGCGAATAGGTGTGCGGCTGGAACACGCAGATAATTCTGTCATAATCCATCTCGCGCGCCGTGCGCAGCGTAGCTGCCATTTCCGTCGGATGATGGGCGTAATCGTCGATGACCACCGCGCCATTTGGCATATGTCCGGTCTTTTGGAAACGGCGGGAGGAGCCGGTGAACTGCTGCAAGCCTGCCGCAGCTGCCTTCTCATCCAGCCCAAGGAAGATACAGACGCCGCAGGATGCCAGAGCATTGAGCATATTGTGATATCCCGGCACAGACAGATCAACATGTGTGAATTTTGCGCCATGATACATGACATCAAAGCTGTAATAGCCGTCGCGGTCCGTGATATGTTCCGGATAAACATCCGCTTCGGCGGTTGAACCGAATGTAATACACCTGCGGTCAACCCCTTCGATGGCCTTCAACGCATTCGCAGAATCGTGATTGACGACCAACGCGCCATTCTCCGGCACCAGTTCGCAGAATTTATGGAAGGAATGAATGATATCATCAATGTCCTTGAAGAAATCGAGATGATCCGCGTCCACATTCAGAATGACAGCGACCGTCGGATGGAAGCTGAGGAAGGAATTGGTGTATTCACACGATTCCGCGATAAAACAGTCATGTGCGCCGATGCGCAGCGTGCCGCCGATGGCGGGCAGATTGCTGCCGACCATGACCGTCGGGTCAATGCCGCACTGCATACCGATCAAAGTCAGCATTGAGGTGGTTGTCGTCTTGCCGTGCGTGCCTGCGACGCATACCACATTCTGATATGCCAGCATAATCGATCCCCACGCCTGCGCGCGTTCGATGACCGGAATGCGCCGCTCATGCGCACGCGCGATTTCCGGATTGTCATCGTGTACCGCAGCCGTGCGGATGACCAGATCGGCAGCTTCTACATTTTCCGGCAGATGTGCATATGTAATGGGAATGCCCAATGCGGTCAGCTTGTCTGTTACGGCAGACTGCGCACGGTCGGAGCCGGTGACCCGCGCGCCGAGATGCAGCAGCAGTTCCGCCAGCGCGGACATGGACACGCCGCCAATGCCGACCAGATGAATGGATTTTTTTTCAGTCACATAGGACTGTAGGGAAAAGTCGGACATAAATGCCTCCTATACAATCAAAAAAAGTGAACGGCTTATGCCGTCGGGAACGCCAAAGCCACGTATATTATAAGACAAATCGGGGAGAATATAAATAGTTTCGCAGAAGAAAAATGGTTACAATATGGTAAAAGCGGAAAGGGAGGACACGCGTGGATATTACTGACATTCAATTCCGTTACCTGAATACGGCGGGCAGACTGCGCGCATTGGTTTCTGTGACGTTCGATCATACGTTTGCGGTACATGATATTAAAGTGATCGACGGTCCGGACCGGTTGTTTCTTGCGATGCCGTCCCGCAGGATGCCGGACGGACAGTATCGGGATATCGTGCATCCGGTCGGCGCACCGATGCGGAAAAAGCTGGAACAAAGCGTCCTGGACGAATATCGCAGCGCAATTTCTCGCTTGTACGCAAAAAGCTGAATTTTTTGGGCAGATACTGTTTGCACTTCCGGCGGGAATAGAGTACAATAAAACGGATGAGGGGTGTGAAGGAATGAAGATTCTGATTCTGACCGTTACAGCAGGCTATGGTCACCATGCGACGGCAAAGGCGTTGGCTGACCTGTTTGAACAAAAAGGCGCAGAAACAAAAATCGTTGATGTGTATGAGTATATCAGCAAAATGATTCAAAAAGCACTGTCTCAGGGCTATCTGATATCGTCGAAATATACGCCTGAATTGTATCGGATGTTCTATGATAAGACAACGAAAAATCGAGAAAAACTCGATAAAATGAATATTGTGAAAATTGTGAATACGCTCGGCGCGTTCAAATTTGAACGCTTCGTAGAGGACTTTGAGCCGGATGCGATCGTGTGCACACATGTCCTCGCGGCGCATCTGGTCAGTAAAATGAAGCAGCGCAATATGGTATCCGCGCCGAGCATCGGCATCGCAACAGACTATTGTATTCATCCATATTGGGAGGATGTCCTCTATATGGAGGGACTGGTGACGGCAAGCGAGCTGATTACGCATACCGCAGTCAAGCGCGGCATTCCGGAGGAGCGCATCCTGCCGTTCGGGATTCCGATCCATCCAAAATTCAATCGATATATCTCGCGGGAGGAAGCGTGCGAACAGCTGGGAATTGACCCGCAGCGGCATACCGTGCTTGTCATGGGCGGCAGCATGGGCTATGGCAACAGCCAGAAGATTGTCAAGCAGGTGACGAAAATCGGCATGGATTTCCAGATTCTTGCGGTCTGCGGCAATAATAAGCGCGCGTATCACCGGCTGTGCGGTTTCAGGGACGGCTATGATGGCAATTGCCGCATTGATGTCATGGGCTTCGTGGATAATGTTGAGGTGCTCATGAGCGCGGCGGATTGCATCATCACCAAGCCGGGCGGTCTGACCGTGTCGGAATCCATCGCAAAGGGGCTTCCCATGATCCTCGTCAACCCGATTCCGGGACAGGAGGAACGAAACGTGGAGTTTCTGCTCAATAACGGCATGGCGTCGCTGGTGAGCAAGACCTTCCCGCTGGATGACGCGCTGTATCACCTGTTCCACAATCCGGTTCGGCTGAAAACCGTACATGAAACCATTCGTGCCATCGGGCATCCGGACGCTTCGGAACGTCTGGTGGATTATGTGCTCCAGATGGGAAAAACGCTCGATTTTAACGCGGCGGCTTCCGATGCGAAGAACGATGAAAAGATAGAAGAAGTTGAATAGTACATAGCAACAAAAAGTCCCACCAGCTAGCGCTGGTGGGTTTGCTGTTTATTTTGCCCCGTTGCGGCGCTTCCAGTCCTTGATCTGTTCGAGCCGCGCCTTATATTTTGCCTCGACGCCCTGTGTGGTTGGCTGATAGTATTCCTTCCCCAGCAGGGAATCCGGCAGGCATTGCATATTGGTCAGCTTCTCCTGCGTATTGTGCGCATACTGATACCCTTCGCCGTAGTGCAGATCCTTCATCAGACGGGTCGGCGCGTTGCGGATGACCAGCGGAACGGGGTCGGCAAGCTGCGTCAGCGCATCCGTTTTTGCGTGTTCATATGCCATATAAAGCGCATTGGATTTGGGCGCCATCGACAGATAGACGACGGCCTGCGTCAAATGCACCGAGCACTCCGGCATACCGATGAAATGGCACGCCTGATAGGCGGCGACCGCGATCTCCAGGGCGCGCGGGTCAGCAAGACCGACATCCTCGCTGGCAAAGCGCGTGACGCGGCGCGCGACATACAGCGGATCTTCGCCCGCCTCGAGCATACGCGCCAGCCAATAGACGGCGGCGTCCGGGTCGGAGTTGCGCATGGACTTGTGCAGGGCGGAGATCAGGTTATAGTGTTCCTCTCCGGTCTTGTCATACAGCAGGGATTTTTTTGAAATGCACTGTTCGAGGATTTCCGGACGGACGGTGATGTGGTCGCCGTCCGCGTCGCTGTTGAGCACGACCATTTCCAGAGTGGACAGCGCGGTGCGCGCGTCGCCGTTGGCGAAGCCCGCGATCATTTCCAGCAGCTCGTCGGAGATATCGACAGTCTGTCCGCCAAAGCCGCGCGGGTCGTGCAGCGCGCGTGTGAGCAGCGCGACCAGTTCCTCGGATGTCAGCGCCTGCAACACAAAGACCTTGCAGCGGGACAGCAGCGCATTGTTGACCTCAAACGACGGATTTTCCGTTGTCGCGCCGATGAGGATAATGCTGCCCTTTTCCACAAACGGCAGGAATGCGTCCTGCTGCGCCTTGTTGAAGCGATGGATCTCGTCGACAAAGACGATGGTCTTATCGCCGAACCGGCGGTTATCCTCCGCCTGCTGCATGACGGCGCGGATCTCCTTGATGCCGCTGGTGACAGCGGAAAAGTCGATGAAGCGCGCGCGTGTGCGGTTGGCGATAATGCGGGCGAGCGTGGTCTTGCCGACGCCCGGCGGTCCCCAGAAGATCATGGAGGAGATGCGGTCAGCTTCGATCAGGCGGCGCAGGATCTTGCCCTCGCCCAGCAGATGCGTCTGACCGGCGAACTCCTCCAGCGTGCGCGGACGCAGCCGGTCTGCCAGCGGACGGTCGGCATTTTCGCCGAAAAGCGTTTGTTGTTCCATCGAGCACACCTCCCATTCTATTTTATTATACCGCCCGACAGGCATACTGGCAAGAACAGAAGAAAGCATTTGACTTTTTCGCTGTTCTGTGATACTTTTATAAGTAAAAGAGTTACGCTTTAAAGCACAAAAGAAGTGCGGCGCGAACGATATAAGAGAAGATTTGTATTTTGTATAGGGAAGGATAGAGTTCCAAATGCCAATTACCGATTTACTGGAAAAAAACAGCAAGCTGTATGGCGATGACATTGCGCTTGTTGAATTGAATCCCGAAATTAAGGAGATTCGCCGTGTTACATGGAAGGAATACGACCTGATGGAGCCGACGCCGGCGACCAGCTACCGCCGTGAGATCACATGGCGCGTCTTTGATGAAAAAGCGAACCGCTTTGCCAACCTGCTGCTCAGCCGTGGCATCAAGAAGGGCGATAAGGTCGCCATTTTGCTGATGAACTGCCTCGAATGGCTGCCGATCTATTTTGGCACGCTGAAAACCGGCGCGCTGGCGGTACCGTTTAATTTCCGTTACGACACGGATGAAATCAAATATTGCGCCGAGCTGGCGGAGGTCGATGTCATCGTATTCGGCGCAAACTTTATCGGACGTATCGAACCGATCGCGGACGAGCTGGGACGCAGCCGCCTGCTGTTCTATCTCGGAGGGGGTACATGCCCGTCGTTTGCGGAGGATTACCGTACTCTGGTGTCGGACTGCTCCAGCCAGGCGCCGCTCATCGATGTCCGCGATGACGACGACGCGGCGATCTATTTTTCCTCCGGTACGACCGGATTCCCGAAGGCGATCCTACATAACCATGAGAGCCTGATGCATTCCGCCCGCGTGGAGCAGGCGCATCACGGGCAGCAGAAGGATGACGTATTCCTGTGCATCCCGCCGCTGTACCATACCGGCGCGAAGATGCACTGGTTCGGCAGCCTGATCTCCGGCAGCAAGGCCGTGCTGCTCAAGGGCACCAAGCCGAAATATATCATGGAGGCAGTGTCCAACGAGCGCTGCTCCATTGTGTGGCTGCTCGTCCCGTGGGCGCAGGATATTCTGGATGCGCTTGACCGCGGCGAAATCAGGAAGGAAGATTATACGCTCGACCAGTGGCGACTGATGCATATCGGCGCGCAGCCGGTCCCGCCGTCCCTCATCCGCCGCTGGAAGAAATATTTCCCGAATCACCAGTATGATACCAACTATGGTCTGAGCGAGTCCATCGGACCGGGCTGTGTCCATCTGGGCGTGGAAAACATCCACAAGGTCGGCGCGATCGGCGTGCCCGGATTCGGCTGGAAGGCAAAGATCGTCGATGAGGATGGCGCCGAGGTCGAGCAGGGCAAGGTCGGTGAGCTGTGCGTCAAAGGTCCGGGCGTCATGACGTGCTATTATCGCAATCCCGAAGCGACCAAAGAGGTTCTGAAGGACGGATGGCTGTTTACCGGCGATATGGCGATGCAGGACGAGGACGGCTTCTATTTCCTCGTTGACCGCAAGAAGGACGTCATCATCAGCGGCGGTGAAAATATCTATCCGGTGCAGATCGAGGATTTCCTGCGGGCCTATCCGTCTGTCAAGGACGTCGCCGTGATCGGTATGCCGGATCAGCGCCTTGGCGAGATCACTGCGGCGATCATCGAGATCAAGGAGGGCTTCACATGCACCGAGCAGGAGATTCGGGATTTTTGCATGAAGCTGCCGCGCTATAAGCGTCCGGTAAATATTATTTTCGCGGATATCCCGCGCAATCCGACCGGCAAGATCGAAAAGCCGAAGCTGCGCCAGATGTACAGTGTGGAACATCTGGTGGCAAAAGAAAATCAGGGTTGATCCAGATAAGCAAACCCCCTGTTCCCGCGTGAGCAGGGGGTTGTTTTTCCCGGAAACAGCAGGAAAACATTGAATGTTGCACTTTGTTGTGTTAAACTATACAGTGAGAAGCGTCGTTTGAATTGCGGGCTGACAGCCGGCGGCCCGCAGCGGGAAGGAGCCGATATATGGCAAGATTGGATCAAAAACGGCAGAGCCTGGCTTTGTATGAAAATATCCTCAAGCTGAAAAATGTGG
Source organism: uncultured Butyricicoccus sp. (assembly GCA_964399205.1). Lineage (GTDB taxonomy): Bacteria > Bacillota > Clostridia > Oscillospirales > Butyricicoccaceae > Butyricicoccus_A. The sequence continues at coordinate 6,581 of CAYNPX010000052.1, forward strand.
ACGAGTGCCGCAGATTCTTCGAGGATTTGTGCACGGTATCGGAGGCGAGAGCGATGGAACAACGCTTTGACGTCGCGGTTTTGCTCGCACAGGGCAAGATTTATAACGAGATTCTTGCGCAGACAGGCGCGAGCAGCGCGACCATCAGTCGGGTCAGCCGGGTCGTTGCGCACGGCACCGGTACACTGCGCGGCATGGCGGAGCGAATCGCGGACGAACAAAAAGAATGACAGATATCGCCGGTCAGCCTGCTGCTGACACGGTATAAAGGAAGGGAATTTACTTATGAAACAGTTGATGCTGGGCAATCAGGCGGTTGCCCGCGGTCTGTATGAGGCAGGATGCTGCGTGGTTTCCAGTTATCCGGGAACCCCGAGCACGGAAGTTACCGAAGAAGCTGCCAAATACGATGAGATGTACTGCGAATGGGCGCCGAATGAAAAGGTTGCTATGGAAGTCGCGTTTGGCGCCTGTCTTGCCGGCAAGCGCAGCTTCTGCGGCATGAAGCATGTCGGGCTGAATGTTGCGGCCGACCCGCTGTTCACGGTGTCGTATACCGGTGTCAATGCCGGTATGGTGATTGTGGTGGCGGACGATGCGGGGATGCATTCGTCGCAGAACGAGCAGGATTCGCGCCATCACGCGATTGCGTCCAAGATCCCGATGCTGGAGCCGTCGGACTCCGCGGAGGCGCGCGCGTTTACCATGCGTGCGTTTGAACTGTCCGAGCAGTTCGACACGCCGGTGATTATCAAGATGTGCACGCGCGTCGCGCATTCGCAGAGCATCGTGGAAACGGGCGAACGCATCACGCCGCCGGAAAAGCCGTACAAAAAGGACATTGCGAAATATGTCATGATGCCGGGCAACGCAAAGCGCCGCCACCCGATGGTGGAGCAGCGCACCCGCGACCTGATCGCGTTTGCGGAGGACTGTGCGTTCAACCGCGTCGAAATGGGCGATACGGCGATCGGCGTCATCACCTCCAGCACGTGCTATCAGTACGCAAAGGAAGCATTTGGCGACAGGGCAAGCATCCTCAAGCTGGGCATGATCAACCCGCTGCCGGAGAAGCTGATCCTTGACTTTGCGGCAAAGGTTGACAGGCTGGTTGTCATCGAGGAGCTGGATCCGATCATTGAGAACCACTGCAAGCAGCTGGGTCTGACCGTTACCGGCAAGGACGTCCTGCCGATGGAGGATGAATTTTCGCAGAATCTGATTGCGGAAAAGCTCGGTCTGGAAGTTCCGGCAAGCAGGGGACTGGAAGAAAGCCTGCCGGCGCGCCCGCCGGTCATGTGCGCCGGATGTCCGCACCGCGGTCTGTTCTACACACTGTCCAGGAACAAGTGCACCGTGCTCGGTGATATCGGCTGCTATACGCTCGGCGCGGTTGCGCCGCTGAACGCGATTGAAATGACGCTGTGCATGGGCGCATCGATCTCCTCCATCCACGGCTATAACAAGGCGCTGGGTGAAGAAGCAGAGGGAAAGACGGTTGCGGTCATCGGTGATTCCACCTTTATGCATTCCGGCATGACCGGTCTTGCGAACATTGCGTACAACCAGAGCAATTCCACCGTCATCATCCTCGACAACTCGATCACCGGCATGACCGGTCACCAGCAGAATCCGACCACGGGCTATAACATCAAGGGCGACCCGGCCGGCAAGATTGATCTGGAAGCGCTGTGCCGCGCAATGGGCTTTGCGCGCGTGCGCGTTGTTGACCCGTATGACCTCAAGCAGTGCGATACTGTGCTCAAGGAGGAGCTTGCGGCGAAGGAGCCGTCGGTCATCATCAGCCGCCGCCCGTGCGCGCTGCTGAAGTATGTCAAGCACAATCCGCCGCTCAAGGTGGATACTGACGCCTGCCGCAGCTGCCGCAGCTGTATGAAGCTGGGCTGTCCGGCAATCAGCATCAAGAACGGCAAGGCCGTAATCGACAATACCCTTTGTGTGGGCTGCGGCGTTTGCCAGCAGTTGTGCGCCTTTGACGCACTCAAGGCCTGAGGAGGTGGCTGAACCATGACTACGAATGTAATGATTGTTGGCGTCGGCGGTCAGGGCTCGCTGCTGGCGAGCAAGCTGCTGGGTCATCTGCTGCTGGAACAGGGCTATGATGTCAAGGTTTCCGAGGTGCACGGCATGAGCCAGCGCGGCGGCAGTGTTGTCACCTATGTCCGCTTTGGCGATCGCGTGTATTCGCCGATCATTGATAAGGGCGAGGCGGACTTCATTGTTTCGTTTGAGAAGCTGGAGGCTGCGCGCTGGATGGAATATCTCAAGCCGGGCGGGCGTGTGATTGTCAACACGCAGGAAATCGACCCGATGCCGGTCATCACCGGCGCGGCACAGTATCCGTCCGACCTGATTGAAAAGATGCGCGCACTGGGCGCACAGGTTGATGCGATGGACGCGCTGTCCATCGCGGCAGAGGCAGGCTCCGCGAAGGCGGTGAATATCGCGCTGATGGGTCGTTTGTCCCGTTATTTTGCGGATATCCCTGAGCAGGCGTGGCAGGACGCGATCACGGCCTGCGTACCGGAAAAGTTCCTTGCGCTCAACCGCAAGGCGTTCTCGCTCGGACGCGCCGAGTAAATACAGCACCATAGAGA
>CAYNPX010000052.1:9298-10684 GCA_964399205.1 uncultured Butyricicoccus sp.
ACAGCACCATAGAGAGAAGAAAGGAAGGCTTCCCCCCTGATGAAAAACTATTATCAGCCAGAAATTGAGACAATGCCCGTAGATCAGCTCCAGGCGCTGCAAAGCGAACGGCTGGTCAAGCAAGTGAAGTATGTTTATGACAACGTAGCGTTCTACCGCGACCGGATGAATGACGCAGGCGTCACGCCGGAGGATATCCACGGCATTGAGGATCTGCACAAGCTGCCGTTTATCACGAAGGACGATCTGCGCGATCAGTACCCGTATGGACTGCTGGCGCGGCCGCTCAGCGATTGTGTGCGCATCCAGTCCACCAGCGGCACGACCGGACGCCGTGTTGTCGCGTTCTACACACAGCATGACGTAGACCTGTGGGATGAATGCTGCGCGCGTGCCATCGTCGCGGCAGGCGGAACCAACGAGGATGTCTGCCATGTCTGCTATGGCTACGGTCTGTTTACCGGCGGTCCCGGTCTGAACGGCGGTTCGCATAAGGTCGGATGTCTGACGCTGCCGATGTCGTCCGGCAATACCGACCGTCAGCTGCAGTTTATGACCGACCTCGGCTCGACCATCCTGTGCTGTACGCCGTCCTACGCCGCTTTTCTGGCGGAGAACGTCAATGAGCGCGGTCTGCGCGATAAGATCAAGCTGAAGGCAGGTATCTTTGGCGCGGAGGCGTGGACGGAGGAGATGCGCCATGACATCGAGCAGAGCCTCGGCATCAAAGCATATGATATTTATGGTCTGACTGAAATCTCCGGTCCGGGCGTTTCGTTTGAGTGCGAGGAGCAGAAGGGGATGCACATCAATGAGGATCACTTTATTGCGGAAATCATTGATCCAAAGACCGGAGAGGTGCTGCCGGAGGGCGAACGCGGCGAACTGGTTTTCACCTGCATCACCAAGGAAGCATTTCCGCTGCTGCGCTATCGCACGCGCGATATCTGCATTCTGTCCCGCAAGAAGTGTTCGTGTGGGCGCACCCATATCCGGATGAGCAAGCCGCTGGGACGTAGCGACGATATGATGGTCGTCAAGGGCGTCAATGTATTCCCGTCCCAGATCGAAACGGTTCTGCTGAACGAGGGCTATCCGGCAAATTATGAGCTGATCGTAGACCGTGTCGGACACAGCGATACCATCGACGTAAAGGTCGAAATGTCGCAGGAGATGTTCGACGATCTCAAGGTCACAACGGTGGAGCGCGAGAAAAAGCTGGTTGCCCGTCTGCGTTCCATGCTCGGCATCACGGTTGGCGTAAAGCTGGTTGCGCCAAAGACGATTGCCCGCAGCGAAGGCAAGGCTGTGCGCGTCATTGACAAGCGCCACCTGTATGAGAACTGAAGCGCATCACGATAATGGATAAAAAGAGCGTCCCGCCGA
>CAYNPX010000053.1:0-10670 GCA_964399205.1 uncultured Butyricicoccus sp.
CAATCTCTGGTGTGCCCCTGTATGGGGCACACCAAAACCGTGAAAAACATTTCAGCGATATATCCGGCTGCCGTAAACATTTTTACTGGAACGAAAAAATACAAAAAAACAATGGAACAACGTAACGACATACACCTGACAGCGGGAACATACAGCTGAAATGAAAAGAAGCCGCACGATCGGAGGGCACAGACTCTGACCGTGCGGCGTTTTACGTCTATGGATACAGGTTCTTATGGTAAGGTTGATTGCACAATGAAGTTGAATACTTGCAATTTGCAAATAAATGATACTATTTGATGATGAAGGGACTGTTTTTTCTTTCTTTTGAGAGGAATGGTTCGCATTTGTCTGCACCGCGGATCATTGGCGAAATATCCGCAAACGCGGTCTTGTGGTATAGGGTGATCTATAGTATAATAAGACATAGGTACGATTGAAAAAACAGACTGCGGAAACGCATTGCCCGAAGCGTGATGTGAGACGCGGAATACTGTTTACGCAACGATCTGTGCCTGCCAGATAGGCGGCATGAAAGCGCCGGGTCAGAACCACATGGGCGTAAAATGGAAGAACGCCGCCTTATGCCGAGGAAAGACTATGTTAAATCAATTTTCAAGAACACAACTGCTCTTAGGCAGTGATAATATGGAAAAGCTCTATCAGGCGAAGGTCGCCGTTTTCGGTATTGGCGGCGTGGGCGGCTTTGCTGTGGAGGCGCTTGCCCGCAGCGGAGTGGGTTCCTTTGTGCTGGTAGATGACGATAAGGTGTGTTTGACGAATCTGAACCGTCAGATCATCGCTACCAGAAAGACAGTCGGAAAATATAAAGCGGATGTAATGAAGGAACGGATCCTGGAAATCAATCCGGAAGCACAGGTGGAGGTTAGAAAGTGTTTCTATCTTCCGGAAACGGCAGATGAATTTGACTTTTCAGAATACTCCTATGTCATAGACGCGGTCGATACAGTGACGGCGAAGCTGGAAATCGTCATGCAGGCGCAGAAATGCCATGTGCCGGTTATCAGCTGTATGGGAGCCGGAAACAAACTGGATCCCACCAAATTTCAGGTTGCGGATATCTATGAAACATCCATTTGTCCGCTGGCAAGGGTTATCCGGCACGAATGCAGAAAGCGAGGCATCCGGGAACTGAAGGTGGTATATTCAACGGAGCAGCCGATCCGACCGATTGAAGATATGAGCATCAGTTGCCGGACACACTGCATCTGTCCGCCGGGAGCAAAGCATAAATGCACGGAACGGCGGGATATTCCCGGAAGTACGGCGTTTGTTCCTTCTGTGGCGGGGTTGATTCTGGCGGGAGAGGTAATAAAAGACCTGGCGACGTAAGGAGTGTGTATTTTATGAAAAGCCTGCTGATTAAAGACACCACAAAAGAAGAACGGGAGCAGATTATCCGGAAATCGCTGGATTGCGGGGGCGGCGGCTGTGAAAACTGCTCCTCCTGCTGCCTTGGCGGCGGAGATCCGTATGAGATGTACCAGCCGTATATTGACGGCGAGAAAGAAATAGCGGAAATCAATATGGAATATAATGCAAGGTTCCTGCGCGGATAAAAAGAACGATCTGTTTTCGCGTTTGCCTTGAAGAACCGAAGGACAGGATCGGAAACTCGGATTCGGCATTAAGAGAGGTTGGATCGCAGGATTAAGGGAATGCCGATCGCTGTTTGCGGTCGGTATTTCTTTTTTTGCGCGGGCTTGTCTCAAATGATGCATGATATATACATGGAATAACCGCCATATATTGTTTGTTTCGCCCAAAATATCATTCATATATTGTCTGTTTTGCCCAAAATATAACGGCAGCTTTCGTTAAAAATGTAAAAAATACGAAAAATACTTGACAGCAGATTGTGGAATGCGTTATAATGAACGCACATAAAAAAAGGTCAAGTTTCGGCTTGTAACTATTAAATTAGGCAAAACCGGACATCTACAGGTACTGGGAGAGTTGTTCATGTTAGATGTTTGGCTTTTTTTATACCCATTTTTTCATGTGTATGCAGTCAAGAAAGAGGAGGAATCCCCGTTATGGTTATCTGCAAAGTGCTGAACAACAACATCGTCAGTTCAACGGATACACAGGGACGGGAGATTCTTCTGGTCGGACGCGGAATCGGTTGGAAGGCAAAAGCCGGAGATACGGTCGATCATGCTAAAATTTCCAAGATATTCCGCATGGATACACCGGCTTCAACAGACAAGCTCAAGAAGCTGTTTCTTGAGGTGGAGGTTGAGGCGATTGAAGCCGCGACACAGATTATTGATTATGCCCGCGACAGCCTGCAAAAACGGTTGAATAAGAATGTGTATATCACATTGACTGACCATATCAGCTTTGCGGCAGAACGCCTGAAAAATGGGATTCAGTTTAACAATGCGCTGTATTGGGAAACAAAAAGGCTGTATCCGCAGGAATTTGCAGTCGGCGTTTACGCATTGGATATCATCCGTGCGACAATGGGGGTTCAATTTCCGCGGGATGAGGCGGGTTCCATTGCGATTCATATCGTCAACGCAGAATACGACTGTAATATGGCGAAGACAATGGAAATGACGAAAATTATCCAAAACTCGCTCAATCTGGTACGATATACCTTTCATGTGAGCTTTGACGAGGAATCGTTAAACTATCAGCGTTTTGTCACGCATATGTTGTTTTTTGCGCAGCGCGTGCTGGAAAACAAAATGAATCAGGACGGACAGGATTTCCTGTATAATATGATGAAGCAGCAGTTTCCAAAGGAATTTAACTGCGCCTGCAAGATCCGCAGTCTGGTGGAAAAACAGTATGACATTGTACTTCCGGATGACGAGGTTTCCTTCCTGTGTGTCCATATCGTCCGCGTGACATCCGGCAAGGAAAAGCTGAAAAAACTGGAATCATAAAAATCATATATAAAAGATCATATCCGGCTTTCAGGGCTTGTAACGATTCAATTCGGCAAAACCCGACCATGGCAGATCAAGGGGCGCAGCGGCACTGCGTCCGATATTGATATGCTGTGATCGGGTGGTTTTATCTATTTATCATTATGGCACTCCGACCGAAGCGTTCGGTCTGAATGTGATACATGAATAATCCAAAGTCATTTTGGAAAAGAGTAAAAGTAAGGAGGAGACACAATGGCATTGAACTATGTGGAAACATCGAAGAAAATCATCGATGGCGTGGGCGGTGCGGACAACATTGCCAGCGCAACCCACTGTATGACACGGCTGCGCCTGATTCTCAAGGATGAGGGCAAGGCGGACGACAAGGCAGTGGAAAAGATCAAAGGCGTCAAGAGCGTCATTAAGCAGGGCGGACAGTATCAGGTTGTCATCGGAAACGAGGTTTCCGACCTGTTTAAAGAGCTGAAGAAGTATGGCAACTGGGGCGATGACGCCGCCGCGGTGCAGGTAGACGGACCAAAGGGCAATCCGGTACAGCGGCTGTTCGGCTTTGTATCCGGCTGTATGACACCTTTGCTGCCGGCAATGCTTGGCTGTGGCATGTTGAAGGTAGTTCTGACGCTGCTGACGACGTTCGCAGGGATGGACAGCAGCAGTTCTACCTATATTTTAATCTACGCATTCGCAGACTGCTTCTTTACCTTCCTGCCGATTTTCCTCGGCTTTACCATTGCGAAGAAGATGGGCGGAAGCCCGATGCTGTTCATGTGCGTCGGCGCGGCTCTCTGCTATCCGGATCTGGTTACACTGATGAGCGGCGGCACGATGGAATTAGGAACCTTCCTTGGCATGAGCTGCACGTATCTGTTTGGGATTCCGGTTATCACAGCGACCTATACCTCGTCGGTGCTGCCGATGCTGCTGATGGCGCCGGTTATGGGCTGGGCAGAGAAATTTGCGGATCGGGTATCTCCGAATGTCCTCAAATCATTCCTCAAGCCCCTGCTGTTCCTGATTATCTGCATCCCGACATCTCTGTATGTCCTGGGTCCGATCGGAAACGTCTGCGGCAACCTGTTGTCCAACGTATTCCTTGCGATGTACAATGCAGTTCCGTGGCTGACTGTCGGCGTGCTGTCTGCGCTGATGCCGTTTATCGTTATGACCGGTATGCATTACGCGCTGGTTCCGCTGGCAATCAACAATATTGCAACGCTGGGCTTTGACGTCATCGTTCTGGTTACGATGTTCTGCTCGAACCTTGCGCAGGGCGGTGCGGCTCTGGGCGTTGCCGTTAAGTCCAAGGACACTGAAACGAAGTCGGAGGGCATTGCCTGCGGTATTTCCGCTATCGTTGCGGGTGTCACAGAGCCGGCTATGTACGGCATCAACTTCCGCTTTATGACCCCGATGTATGGCGCTGTCGCAGGCGCTGGAATCGGCGGTCTGTTCTGCGGCATTACTGCGGTAAAGGGCTACACGATGGGCGGCTCCCCGTCGATCCTGTCCCTGATTACGTTTATCGGCGGAGACTCCCCGATGCACAGTGTTATCTTTGGCGCGATTGCCGCAGTTATCGTTTTGGCAATCTCGTTCGGCTTGACGTTTATCCTGTTCAAGGCACCGAAGCAGGAAGCAGAGGACGAGGATGCGGTACCGGAGATTGCGCTGTCCGATGACGACAATATCATCACGACGCCAATCCCGGGCAAGGTAATCCCGCTGGAAGAGGTACCGGACGGCGTATTCTCCTCCGGTGTCATGGGTGTCGGCTTTGGCGTCATCCCGTCCGTGGGCAAGGTATACGCGCCGTTCGACGGCGAGTGCCAGATGGTATTTGACACGCTGCACGCGCTGGGATTGATGTCCAATCACGGGGTGGAAATGCTGATCCATGTCGGTTTGGAGACTGTTTCGCTGGAAGGCAAGCCGTTCAAGGCGCACGTCAAGTCCGGCGACCCGATCAAGAAAGGGCAGCTGCTGCTCGAATTTGACATTGATGCGATCAAGGCGGCCGGCTGTAAGATTGAAACGCCGGTTCTGGTCAGCAATCCGGATGACCTGCCGGGCGTAAAAGTAGAAAACGACAAGATTATGATTGGAGGTTGACAACTATGGCATTTCCGAAGAATTTTCTTTGGGGCGGCGCAACGGCGGCGAACCAGTGCGAAGGCGCATGGGATGTCGACGGAAAGGGTGTTTCCATCTCGGACATCTGCACCGGAGGCAAATTTGGTCAGAGCAAAATGATCACGCCGGTTTTGCAGGAGGGAACCTTTTATCCGAGCCATGAAGCGATTCAGCATTATACCCGTTTCAAGGAAGATATCGCGCTGTTTGCGGAAATGGGCTTCAAATGCTACCGTTTCTCCATTGCATGGACGAGAATTTTTCCAAACGGCGATGAAGCGGAGCCGAATGAGGCCGGATTGAAGCACTATGAGGAAGTGATTGACGAATGCTTGAAATATGGCATAGAGCCGTTAATCACGATCTCGCACTATGAAGTGCCGTTCGGTCTGACGAAAAAATGCAACGCATGGGTATCCCGCGATATGATTGATTACTTCCTGAACTACTGCCGCGCGATCTTTACCCGCTATAAGGGCAAGGTAAAATACTGGCTGACATTCAATGAAATCAACAGCTCTATCGCACCGATGGGCGCGTTGCTGAACCAGGGCATTCTAAACGATCTGGAAAACCCGACCGAATTTATGAACCAGCCGGATTACCCGCAGCAGCGCTGGCAGGGTTTGCATCATATGTTTGTGGCGAGCGCGAAGGCGGTTCAGCTTGCGCATGAGATCGATCCGAATTATCGGGTCGGCAACATGCTGATCTATTCCGCGTCGTATCCGCTGACCTGCAAGCCGGAGGATGTGCTGGCGACGCAGCAATACAATCAGATCATGAATTATCTGTGCACGGACGTGCAGGCAAAGGGCGAGTATCCGTATTTTGCAAAACCGTATTTCGAGAAGATTGGCGTTACCATCGAGCAGCAGCCGGGAGACGCTGAAATCCTGAAAAAAGGTACGGTTGACTTTATTACGTTTTCGTATTATATGTCCTCCTGTCAGACGGCCGATCCGTCCGCTGCCTCCGGCGAGGGAAATATCGTCGGCGGCGTTGCGAATCCCCATCTTCCGGCATCGGAATGGGGCTGGCAAATTGACCCGGAAGGCTTGCGGTATGCGCTGAATGACCTGTATGACCGGTACCAGCTGCCGCTGATGGTCGTAGAAAACGGTTTGGGTGCAAAGGATACCATCGAGGAGGACGGCTCGATTAACGACGATTACCGCATCGATTATCTGCGCGCGCATATTGAGCAGATGAAGCTGGCCGTTGAAGATGGCGTCGATCTGATGGGCTATACGCCGTGGGGATGCATTGATCTGGTATCCGCGTCCACCGGCGAATACGCAAAGCGCTATGGCATGATTTATGTCAGACGTTATGATGATGGCACCGGCGATTTCGCACGCCTGAAGAAAAAGTCATTCTTCTGGTATCAGAAGGTGATTGCCTCCAACGGAGAGGTATTGTAAGAAACTGCCTCGCGGTCTGTTCGTTTCTCCCTGACCGTATCTGAGGGATGCAGGCAGGGAGCGGCAGGCAGGGCGTTTTTGAACGAGACTATAGAAGCAATTCACTCTATCTTTCTATCTATTCCCTAATCCGGCACGTTCAGATATCTGGATGTGCCGGATTTTCGTCTGATATTGACCGGAATGACGGACGCTCTTGCAGGTTCCGATCTCCTCTCGGGGAGCTATCGTCGGTTTCAGGGAAAAGATGATTTTTTCTCGAATAAATTATAGAAGGAAATAGTTCGATTATTTTGGACTTTTTTGTATCATTGCGTATAAAACAGCGAATTGGGTAACAAATATGGAAAACCGAAAAAGATTGTTCTTTGACTTTCGCAAGAAAATAGTGTATAGTCATGAGAGTATGAAAGACGCAGGGGGACATATGGCATGAAGCTGGTTGTATTTTCAGATTCCCATCACCGCAATATTACGGACATGCTCGCCGTTATAGAAGAGGAACAGCCGGATGCAGTGCTGCATCTGGGTGACGTTGTGGAGGATGTAGAGGATATTCGCGCGGTATTTCCGAAGATGCAGCTGTTTCAGGTCTGCGGAAACAATGATTGGACTTCTGAGATTCCGGACAATCTGGTCGTTTGCGCGGATCGGTCACGGATTTTTATCACACACGGTCATCTGCATGGCGTGCGCAGGAATACGCGCGCGCTGGCGGAAGCGGCAAAAAAGAGCGGCTGCAATGCGGCGTTGTATGGACATACGCATCGGGCAGAGGTGCATGAAGAGGATGGAATCCTGATTGCGAACCCGGGCAGCATCAGTATGCCCTATGTGGCGGCGCCGCCGTCCTATCTGCGGCTGACGGTTACAGGCAAGGCAATAGAGCCGGAACTGGTTTATCTGAAGGAAACACAAAAGAAAGCCCGCAGAGGCTGGCGCATATAACAGCGTATCGGTTCGGATACGCTCTGGCGTCTGGGATTTTAAATACGGGGAAGAGGAACAAAGGTTATGCTGTTGGCAATCGATGTTGGCAATACCAACACTGTTTTTGGCATTTATCGTGAGAAGGAGCTGATTGGCAGCTTTCGCCTGTCCACAACGGCAGAGCGTACATCGGATGAGATCGGTATGCAGATTCATATGTATTATACGTTCTTGGGGTTGCAGACATCAGATACCGATGCGGTCATCATTGCGTCGGTCGTTCCGCCGGTTATGTATACGCTGATCAATGCCATTCGCAAATATATCGGCATCCGTCCGCTGATTGTTGGCAAGGATGTGGATACCGGCTTGAAAAATTTGTATGATAACCCGCAGGAAGTCGGCGTTGACCGTCTGGTAAACGCGGTATCCGCAGTGGATAAGTATGGCAGCCCGTTGATTATTATTGACATCGGTACGGCGATGACGTTCGATGTCATTGACGCGAACGGCGCGTACCGTGGCGGCGCGATTTTCCCGGGCATCAAGGTCGCTATGGAAGCGCTGTTCCAGAAGGCGTCCAAGCTGCCGCGTGTCGATATCCGGCGGCCGGAGAAAGCGATCGGCACCAATACTGTTATGAGTATGCAGTCGGGCGCGGTGCGCGGCTATGTGGGCGCGATCCAGGGGCTTGTACGGGAAATGCAGGATGAAATCGGCAGCAAGTGCAATGTCGTTGCGACCGGCGGCATGGGGCGTATGATGGCAGAATACTGCGATATTATCACGCACGTTGACGCGAATTTGACGCTGACCGGTCTGCGGATGATTTACGAGGCCAATCGGGAAAAATTCAACGCGGTTGAGCCGCTTGGAAAGTTCCACGTTTCTGCGGAAGAGGAGCTGACACAGCAGCTGTAACGCGGACAATGCAAACGCCGCCGCTTTCTGTCCGGAAGAGCGGCGGTCTGTTTGCCTACGCTTGATCCCCGCCGGTTTTGCAGATTTCCCGCAGGCAGCATTTGTCACACATTGGCTTGCGTGCCGTGCACACGGCGCGCCCGTGCAGCACAAGACGGTGGCAGAAATCGCTGGACTTGTCCGGAGGGATGATCGGGCGCAGCGCTTTTTCTACCTTGCCCGGCTCCTTGATACCGTCAACCAATCCGATGCGGTTGGATAAGCGGATGCAATGGGTATCGGTCACGATGGCAGGCTTGCCGTACAGGTCGCCGAGGATCAGGTTGGCTGTCTTACGTCCCACACCGGGGATTTTTAACAGCGCTTCCATCGTATCCGGCACCTTGCCGCCGTGTGTGTCCAGCAGGTATTGTGCGGCTGCGTGCAGGTCACGCGCCTTTGTCCTGCCCAGACCGCAGGGACGGACAACCTCCTCGATGTCCTCCGGTCGCGCCTGCGCAAACGCTTCAAGCGTCGGGAAAATACGATACAGATCCTGCGTTACGATGTTGACGCGCGCGTCTGTACACTGGGCGGAAAGGCGGGTTGCGAACAGCAGCTCGTAGTCCTTTTTATATTTCAGGGCGCAGACGGCGTCCGGATATTCCTGCTCGAGCAGGCGGACGGCGGACGCTGCACGTTGCTTGGCTGTCATGACATATGTTCTCCTTTTCTATGTTGGGTTTATCGAAGAATAGTATAAACGGTCGATGTCTCTATTGTAACACAAATTCTGCACAAAAAATCGACGAATTGATACGGATTTTGAGACATTAAAGGGAAAAGCGCAGGAAAAGGAAAAACTGTCTTGCAAAAAGGGAAAAATCCTGTTTTAATAGTAAATAGCGCAGGCTGTGCTCCGCGCGTGCTTTCACGCAAAACGATTCAAACCGTATGATACCATGGAGGAATTTGTCAAATGGCAGAAGCAAAAAGAATTGAAGAAAATATTGCGTTTGTTACCAGCAAGGATCCGGAGCTGGGCGAAGCAATTCGTAAGGAATACGACCGCCAGTGCCGTAACATTGAGCTGATTGCGTCGGAAAATATTGTTTCTCCGACTGTTATGGCGGCGATGGGTACGGTTCTGACCAATAAGTATGCAGAAGGTTATCCGGGAAAGCGCTACTATGGCGGCTGTGAGTACGTTGACATCGCGGAGAATCTTGCGATTGAGCGCGTATGCAAGCTGTTTGGCGCAAAATTTGCCAATGTACAGCCGCATTCCGGCGCACAGGCAAACATGGCCGTTTATCAGGCGCTGTGCCAGCCGGGCGATACCGTTTTGGGCATGTCTCTCGATAACGGCGGTCATTTGACCCACGGCTCTCCGGCAAACCAGTCCGGCAAGCTGTATAATATGGTAGCTTACGGTGTGGATGACAACGGTTATATCGACTATGAGGATGTCCGCCGGAAGGCGCTGGAGAGCAAGCCGAAGATGATTATCGCAGGCGCTTCCGCTTATCCGCGTGAGATCCGGTTCGACAGGTTTGCTGAAATCGCAAAGGAAGTCGGCGCATATCTGTTTGTTGATATGGCGCATATTGCGGGTCTGGTTGCGGCAGGCGAGCATATGAGCCCGATGGAGTATGCGGATGTCGTTACCACAACGACCCATAAGACCCTGCGCGGACCGCGCGGCGGCTGCATCCTGACCAACGACGAGGCACTGGCAAAGAAGCTGAACTCCGCAATTTTCCCGGGCACACAGGGCGGTCCGCTGATGCATGTGATTGCGGCAAAAGCAGTCTGCTTCGGGGAAGCATTGCAGCCGGAGTTCAGGGAATATCAGGTACAGATCAAAAAGAATGCACAGGCGCTGGCTGAAGGTCTGATGAAGCGCGGTGTCAATCTGGTTTCCGGCGGCACGGATAATCACCTGATGCTGGTTGACCTGCGCGGCACCGGCATCACCGGCAAGGAACTGCAGAACCGCCTGGACGAGGTTTATATCACCGCAAACAAGAACACCGTTCCGAATGAGCCGCTCAGCCCGTTTGTCACCTCCGGTGTCCGTCTGGGCACGCCGGCAGTAACCACCCGCGGCTTCAAGGAGCCGGAGATGGACAAGATTGCAGGCTTCATCGCGGATGCGATCTTCGACTTTGAGAACAAGGCAGATGCGATCCGTGCGGGTGTCACGGAGATCTGCGAGCAGTTCCCGCTGTACTGATTCTGACAAATAAATGAGAATGAAAAATGTTCCGAATTTCCGGTAACGGCCGGGTTCGGAACATTTTTTTGGTGTTTTTTACGCTGTTATGATACCGCGCAGTCCGTTTTTATGGATTGCGGTCAATTT
>CAYNPX010000054.1:0-10437 GCA_964399205.1 uncultured Butyricicoccus sp.
CATTTTGCTCATCCTGTGTTTTTTTCAGAAAAAGCCGATAATCCATGAATTATTTCGGAATCGGGGAAAAGGTCTTGTGCAGGAAGCCTGCAACGACTATAATAAGCATCGTTAAACATATTATTCATAGCTAATAACTAGGATATAACAGGGAGTGAATGCCATGCAATTCTATGACCGATATTACTACGACCTCTCCAGTCTGCGAATGCGATGTCGCTGACAGACTGCCAACATAGAAACAGATGAACGATAAAATGAATGAGAGGTACTGAATGATGAAATATACAAAGAAATTTACTGCTATTTTACTGGCTGGCGCATTCGCTGTCGGCATCCTGTCCGGCTGCGGCAGCAGCAGCAATTCCACAGCGGGCTCAGCAGGCTCAGCGGGAACAGCTTCCGATTACAGTGAGCCGGTAGAGATTACCAATGTATCCTATGACCCGACCAGAGAACTGTACGCTGCATACAATGAAATCTTTGTGGAGCATTGGAAAGAGGAGACCGGTCAGGATGTTGAAATCACGCAGTCTCACGGCGGTTCAGGCAAGCAGGCGCTTGAGGTTGCGAACGGTCTGGAAGCAGATGTTGTGACACTTGCTCTGGAAGGCGATGTCGATGCAGTGCGGGATGCCGGGTTGATTGAGGACGGCTATACCAGCGAGTTTGATAATGACAGCGCGCCGTATACCTCGTCCATAGTGTTCCTTGTTCGCAAAGGCAATCCGAAAAACATTCAGGACTGGGATGATCTGCTGGGAGATGATGTCGGCGTCATCACACCAAACCCCAAGACCTCCGGCGGCGCACGATGGAATTACCTTGCGGCATGGTACTATTTTGAAAAGCAGGGACAGAGTGAAGAGGAAATTCAGGAGAGCATGAAGAAGCTGTACCAGAATGTTCTTGTTCTGGATTCCGGCGCACGCGGTTCTACAACTTCCTTTGTGGAAAACAAGCAGGGCGATGTCCTTCTCGCGTGGGAGAACGAAGCGTTCCTTTCTCTGGAGGAATATCCGGGTGAATATGAAATTGTTGTTCCATCCGTGTCTATCCTGTGCCAGCCGACAGTTGCTGTTGTTGACGAGGTTGTCGATGAACGCAATACCCGTGAGGTTGCAACAGAATATCTGAACTACCTGTATTCCGATGAGGCACAGCGTCTGGAAGCGGATAATTTCTATCGTCCGTCCAACGCGGACATTCTGGCAGAGTATACCTCCGACAGCGACAGCAAGACCATTACCGCAGTACCGGAGGACGGCAAGTGGATTATCACAACCGATTTCGAGCTGACCGATATCAACCACTTTGGCGGATGGACGGAAGCGACGGAAAAGCATTTTTCTGACGGCGGCATTTTCGACAGCATTTACGAAGAAGAATAACTTCTCCAAACATATCCATCTGATTGGGGCAGGCTGAAATGCCTGCCCTATGTATGAGCGCAGAAAGGAATCCCTGATTATGAAACACAGAAAAAAGAAACAGCGGGTGATACCCGGATTTGGATTGTCGCTGGGCGTGACCGTAACGATTCTGAGTCTGATCGTGGTCATTCCGTTGTGTTCGCTGGTTATTTTCTCCGCAAATTTGTCTTTCGCAGATTTCATCAAAACCGTTACGAGTGCGCGCGTACTGGCAAGCTATAAGGTCAGCTTTTTGACAGCCTTTGTCGCGTCCCTCATCAATGCGGTCATGGGACTCATCATCGCATGGGTACTGGTACGATATCAGTTTCCGGGCAAGCGTATTATGGACGGCATCATAGAAATACCATTTGCGTTGCCGACAGCAGTCGCCGGTATTTCACTGACACATATGACGACGGACAATGGTTTTGTTGGCAGCTTTTTTGCAAAATTCGGCATTCATATTGCCTATACACGTATCGGTATCACACTGGCTCTGGTGTTCATCGGCATCCCGTTTGTGGTGCGTTCGGTACAGCCGGTTTTGGAAAAGGTGGATGTGCAGTATGAAGAAGCCGCAAATATCATGGGTGCAAGCCGTGCCTATACCTTCCGGAGAGTTATTCTTCCGGAGATCATGCCGTCGCTGATCGCGGGCTTTACAATGGCGTTCGCCCGCAGTCTTGGCGAATATGGCAGCGTTGTATTTATCGCGGGAAACACACCGTTTTATACCGAGATCACGCCGCTGCTTATCATGGCAAAATTACAGGAATATGACTATGCAAGTGCAACATCGATCGCGCTGGTCATGCTGGCGGCTGCGTTTGTGATCCTGTTTATCAACGCAGTGATTCAAAGCCGTTCTTCTAAGATCATCAGCGGTATCGGATGAGGAGGGAGAAACATGCATCAACAAAAGGATTCAGGATCGGTCAAATGGCTGCTCATCGCGGTCAGCGCGGTATTTCTGGTTGTCATGCTGATACTGCCTCTGGTTTATGTTCTGGCAACGGCATTTCGGGAGGGAGTACAGCCGTTTCTGGCTGCGGTTACGGATCCATACGCGCTCAAGGCCATTACACTGACACTGGAAGCGACCGTACTTGCGGTTATCACCAATACAATTTTTGGACTGTTTGCCGCATGGAGTATCACTAAATTTAACTTCAAGGGTAAGAAAGTGATTTCAACCCTGATCGACCTTCCGCTTACGGTTTCTCCGATCATTGCCGGTTTGGTTTTTGTTCTGACCTATGGTCGGCAGAGTTTCCTGTATCCATACCTGAAAGACGCGGGCATTTCCATTATCTATGCCGTACCGGGCATTGTGATGGCTACAATATTTGTAACATTTCCGTTTATCTCCCGTGAGCTGATTCCGGTGCTGACCGCGCAGGGGACAGATGAGGAGGAAGCGGCCGCCCTGATGGGAGCGAATGGCTGGACGATATTCCGGCGGGTGACTTTTCCACATATCAAATGGGCATTTCTGTACGGTATTGTGCTGTGTACAGCACGTGCGATGGGCGAATTTGGCGCAGTATCCGTCCTTTCCGGACATCTGAGAGGGAAAACGAATACGATGCCGCTTTATATCGAGCTGCTGTATCAGGGTTATGATTTTACCGGAGCGTTCGCGATGTCGGCCATTCTGGTTGTCATGGCGGTTATCATCCTGATCCTGCGGAGCGTACTGGAATACTGTGGGAAGAAAAACGAGGAGTAAACAATGGAAAAACAATATTACGTGGAAATGCGCGGTATCAACAAGAGCTTCGGCAGCTTTCAGGCATCGAAGGACATTTGCTTTGGAATAGAAAAGGGTCAGCTGATCGGTTTGCTCGGACCCAGTGGCAGCGGCAAGACGACAATTCTCCGTATGCTGGCAGGACTGGAAACAGCGGACAGCGGAGATATTATTATTGACGGACAGGTAGTCAATGACGTACCGGCGAGCAAGCGCGGCATCGGCTTCGTGTTTCAGAATTACGCGCTGTTCCGCTATCTGAACGTTTATGAGAATATTGCGTTCGGCTTAAAGGTCAATAAAGTACCAAAGGAACAGGTCAGAGAACGTGTCACGGAAATGTTGGAGTTGGTCGGTTTGTCCGGACTGGAAAAGCGGTATCCGAATCAGCTTTCCGGCGGACAGCGGCAGAGGATTGCGTTTGCCCGTGCGTTGGCACCACAGCCGCAGCTGCTTCTGCTGGACGAGCCGTTTGCGGCAGTAGATGCAAAGGTTCGGCAGGAGCTGAGAAGCTGGCTGAGAGAAATGATTACCTCCGTCGGTGTGACGAGTATTTTTGTCACACACGATCAGGATGAAGCGATCGAGGTTGCGGATGAAATTATCATCACCAATCAGGGACGCATTGAACAGATTGGTACGCCGAAGGACATATACAAGCAGCCTGCCACACCGTTTGTCGCACAGTTCATCGGGCAATCTTCCATTGTGGAAAATTTCAGGCAGATTGCAGGCTTTGAAAATACCGGAGCGCCGGCAGCACGCGCCATCGTTCGTCCGGAATATGTCAGCGTTACGAAGCAGAATGAACCTGTCCGGTATCCGTACAGCACAGAACAGGGTGTTGTGCTGCAGACGGCATTCCGAGGGCGTGAAATCGAACTGAAAATCAGGCTGAAGGATGCGATTATTACGGCAAACCGTCTGCTGGATGCAGCGCCGGTTGCGGTCGGTGAAACTGTCAATGTATTTATTTACCGTGTGTATGCGTTTGATGAAAACAAAGCTTATGTTATTGAGAATAAATCACTGATCAGTCATGACTCTGTGATTATCTGATGGGAGGTACAGCAGTGGAAACAATGCAGTTGGATACTGATATCCTCATTCTTGGCGGCGGTACGGCAGGCTGCTATGCTGCGCTGACCATTCGGGACAAAGCGCCGGATGTACGGGTTCTGATACTGGAAAAAGCGAATATCAGACGAAGCGGATGTCTTGCCGCGGGTGTCAATGCATTGAATGCCTATATTACAGAGGGAAAAACGCCGGAGTTTTACGTGGATTACGCAAAAAAGGATGCCCACGGCATTGTGCGTGAGGATTTATTGCTCAGTATGAGCGAACGTCTGAATCAGGTAACACAGCGTCTGGAACAGCTCGGACTGGTCATTTTGAAGGATGAAAACGGGAAATATGTTACCCGCGGAAATCGGAACATTAAAATAAACGGAGAAAACATTAAACCCATTCTTGCAAAAGCGGTAGAAGCCTGCCCGAATGTGACGGTCATGAACCATGTGAACGCGGTGGATTACGTCGTCAGGGAGAATACAGTTATCGGCGTATTTGCCAACGCGGTTCTGGAAGAAAAACTGTACATCATCCGCTGCAAGGCATGTATCTGTGCCACCGGCGGTGCGGCCGGTCTGTACCGTCCGAATCATCCGGGATTTTCCCGACACAAAATGTGGTACCCGCCGTTTAATACCGGCGCAGGCTATGCAATGGGCATCCGTGCCGGAGCGGAGATGACAACCTTTGAGATGCGGTTTATCGCTCTGCGGTGCAAGGATACCATTGCACCCACCGGGACGCTCGCGCAAGGTGTCGGCGCGAAGCAGGTAAATGCAAAGGGTGAGGTATATGAACAGAAATATGGTCTGACGACTTCGCAGCGCGTCTATGGTACCGTCATGGAGAACAGGGAAGGCAGGGGACCATGCTATCTGCGGACGAAGGGCATCTCTGCGGAGCAGTCGGACAGTCTCAAGCGTGCGTACCTCAATATGGCACCGTCCCAGACGTTAAAATGGCTGGAAAACGGCAGTTCACCGGATGAGGAAAATGTTGAGATCGAAGGCACGGAGCCATATATCGTGGGCGGACACACGGCAAGCGGCTACTGGGTCGACCATAACCGTATGTCCACAATCAAAGGATTATTTGCCGCAGGCGATGTAGCAGGCGGCAGCCCGCAGAAATATGTCACCGGCGCATTGGCGGAGGGCGAGATCGCAGCAGAAGCTGCCATAGCATATGCAGACGGCGAGCTGGAAGAAATTCCGAAGGTTGATACCATTCAGCGTGCAGCAACTGTTCATAAATATTTTACCAATGAAGCCCTGTTTACAACGGAAGAAATAGAGGAAGCGATGCAGGACGTTATGGATCACGACGCGGGCGGCATCAGCAGGGATTACGGATTTACGGAAGCGGGTCTGGAAGCCGCTGACCGGAAAATTCAGCGACTGATTTCTTTGAGTGAGGAAATCCATGTTTCCGATATGCAGGAATTGACAAGGCTGTTTGAGCTTCAGGAACGCCTGCTGGTTTGCCGCGTGGTCATCGCGCATTTGAAGGAGCGAAAAGAGACACGCTGGCACTGTTTTGCGGAAAATCTTGATTATCCGCAGACGGATGACAATTGGCTTCATTATGTCAATTCCCGCTATGAAAACGGAAACATACATATGCTGCACCGCAGGCTGACAGGGAGGTATGAGCAATATGAGCATACGTATTGACCGCAACAGCTGTATCGGCTGCGGACAGTGTGCGGACATCTGTCCGGGCACGCTGATCCATATGAAGGAATGCAAAGCATATATGCGTTACCCCAAGGAGTGCTGGGGCTGTGTCTCATGCGTAAAACAGTGTCCGGTACATGCGATTTCCCTGTATCTTGGCGCAGACATCGGCGGTATGGGCAGCCGTATGACAGTGACACAGGAAGACAGCTTGCTGCACTGGACAGTGGTCAAACCGGACGGTACGATGGAGACCGTTACGGTAGACAGCAGAAATGCAAATCAATATTGATGTTTGGAGATGAAAAGAATGAGTGGATTTACCCACCTCGATCAATTAGAGGCAGAGGCAATTTACATTATGAGAGAGGTCGCGGCGGAATGTGAGCATCCGGTTATGCTATATTCCATCGGAAAAGACAGCTCTGTTATGCTGCATCTGGCAATGAAGGCATTTTATCCGGAAAAGCCCCCGTTTCCGTTCCTGCATGTGGACACTACATGGAAGTTCAAGGAAATGATCGCGTTCCGCGACCGGAAGGCGAAGGAGCTTGGCATTGAAATGCTCGTTTATACGAATCCGGAGGGTAAAGCGCAAAACATCAATCCCTTTGACCACGGTTCGGCATATACCGACATTATGAAAACACAGGCGCTGAAGCAGGCGCTTCGGAAATACGGCTTCACGGCAGCTTTTGGCGGCGGACGCCGTGATGAAGAAAAGTCCCGCGCAAAGGAACGTATTTTTTCATTCCGCAATGAAGCGCAGGCCTGGGACCCGAAAAACCAGAGACCGGAAATGTGGAAGTTGTATAATACAAAAATTCATAAGGGAGAAAGCATCCGCGTGTTCCCGCTATCCAACTGGACGGAAAAAGACATCTGGCAATACATTCAGCGTGAAAAGATTGAAATTGTTCCGCTGTACTTCGCCGCAGAGCGTCCGGTTGTCGAGCGCGACGGCAATCTGATTATGGTCGATGACGACCGTATGCGTCTGCTTCCGGGAGAAGTCCCGCAGCTGAAGCAGGTACGTTTCCGCACACTGGGCTGTTATCCGTTGACCGGCGGTGTGGAATCCACCGCAACAACACTGGATGAAGTCATTGCGGAAACGCTGGCAGCCGTAACCTCCGAGCGCACCAGCCGTGTCATTGACAAGGAGGCTGCCGGAAGCATGGAGCGCCGAAAGAGAGAAGGTTATTTCTGATGAAAGATCTGTTGAAATTTATTACATGCGGCAGTGTGGATGACGGTAAATCCACATTGATCGGACATATTTTATATGACACCAAGAAACTGTATACCGATCAGGAGCAGGCATTGCAGCTGGAAAGCAAGGTAGGCAGCCGTGGCGGTGAAATCGATTATTCGCTGCTTCTGGACGGCCTGATGGCAGAGCGGGAACAGGGCATTACCATTGATGTAGCTTATCGTTACTTTACAACGGATAACCGCAGCTTTATTGTTGCGGATACGCCGGGACATGAGGAATATACCAGAAACATGGCGGTAGGCGCATCCTTTGCCGATCTTGCGATTATTCTGATTGACGCATCGCAGGGTGTATTGGTGCAGACCCGCAGACATGCCCGTATCTGTGCGCTGATGGGTATCCGCTATTTTGTTTTCGCATTGAACAAGATGGATCTGGTCGCGTACAGTGAAGCGCGTTATAAAGAGATCGAAGCGGATATTTTGGCGCTTGCTGAAGAACTGAAGCTGTATAGCGTACAGGTTATTCCGGTTTCAGCGACAGCGGGCGATAACCTGACAAGCGCTTCTGCGAATACGCCGTGGTACACCGGCGCGCCGCTGTTGGAGTATCTCGAAACGATTGATATTGATAACGGACAGAACGAGGAAGGCTTTTATATGCCGGTCCAGCGCGTCTGCCGTCCCAACCATACCTTCCGTGGCTTTCAGGGACAAATTGAAGCCGGAGAAATTGCGGTAGGGGATACCGTTACGGTTCAGCCGAGCGAGGAAACCGCAGCAGTCAAATCCATTCTGGTTGCAGACAGGCAGACAGAACGAGCCGAAGCAGGTCAGCCGGTTACTATCCAGCTTGATCGTGAAATTGATGTGTCTCGCGGACGTGTCCTGACCCGTGGAAACAGCATTTCCGCCGCAAAGGCATTTCAGGCAACCCTGTTGTGGATGGATGACAGTCCGTTGACAGAAGGGAAGGAATACTTCATCAAAGTGGGAACACAGCTGATAACCGGCACAGTCAGGGCAATCCGTTATAAAACGGATGTCAATACCGGCGAACAGCTGACAGCGTTCCAGCTGAAAAAGAATGAAATCGCATATTGCGATATTACATTGGACGAGAATATTCCGATTGATACCTTTGATAAGCATAAAACATTGGGTGAGGTTCTGCTGATCGACCGCATTACCAACATGACCTCCGCGTGCGGTGTTGTGGAAGCGGTTGTCCATGATACGAATGCGGGGAGAACGGTACAGTTCAAGAGCGGTGATAAGGTTGTTTCAACACATTTATTTGAAACAGTATACATCCAGCTGGAATCCGGACTGATCGGCAGCTATAACCCGGAAGGTGTGCGGTTCCAGATTGGAGACAGTATCCCGTTGAGCGGAGAAGGATACCATTATCCGGAGGACTTTGATATTCTGTCGCTAAAGGATAAAGTTGTTATCCGTATCCGAAACGGAATATTCGCTAATATTCTGCCATTTGAGCAGTATCAAACGAGCGGCCTTCCCATTACCGACGAGCGAGGCAATGCAATCTGCGTTCCATCACATGAGGAGTTGGAACAGTTTATCACAGCCTATGATGTACATACGGCGCAAAATGAAAAGCAGCTGAATCACTGGCTTTATTTTGAAACCTTCCGCAGAATTGTATTTCGTAGTAGTACAAGCGATGATTATATTATTTGACAGCCGGAAAAACTACAGGTATGCCATGAATTTCTTCTTGAAAAGATAGGATATTTGCTGCATCTTTACCTGCATCAGCAATCGGGAACAAAAATAACAGTGGCTCATTCCTCAAGGCGACAATGGACGTTCATTGTCGCCTTAATAAATGTTATTTGTTTCTTTTTTGTACTATTTATGATTGTTGATTCGGGCATATTCTGGCAAAAAAATTTCATGGTTTCATGAGAGGATATTTTTGGTAAAATGGTGCAACCTGACTTTTTCTTTACCTGTATATAATTCAATGGTATAATAGAAAATAATCTCATCTCACGCTGGAGGACGCTATGGAAAAGAATAAAATATATCGGGCAGAAATCGTAGGTTATTCCGGTGATGGTTCTTCGATTGCCCGTATACGGGATATGGTTGTTTTTGTTCCCGGTGGTGCCGTTGGAGATCAATGTGATATTCGTATTGTAAAGGTTGCAAAAAATTATGCTTTTGGCAGAATAGAACGCATCATCATTTCATCGAAGCATCGTATTGAACCAGAATGCCCACATGCTGCAAAATGCGGAGGATGTTGCTATTGGCATCTGGATTATGAAGAAGAACTGCGTGCAAAGAGCATGAAAGTTCAGGATGCACTTCAGCGTATCGGTGGTATAAAGATGGCTCCTGAGGCCGTCTGTGGTTCTGATCAAATTTATCATTATCGAAATAAGGCGCAATATCCCGTCGGACGCAATGAAGATGGAATCATTACAGGTTTCTATCGAGCACACAGCCATGATATTATTCCGACGGAGAACTGTTTGATTCAGACGAGTTTAGCGGACGAGTTGGCGCACTGTGTACGTAGTTGGATGGAAGAATATCATGTTGCCCCATACAATGAAATTACACAGAACGGATTGATTCGGCATATTTATGTGCGTACAGGCTTCGCAACGGGACAGGTTTTACTTTGCCTTATTTCCAAAAGCGCAAAAATCCCAGCAGCTGGTGCATTGATTGCTGCTGCCCGAAAAACAGTTCCTGGATTGTGCGGCATCATACTTAATGTGAATAAAAATCCGGGGAACACAATTCTTGGAGATAAATATATTACTTTATGGGGAAACAGTACATTAGAAGATATCTTATGTGGCAATCGGTTTCGGATATCGCCAGCCGCCTTTTATCAGGTCAACCGTGCACAGGCTGAACGGTTATATGAAGCAGCTTTAGCATATGCAGACTTGGATCAGAATAAAACAGCGTTAGACTTATATTGTGGCGCCGGAACAATAACTTTAGCCCTTGCACGCGACGCAAAAGCTGTAATCGGTGCTGAAATTGTCCCGCAGGCAGTAGAAAACGCGCGCGAAAATGCAGCATTAAATCATATCAATAATGTAGAATTTATCTGTGCTGATGCGGGACAGGCTGCCACATTGCTTGCTTCTCAAGGAAAGCATCCAGATGTGATTGTTGTTGATCCGCCCAGAAAAGGTATCAGTCAGGCAACAATAAATGCAATTGGAGAAATGGCTCCGCAGCGTGTTGTTTATGTATCCTGCGACCCGGCGACCTTGGCGCGCGATGTCAAGCTGCTGCGTGCACATGGGTATGAATTGAA
>CAYNPX010000055.1:0-10192 GCA_964399205.1 uncultured Butyricicoccus sp.
ACAGCGGATTACAATCTCGTCATTTTTGGCGACATGCGCGTCAAAAATGACACTGCTCAGCCCGGAAGTGTGCGAGCGAATGCGCGTGCGCGCATCGGGCTGCAAAGCCTCAACCAAATGCTTGCATTTGGTTGACAGCCTGTCCGGAATGGACAGTTTCTCCTGGTGACGAGTCATGTGGAAAAAGAAACGAGACGGTTCACCCAACCGTCTCGTTCCTCTCTCTTCTCTGTATGGCAATTATCATTCACGTCTCCTGTAATGAGACGGGCCTCGCGTTATTGGTACAAAAAGTACAGCTATAAATATAGCACATAGACCGCAAAAAGAGTAGTGGCAAAACATCTAAAATAAAGCCGGTTTTTTTGTGCAAAAAGCATGTACGTGTGGCGTATGTCGGTATATTCGTGAAAAACCGGAACTTTTTGCATCGAATGGAAGCAGACAGCGCGGAACCGGCAGCCGTTCGCATTATGTTTAGAATCTGTATTCACAGGCGCAAAGCGCCGCCCGGGCGGTTCTTTTCCGCCATGCAGCGTTGCGTTTCCCTGCAATGCACGAAGAACTTCTGCGGAAAAGCGTTTTGCCTGACAGGACAATCCCCCGCGCATTCGACATTCCCCGCCTGTGCATACAGGCTCACAGCCCACGTAACCGTGCCCGCAGATATCATAGCGAAAAAACAGGAAACAATGACAGCACGCCGGATTTTGGAACCGATGCGCTTGATGGTATATGCCTCGACCGTTGCCTCAACGGGACGAATCGTTCTTTTACTCACTTTTTCAGCTGGTTTATCTCAAATTGCACCCAATTTGTTCGATATACCCTTGACATAGTACAGGGATGATGCAATAATAAGGATACCGATATAAAAAATAGAAAGAATACAAGTATAGAAAACGGAACGGCACAGAGGATTCATCCCGAAATGTGCCGAAAAGTGAGAAGGAGGAGATAGGATGAAGGGATTGATCCTGGCAGCGGGCAAGGGAACCCGACTGTATCCGATGACAAAGCCGGTATGCAAACCGCTGCTGCCGGTTTATGATAAACCGCTGATCTATTATCCGCTGAGCGTTCTGATCCAGTGCGGCATCACGGATATCATGGTGATTATTCCGGATGGCGAGGAGGAGACATTTGACAGACTGCTGGGCGACGGAAGCGCGTGGGGCGTGCACATTTGCTATCGGGTACAGAAGGTACCGCGCGGCATTGCGGATGCCTTTCTGGTGGCAGAGGATTTCATCGCCGGGGAGTCGGTCTGCCTGATTTTGGGAGACAATATTTTTTACGACGAAACCAGAAAATATCAGTTCATGCAGGAGGCACGCCGGAACAATGACGGCGCGACGGTATTCGGCTATTATGTAGAAGACCCGCGCGCATTCGGCGTTGTGGAGTTTGACGCCGACGGCAACGCCATCAGCATTGAGGAAAAACCGCGTTTCCCGAAATCCAACTACATTATTCCGGGTCTGTATTTTTATGATGCGGACATTTTGGAAATTGCGAAAAATCTCAAGCCCTCCGCGCGCGGCGAGCTGGAGATCACAGACGTCAATCTGGAATACCTGCACCGCGGCAAGCTGAAGGTTGTGCCGCTGAGCGACAGCTTTGTCTGGCTGGACGCCGGTACGGCGAACAACCTGCTGTACGCAGCGAACTGTGTGCGTGAGGTACAGGAACGCACCGGACGGTATGTTGCCTGCCCGGAGGAGATTGCCTATTGCAAGGGTCTGCTCTCGCAGGAACAGGTCCATGAAGCGGGCAGGCAGCTGAACCAGACACTGTATGGACAGTATCTGCAATGCCTGTAAATTGTAAGAATCAAAAAAACAGCCCTCCCGACCGCATACGCTGTTGAGAGGGTCTTTCATTGGAGTGGAGAAGCTATGGAGCAGACAACAGTATATTTTATCCGGCATGGCACGACGGAGAATAACATCGGCGGGCGCTTTCAGGGGAAATCTGACATTCCGCTGGGCGAGACAGGACGGAAGCAGGCAGCTTGCCTTGGGGAGCGGTTTGCGGACATCCCGCTGGATGCCGTGTATTCCAGCCCGCTGGCGCGGGCACGTCAGACGGCGGAGGGCATCTGTACGCATCTGCATCTGCAGCCGATCCTGTGTCCCGCGCTGCGCGAGATCGACGGCGGGCTGCTGGAAGGGCGCACCAATGAGGAAAATACACGCGATTATCCGGCGGTCATGGACGCCTTCCGAAACGCGCCGGCGCAGTTCTGCCCGCCGCAGGGGGAGAGCGCACGGCAGGTGCATGAACGGGTGACTGCGGAGGTGCGACGCCTGGTGCGGGAAAATGAAGGCAAGACCATTGCGGTCGTTTCACACGGCTATGCGCTGCTGTGCAGCCTTGGGTGTCTGGATACGCCGTTTGAAAAGTTGCAGTCGAAAATTCTGGCAAATGCTTCGGTCAGCTGCGTCCGGTTCGCGGCGGACGGCAGCCATACGGTCATATGTTACAACGACCAGTCGCATCTGCCGGCGGACTGCCGGTACCGTTCCCCGTTCTGGCGGGAGCCGGAGGAGAAGCAGAAAACCATCCGCTGCGTACCCGATTCAACATTTTAAATAAAAAAAACGCCGCTTTCTCCAAAATTATGGAGGAAGCGACATGGATTTGCAGTCACCGGTTATCTTGACAAAACAGTAAGAAAATACTATAATAAAATAGTTTCCACACAGGTACGTGGAAGCGATATTCAATTTATTTTAGCATCTTTTTCAGCAAGATGCAAGAAACAGCATGAAGATAATCACTACGCAGCCGCGCGTATCGAATACTTGAGAAACGGAGTGATGGGTACAATATGGCAAATGAAGCAACGATCAATGGTGTTCATGTCCATGATGTGCAGTATGGACGCACGACCCGAAAGAGCTTTGCCAGAATCCCCGAGATTCTGGAAATGCCGAACCTCATCGAGGTTCAGAAGAAATCCTACCAGTGGTTCCTGACAGAGGGTTTGCGTGAGGTCTTTGAGGACGTTGCGTCGATCAGCGACTACACCGGAAACCTTGAGCTGTCGTTCATCGACTACAAGCTGGATGACGAGCCGAAGTACAGCGTGGAGGAGTGCAAGGCGCGCGACGCGACATACGCCTGCCCGCTGCGCGTGCGGATGCGTCTGCGCTATAAGGAGACCGGCGAGATCAAGGAGCAGGAGCTGTTCATGGGCGATTTCCCGCGCATGACCGATTCCGGCACGTTCATCATCAACGGCGCAGAGCGTGTTATTGTATCCCAAATTGTTCGTTCCCCAGGCGTTTATTACGGCATGACACTGGACAAGACAGACAAGCCGCTGCTGTCCACGACCGTTATCCCGTATCGCGGCGCATGGCTGGAATATGAAACGGACAGCAACGATGTTTTCTATGTCCGCATTGATAAAAACAGAAAGATCCCGATCACCTCGTTTATCCGCGCCATCGGCGTAGAAACCGACGGCGCCATTCTTGAGATGTTCGGTGAGGACGAGCGCATTCTGGCGACCCTCGACAAGGATCCGGCCAAGACGGTCGAGGAAGCGCTCATTGAAATTTATAAAAAGCTCCGCCCGGGCGAGCCGCCGACGGTCGATTCCGCCCGCAGCCTGCTCAACGCGCTGTTCTTCGACACCCGCCGCTATGATATCTCCCCGGTGGGTCGGTATAAGTACAACAAGAAGCTGAACATTGCGCGCCGTCTGGTTGGACACAAGGCGTGTGAGACAATCACCGACCCGATGACCGGCGAGATCCTCGTGGAAGAGGGCACGGTATTCACCCGCGATTTGGCCAATACGGTTGCACGCCGCGGCGTACACGGCACGGTCATTGAGGACAGCGAGGGCACACCGGTCAAGGTATTCGGCAACGGCATGGTTGACATGAAGGACTTTGTGTCGTTTGACCCGCTGGAAGCGTGCGGCATCAAGGAGAAGGTTCGCTTTGTTGTGCTGAAGGAGCTGCTGGAGAGCGCACAGGCGGAGGACTGGAGCGAGGAAAAGCTGATCAATGAGATCAGGGAATCCAAGGATGACCTCGTGCCGAAGCACATCATTGTTGACGATATGCTGGCTTCGATCTGCTATCTGATCGGTCTTGCCCACGGCATCGGCGTCACCGACGACATTGACCATCTGGGCAACCGCCGTCTGCGCTGCGTCGGCGAGCTGCTGCAGAACCAGTTCCGCATCGGCTTCTCCCGCATGGAGCGCGTCATCCGTGAGCGTATGACCATTCAGGATCTGGATATCGTTACCCCGCAGTCGCTGATCAATATCCGTCCGGTGACCGCGGCAATCAAGGAGTTCTTCGGCTCCTCGCCGCTGTCGCAGTTCATGGATCAGACCAACCCGCTGGCGGAGCTGACGCACAAGCGCCGTATGTCCGCGCTGGGTCCCGGCGGTCTGTCGCGTGACCGCGCATCCTTCGAGGTTCGAGACGTACACTACAGCCATTATGGCCGTATGTGCCCGATCGAGACGCCGGAAGGTCCGAACATCGGTCTGATTTCCTACCTTGCGACGTATGCGCGCGTCAACGAATTCGGCTTTATCGAAGCGCCGTACCGTGTCATCGACAAGGAGACCGGACGTGTGACCGATGAGGTACAGTATATGACGGCGGATATCGAGGACGAGTACACCATATGCCAGGCATATGAGCCGCTGGATGAAGAGGGTCGCCTTGCAAATCCGCGTATCACCTGCCGCTGCCGTGAGGAGATTGTCGAGGTAGACCGGCAGGATGTCGATCTGATGGACGTATCCCCGCGTATGATGGTATCCGTCGCAACGGCAATGATCCCGTTCCTTGACCACGATGACGCAAACCGCGCGCTGATGGGCGCGAACATGCAGCGTCAGGCAGTGCCGCTGCTCAAGACCGAGTCTCCGGCTGTCGGTACCGGTATGGAATACAAGGCGTGCGTTGACTCCGGCATCGTCCCGCTGGCGGAGGGCGACGGCACAGTGACCCGCGTTACCGCGCGCGAGGTCGTTGTCAATTATGACGCGGCGGGCGAAAAGTCCTATCATCTGACCAAGTTCCTGCGTTCCAACCAGTCCACCTGTATCGACCAGCGCCCGATTGTCAATCTGGGCGAGCGTGTCAAGAAGGGCGATGTGCTGGCGGACGGTCCGTCTACCTGCAACGGTGAAGTCGCACTGGGCAAGAATGCCCTCATCGGCTTCATGACCTGGGAAGGCTACAACTATGAGGATGCCGTCCTGCTGAACGAGAGACTGGTTCGTGATGATGTGTATACCTCCATTCATATTGAAGAATACGAATCCGAATCCCGCGACACCAAGCTGGGACCGGAGGAGATTACCCGTGATATTCCGAATGTCGGCGAGGACGCGCTGCGCGATCTGGACGAGCGCGGCATTATCCGTGTCGGCGCCGAGATCCATTCCGGCGACATTCTGGTCGGCAAGGTCACACCGAAGGGCGAGACGGAGCTGACAGCCGAGGAGCGCCTGCTGCGCGCGATCTTCGGCGAAAAGGCGCGCGAGGTGCGCGATACCTCGCTGCGCGCACCGCACGGTGAAGCGGGCATCGTTGTCGATGTCAAGGTATTCACCCGCGAAAACGGCGACGATATGTCACCGGGCGTCAACATGACCGTCCGCGTTTATATCGCGCAGAAGAGAAAGATTTCCGTCGGTGACAAGATGGCGGGTCGCCACGGCAACAAGGGTGTTGTATCCCGCATCCTGCCGCAGGAGGATATGCCGTTCCTGGAGGATGGCACACCGCTGGATATCGTCCTGAACCCGCTGGGCGTGCCGTCCCGTATGAACATCGGTCAGGTGCTGGAGGTTCATCTGGGCTATGCCGCGATGAGCATGGGCTGGAAGATCGCAACGCCGGTATTCGACGGCGCGAGCGAGCAGGACATCGCAGACGCGCTGAAAGCCGCCGGCAAGAACCCGAACGGCAAGTCTGTCCTGTATGACGGACGTACCGGCGAAAAGTTTGACAACGAGGTTACTGTCGGTTATATGTATTACCTCAAGCTGCACCATCTGGTCGATGATAAGATCCACGCGCGTTCTACCGGTCCGTATTCGCTGGTAACGCAGCAGCCGCTGGGCGGCAAGGCGCAGTTCGGCGGTCAGCGTTTTGGCGAGATGGAAGTTTGGGCGCTTGAGGCATATGGCGCGGCATACACGCTGCAGGAGATCCTGACGGTTAAGTCGGACGATATCGTGGGACGTGTCAAGACCTATGAGGCAATCGTCAAGGGTCACAACATCCCGCAGCCGGGCGTACCGGAATCCTTCAAGGTTCTGGTCAAGGAGCTGCAGTCTCTGTGTCTGGATATCCGTGTACTGGATCAAAACGGCGAGGAGATCGTCCTGTCAGACGACGATGACGATACGGCATCCAACTACGAGCAGCATGATCGCGCGGCTGCAAGCGATTCCGAGTTTGAAGCGGCCGGCTATGGCGTTTTGGACGTGGAGGACGGCGATCATCCGCTGGACGATGACGATGCCATGCTGCTGTCCGATGATCTGGTGTTCGACGACGGCAGCGATGATTACAGCGAGACGGAGGAGTAAGCATGGGATATAATACGTTTAATGCAATCAAGATCGGCCTTGCTTCGCCGGAGCTCATCCGCGAATGGTCTTACGGCGAGGTCAAAAAGCCGGAAACCATCAACTACCGCACCCTGAAGCCGGAGCGCGACGGCCTGTTCTGCGAACGTATTTTTGGACCGCAGAAGGACTGGGAATGCCATTGCGGACGGTACAAAAAGGTTCGCTATAAGGGCAAAATCTGTGAGCGCTGCGGCGTTGAGGTCACAAAGTCCAAGGTACGCCGTGAGCGTATGGGTCATATTGAGCTGGCGGCTCCGGTTTCCCACATCTGGTACTTCAAGGGCATCCCGTCCCGCATGGGTCTGATTCTCGATATGTCTCCGCGTCTGCTGGAGAAGGTGCTGTATTTTGCGGCATATATCGTGACCGATCCGGGAGAGGACACCGGACTGATTAAAAAGCAGATCCTCTCCGAAAAGGAATACCGCGATATGCGTGAGAAGTTTGAGGACGACTTCGACGCATCTATGGGCGCGGAGGCGATCCAGAAGCTGCTGAAGGAGCTGGATCTGGATCAGCTGAGCGCGGAGCTGAAGGCGGAACTGCAAAACGCGACCGGTCAGAAGCGCGTGCGCATCATCAAGCGCCTGGAGGTTGTGGAATCCTTCCGCAAGTCGGGCAACCGACCGGAATGGATGATTCTGGATGTGGTTCCGGTCATTCCGCCGGAAATCCGTCCGATGGTACAGCTGGACGGCGGACGCTTTGCGACCTCTGACCTGAACGATCTGTACCGCCGCGTCATCAACCGGAACAACCGTCTGAAGCGCCTGCTGGAGCTGGGCGCGCCGGACATCATCGTCCGCAATGAGAAGCGTATGTTACAGGAAGCGGTTGACGCGCTCATCGACAACGGACGCCGCGGACGTCCGGTCACCGGTCCGAACAACCGCCCGCTCAAGTCGCTGTCCGATATGCTGAAGGGCAAGCAGGGACGGTTCCGTCAGAACCTGCTGGGCAAGCGCGTTGACTATTCCGGTCGTTCGGTTATCGTCGTAGGTCCGGATCTGAAGATTTACCAGTGCGGTCTGCCGAAGGAAATGGCAATCGAGCTGTTTAAACCGTTTATCATGAAGCGCCTGGTTCAGACCGGCGTTGCTTCCAATATTAAATCCGCAAAGAAGATGGTCGAGCGCGGCAAGCCGGAGGTTTGGGACGCGCTGGAGACGGTCATCAAGGGACATCCGGTCATGCTGAACCGTGCGCCGACGCTGCACCGCCTGGGCATTGAAGCGTTCGAGCCGATTCTGGTCGAGGGTCGTGCGATCAAGCTGCATCCGCTGGTATGCACCGCGTTTAATGCGGACTTTGACGGCGACCAGATGGCTGTCCATCTGCCGCTGTCGGTTGAGGCGCAGGCGGAGGCGCGTCTGCTGATGCTGTCTGCAAACAACCTGCTCAAGCCGCAGGACGGCAAGCCGGTTACCGTTCCGTCGCAGGATATGGTTCTCGGTTCGTATTATCTGACCATTGACCGCGACACCGAACCGGGCGCAGGAAAGGTATTCCGCAACAAGGAAGAAGCCCTGATGGCATATGATGAGGGCGTCATCGGTATCCATGCGCCGATCAAGGTGCGCATGAGCAAGGAGATCGACGGCGAAATCGTGACCGGTCTGGTCGATGCGACTGCCGGACGTCTGATCTTCAATGAGAAGATCCCGCAGGATCTGGGCTTTGTTGAGCGCAATACCAAGCAGGATATGCTCAAGCTGGAGATCATGGAGACCTGCGGCAAAAAGCAGCTCGGCAAAATTGTTGACCGCTGCATCAGTATGCACGGCTTTAACGTGACTGCTGAGGTTCTGGACGCGATCAAGTCCATGGGCTACAAGTATTCCACCAAGGGTGCGCTGACCGTATCCTTCTCGGATATCGCGGTTCCGGAGCAGAAGCAGGAGCTGATTACGGCTTCCGAAAAGAAGGTTGCCGCAATTGATAAAAAGTACAGACGCGGCTTTATCACGGATAATGAACGCTATCGTCTGGTTGTCCGCGAATGGGAGAACACGACGAAGATCGTTACCAAGGCGCTGCAGGAGCGCATGGATAACGAGCGCTTCAACCCGATTCATATGATGGCACAGTCCGGTGCGCGTGGTTCTATCAACCAGATCCGTCAGCTGGCAGGTATGCGCGGACTGATGGCAAACGCGGCAGGCAAGACCATCGAGATCCCGATCAAGTCGAACTTCCGCGAGGGACTGTCCGTATTGGAGTATTTCATCTCCGCGCGAGGCGCACGTAAGGGTCTGGCAGATACCGCGCTGCGTACTGCGGACTCCGGTTATCTGACCCGCCGAATGGTCGATGTATCGCAGGATGTTATCATCCATGAGGATGACTGCGGCGCTACGACCGGTATCTGGGTCGAGGATATTATGGAAGGCAACAAAATGGTCGAGCCGTTTGGCGAGCGCCTGGTCGGTCGTTACGCAGTGGATGACATTGTGCATCCGAAGACCGGCGAAATTTTGCAGCGCAAGGAGGACATGATCTCCGAGGCGGATGCGGAGCGCATCGTTAATGCCGGTATCACGCGCGTACAGATTCGCACCGTGCTGCAGTGCCGTGCACGTAAAGGCGTCTGCGCACATTGCTATGGCTCCAACCTGGCGTTCAACGCGCCGTGCGCAATGGGCGAAGCGGTTGGTATCATTGCGGCGCAGTCCATCGGTGAGCCGGGCACGCAGCTGACCATGCGTACGTTCCATTCCGGCGGTATCGCAGGTTCGGATATTACACAGGGTCTTCCGCGCGTAGAAGAACTGTTTGAGGCGAGAAAGCCAAAGCGTGTCGCAACGCTGGCGGAGATCGGCGGCGTTGTCACGATCGAGGAGAGCAAGCGCACCACAGTCAAGACGGTCAATATTGTGAACAGCAAGACCGGCGAAAGCAAGAGCTATCAGCTGGCATCTTCCTCCGGTATCCGCGTGGAGGATGGTCAGGAAATCGAGCAGGGACATCAGCTCAACGAGGGCGCGCTCAACCCGCATGATATTCTGCGCATTCTGGATGCGCGTGCCGTACAGGATTACCTGATTAAGGAAGTCCAGAAGGTATACCGCGAACAGGGCGTTGATCTGAATGATAAGCACATTGAGGTTATTGTTCGTCAAATGATGCATAAGGTCAAGGTAGAGGATGCGGGCGATACCGATCTGCTGCCGGGCGCTATGATGACTGTCCTTGAACTTGAGGATGCAAACGCGGCTGTACAGCAGCGTATTGATGCGGGCGAGACGGAACTGAAGCTCGCTACGTGGTCGCCGATACTCATGGGTATCACCAAGGCTGCGCTGGCAACCGATTCGTTCCTGTCCGCTGCGTCCTTCCAGGAGACCACACGTGTCCTGACAGATGCCGCGATCAAGGGTAAGGTAGACCCGCTGACCGGCTTGAAGGAAAATGTCATCATTGGTAAGCTGATTCCGGCAGGCTCCGGTCTGCGCGAATACCGTGAAGGACATTATGAGGAAATTCACAACCTGGACTGACTTTTCTTTTTGAGGAAAAGAAAAGTCAGCAAAAGAAAACCTTCCGCGCGCTCCCGCGCGAGGGCAGAGCCGC
>CAYNPX010000056.1:0-10142 GCA_964399205.1 uncultured Butyricicoccus sp.
GATACTTACAGCTTGCGCAGCAGGTTTGCCATTTCGATACCGGAGCAGGCGACATCGTAGCCCTTGTTGCCGGCCTTGGTGCCGGCGCGCTCGATTGCCTGTTCGATGGTATCTGTGGTAACGACGCCGAACAGCACCGGAATGCCGGCAGCGAGTCCGACCTGCGCGATGCCCTTTGCGCACTCGTTGCAGACCAGATCATAGTGCGAGGTCGAGCCGCGGATCACCGCGCCGAGGCAGAGCACCATGTCATACTTTCCGGACTGCGCCATTTTCTGTGCGACCAGCGGGATTTCAAACGCGCCCGGAACCCATGCGATCTCGATGTCCGCGTCAGCAACGCCGTGACGAACCAGTGCGTCCTGCGCGCCGGAAACCAGCTTGCCGACAATAAATTCATTGAAACGGGCGGCAACAATGCCGACCTTCAGACCAGTACCTACTACATTTCCTTCTAACAGTTTCATAATAGATTTTCCTCCTGTCGTTTCACGTGGTAAATTGTTATTTGTATTCTGTCATATGTTCCATGCGTTCCTGCTTGGTTTTCAGGT
This sequence comes from uncultured Butyricicoccus sp., assembly GCA_964399205.1. GTDB lineage: Bacteria > Bacillota > Clostridia > Oscillospirales > Butyricicoccaceae > Butyricicoccus_A. The sequence continues at coordinate 555 of CAYNPX010000056.1, forward strand.
AAAACGCATCTACCGGATTGGCGGCGATCTGAATCGGGACGCGCTCTACAATTTCCAGACCATAGCCGGACAGACCGTGGATTTTTTTCGGATTGTTGGTCATCAGGCGGAGCTTTTGCACGCCGAGGGAAACCAGAATCTGTGCGCCCATGCCGTATTCACGCAGGTCAGGCGCGAAACCGAGCTTGATGTTGGCATCAACGGTATCATAGCCCTGTTCCTGCAGTTCATACGCGCGCAGCTTGTTGATCAGACCGATGCCGCGTCCCTCCTGCCGCAGATACAGCAGCATACCGCGTCCTTCCTTCGCAATGGCGGTCAGCGCAGCGGCAAGCTGTTCACCGCAGTCGCAGCGTGCCGAACCGAACGTATCACCGGTCAGGCATTCGGAGTGTACACGGCAGAGCACCGGCTTGCCATCTGCAATGTCGCCCATGGTCAGCGCGACATGATGCTCGCCGGACAGCTTATTGACAAAGCCGTGGATCTTAAAATGGCCGTATTTGGTCGGCATATCCGCGCAGGCGACCTCTTTTACGAGAGATTCCTCCTTGTCGCGCATACGGTACGCGATCAGATCAGCGACAGAGATCATGACCAGCCCGTGTTTTTTTGCGAACTGGATCAGTTCTGTGGTGCGCATCATCGTGCCGTCCTCGCGCATGATCTCACAGCACAGACCCACCGGCGCCAGACCGGCCAGACGGCACAGGTCAACGGTCGCTTCGGTATGACCCGAGCGGATGAGCACGCCGCCCTCGCGTGCGCGCAGCGGGAACATGTGTCCCGGACGGCGGAAATCCTGCGGCTTTGCCTCCGGATTGACGGTCATCATCGCGGTGAGCGAACGCTCGACAGCGGAGATGCCGGTGGTCGTTTTGATATGGTCGATGGAAACGGTAAACGCGGTTTCATGGTTGTCCGTATTTTTTTCGACCATCTGCGGCAGACCGAGCTTGTCACAATAATCGCCGCTCATCGGCATACAGATCAGACCCTTGGCATAGGTCGCCATAAAGTTGACATTTTCTGTGGTGGCAAACTGCGCGGCGCAGATGATATCGCCCTCGTTTTCGCGGTCCGGATCATCGATCACCAGAATATTCTTTCCGGCGCGCAGCGCGTCCAGCGCCTGTTCAATGGTTGCAAAATCAGCCATTTTTTATTTCATCCTCCTATCAAAGAAACCCGTTTCCGGCGAGAAATTCGACGGTCAGGCCGCCAGCCTGCGGCTGCGCGGCATCCGGTGCGGGCTGCATCAGTTTTTCAATATATTTGCCGATAATATCGCATTCGAGATTGACGATATCGCCGGTCTTTCGTGTCAGCAGGGTGGTTTCCTGTCCGGTGTGCGGGATAATCGAGACTTTAAAGCAGACGGTATCGACATAGGCGACGGTCAGACTGATGCCGTCGATGGCAATCGAGCCTTTTTCCACGATATACCGCAGGATATCCGGCGCGGCGGATATCGTCACCCATACCGCGTTTCCCTCCGGCGACAGGTCAGTGACGGTGCCGGTACCATCGACATGTCCGGCAACGATGTGTCCGCCGAAGCGTCCGTCCGCCGCCATTGCGCGTTCCAGATTGACGCGCGATTTGGGCTTCAGCGCGCCCAGATTGGTGCGGCGCAGCGTTTCCGGCATCACGTCGCCCTCAAAGCCGTCGCCGGTCAGGCGCACAACGGTCAAACATACGCCGTTGACGGCGATGGAATCGCCCAGCTTTGTGCCGTCGAGGACGGTCTTTGCACGCACGCCGAGCACGGCGCTGGTCGCGGTCTGGCGCAATCCGGTGATTTCTCCGATTTCTTCAATAATTCCGGTAAACATACGCTCAGTCCTTTCGGATACGGCCTTCGATGAGGATATCCTCACCCAGCCGTGTAATGGTGGGGTTTTCCAGCGGCAGCGCGTCCGCCATGCGCGCGATGCCCGCGCCGCCGATCGGACCGTGCGCCGCGTTGCCGCCGATCAGTTTGGGGGCGATATACGCCTGCACGCGGTGCACCAGACCGAGCCGCAGCGCCTCGCCGTTCAATGTGCCGCCGCCCTCCAGCAGGACGCTGTCCACCTGCTGCTGTCCGAGATACTGCATTGCGGCGGTGAGATCGACATGCGTACCTGTCTCATCCGGCAGCGGGACCACGATGACGCCCGCGTCCTCCAATGCGGTTTTGCGGCTGACCTCGGCCTCCGCGCAGAAAATCCAGGTCGGGATATCCTTTGCCGTGCGGACGAGCTGGCTGTCCAGCGGTGTGCGCAGATGGCTGTCACACACCAGACGGAGCGGATCCACACCGGATTCAATGCGGCAATTGAGCATCGGGTCGTCCGCGAGGACGGTGCCGATACCGACCATGATCGCGCTCAGGCGCTTGCGCGTTTCGTGCGCGTGCCTGCGTGCCGTTTCACCGGTGATCCATTTGGAATCGCCGGTATAAGCGGCGATCCTGCCGTCCAGCGTCATGGCGTATTTCATTACGACAAACGGCGTTTTCGTTGTGATATAGTGGAAAAACACCTCGTTGATGGCAAGGCATTCGTCCTCCAGCACGCCGGACACGCATTCGATGCCCGCATCGCGCAGGATGCGAAGTCCTTTGCCCGCGACCAGCGGATTCGGGTCGAGACAGCCGACGACAACGCGGGCGATTTTGTGCTCCAGGATGGCGTCTGTGCACGGCGGCGTGCGCCCCCAGTGGCAGCACGGCTCCAGCGTGACATAGATCGTCGCACCGGCGCAGTCCTCGGTACAGTGCTTGAAGGCGTTGCGTTCCGCGTGCAGCCCGCCGATGCGCTCGTGCCAGCCTTCACCGATGATGCGCCCGTCCTTTACGATGACCGCGCCGACCATCGGGTTGGGCGAGACATGTCCGGCGCCGCGGGCGGCAAGCGCCAGCGCGCGGCGCATATAGGTAATATCAGCTTGATCTGCCATTTTCTATCAGCTCCAAACAAAAAAGCCCCGTTTGACGAAACAAAACAGGGCGCACAAAATGAAAAAAGCCTGTTGCCGCATCTGCGGAACAGGGCATTGAAAACGGGGGACATGCTGCATGTCCCAATTGTGTCTTCTTCCATCCAGACTGTGACTGTCGGCTCCGGAGTTTCACCGAATCAGCCGCTGCAAAAACAGCGGGTCGCGGGCTGTACCGCCGGTAGGGAGTTCCACCCTGCCCTGAAGAACAATGTTATTTTCTTAACGGGTACAAGTATACTACATAATCGCGGGGAATGCAATAGCCTTGTGAAATGTTACAAAAAAATCCCGCGAAAACCGGCGGCTCTGCACGGGACGGCGGAAATCAATTTCCGTGCCAACCGGACAATTTTCGTTGACGGAAAGCGCCTGTGATGCTATGATACGAATAGTATTTTTTGACAGCAGGAGGAAAGACAAATGAAAATTGACGGCAATGAACTGGCGATCCGGCAGAATGAGCTGGATCACGCGGGCAGGAAACAGGAAGCCTATGAGATGAAGATGGAATTTCTGCGGCAGGTACGCGAGAGCGGCGATCATTGTCCCTGCAAGGAGGCCTGTCCGCATCACGGCAACTGCTTTGAATGCGTGACCGTTCACCGCGGGCACCGCGACCATTTGCCGATGTGCATGTGGGATATGGTCAATGAGCGCGTGGCGGCGTTGTCGCATATGACGGAAGGTTCGCTCCATCAATACGAAAAGGATCACATGACGGACTGAAATAATCCGAAGGGGAGAGAAGCCATCCGGTTTTTTCCGTTATGAGAATAAAAAGCGGCGTAGCGGTTCCGCCGCGCGGGTTTCCCAAAAGCGGATGACCAGACCGACGCCAAAGGCGGCGATAAAGGTGCCCTCCCGAATGCCGCTGATGTTGTGGAGATACGCGACGGACAAAATCACCGACAGGACAACGACCGACCAGTCGAAGAAAATCTTACAGGTGGACATCGGTTTTTTCGTCCGGAAGGCCAGCGCCAGAGAGACGCCGTCCGCCGGCATGGACATGATATCCGTTGCCACGTACAGGAAGATACCGATGCCGAGAAAGCCCATGCTGCACAGCATGTAGAGGAATTTTACCGCGTATACCGGCTCCTGCGGCAGCATGGCGGTCAGAAAACCGGACAGGCTGACAAACCAGCCGAAGAGGATGGAGATCACGATCTGTAGCAGGTTTTTCCAGTTGAAATCCCGCCGCAGGATGATCATCTGCAAAACAATATAGACCGAAAACACGAGCGTGGAGCTGAGTCCGAGGCTCTTTCCGGAGATCAGGCTGACGATATAAGGAATGGTGTCGATCGGCGATACGCCGAGACCGGACAGGACGGACAGATTTACGCCGACGGTCATCAGAAACATCCCGATGAGATAGATTACAATTCGGCGCAGCATACCGGCGGATTTTGTCATGAGCAGTCATACTCCCTTCAGCAGAGGATGGATTGGCTCTATTATAGCAGAGAAAACGGAGAAGGAACAGTGTAATTCTGCTATCCTTTGGGATGCGCTGTGTTGCTGAAAAAAACGGAAGGAAGTGCACGAAAATGTTGATCGAACAGATACAGCAGGCGGTGCGGGAATGCGGGCAGATCGTTTTGCGGGCGGATCGCACACAGGCGGAAACACATACAAAAGGCGGCAGGAGCAACGATCTTGTCACAAGGTACGACAAGCTGGTGCAGGAGCTGCTGCGCGACAGCCTTCTGCGGCTCGCGCCGCAGGCGCATTTTGTCGGTGAGGAAGAGGATGTGCACGAATCCATCGCGCGGGGAGACGCTTTTATTGTCGACCCGATCGACGGGACGGCGAATTTCGTTCATGATTACAAAAACAGCGCCATCTCCGTCGCAATGACACGGGATGGCAGGCGGGAAATCGGTGTAGTCTATAATCCGTATCTGGATGAAATGTTTTATGCGCAGCGCGGCTGCGGCGCGTTTTGCAATGGAAGCCCGATTCATGTATCGCCCCTCCCGCTGGAGCGGGGGCTGACGATCTTCGGGTCCGCGTCGTATTACCGCGAATTGACGGATGAATCGTTCCGGCTGCTGCGCAAATGCTTTGACCGTTCGATGGATATCCGCCGCAGCGGTTCGGCGGCGCTCGATCTGTGCGCGATTGCCGCGGGGCGCGCGGAGCTGTTTTTTGAGCTGCGGCTCCAGCCGTGGGATTTTGCCGCAGGTTCGCTCATCGTGGAGGAGGCCGGCGGAAGGTGCACGCGCGTGGACGGCGGCGCGATCGATCTGACCAAGGGTTGCTCCATCTTGGCTGTGGGAAGCCAAGTTGATCCGGCGTTTATGCGGGAGTAAGGCGGCAGAAGAAAAATGATGCGAAAATAACAGAATACTCCATTCCGATGTGCAGCAGAGACAAGCCGCGCGCAGCGCTTTTGGCGTCATGGAGCGCAAGCGCGGCATGACAGAGGAGAGTCCAGAGAACCATAGGTTCTTTGGCGGCGGAATGGGAGCGAAGAGGGAGAACCAGCGGTGGTTCTCCCTCTTCATTCGCATGGGCAACAATAACTGCGTGATAGCTTCAAACGCTTTTTGGAAATTATTATGCTTCTTCCCATTTTGGGATGGCAACAGACGCCTTGAACAGATCGCCGTCGATCTCCACCCGGCATGTGCCGCCCATCAGACCGGCGAGGCTCTGCGCGATGGACAGACCCAGCCCGCTGCCTTCGGTATGGCGCGAACGGTCGCCGCGGGTGAACCGCTGCATCAGATCCTCTGCGGAAATATTCAGTTCGACCGCAGAGATATTTTTGATTGTCAGCGAAACTGTCTCATTTTCCGGCGTCACGGTAATATAGACCCGGCTGTTTGGCAGCGCGTAGCGTGCGCAGTTGGACAGCAGATTGTCCAGAACGCGCCACAGCAGACGGCCGTCCGCGCGGACGTAGGTCATGGGCTGGGACTGAACGCGGACATCCAGACCGGCTTTTTCCAGGTGGTCGGCGCGTTCCCCAAGCGCCTGCCGCAGCAGCGCGTCGAAATCGGTTTTTGCAAGCTCGACCTGCATCGCGCCGCTTGTCGCCTTGGAAGCGTCAAACAGGTCGAGCGTCAGGGTTTGCAGGCGCTTTGCCTTCTGGTCGAGCGTGCTGATATACTCCTGCGCTGCCGGATCGGAAATATCACACCGCTTGAGCAGGTCGATATAGGTGATGATGCTGGTCAGCGGCGTTTTGATATCATGCGATACATTGGAGATCAGCTCCGACTTCAGCCGTTCGGATTTTACGGCGGTGGACACTGCCTCCTGCAATCCGTCCGAAATCCCGTTCAGATCGTCCGCAAGCGCCTGGATCTCCTTGCAGCCGCCGTTGATTGTAATGCGGGTGTCGGGTTTCCCCGCGCGGATATTGCGCGCGCCGTCGCATACCAGCTCGAACCGGTCGGCTGTGCGCATACCGAAATACAGCGCGCCGGCGATGATAAATGGAATCGTGAACCAAAACGCGCAGGCGAGCGGCACGAGGATGCAGATGAGGATGAGCCGCCGGTGTAGCGGCGTCTTGCGGAAGCGTTCGCGCAGGCTGCGCAGACCTTTGCCGAGCCAGCGCGCCATGCGTCCGACGGATTGATACAGCAGCCGCCAGATGATCCAGCCGTTTAGCCACTGCTTTGCCTTGATCCGGCGCACCTGCGACAGCAGGATCATCAGCAAAACCGCAACAACGAGGACGGAGGTGCCGATTGCAAGGGTATAGATCACATCTGTCGAGAGGTAATTCCATGCGTCAAGCATGTTGCCGACGACCGCAATCAACAGGCAGGTCGCCAGAATGGCGACAGTGCATTGCACCTCTGTCCAGATGCGGTCGGCGGGAATGAGCTGCGGCGTTTTGCCCGCCGTTTTCCAGCCCGCGCCGCAGACCAGAACGACGAGACACAGCAGGATGAGAACAGCGGACACAATCAGCGCCAGCATGAACTGACGGAAATGTCCGGTGGCGTCGATCCACGTGTTTTGCATGTTGGTGAGCGTGCGGTTCTTGAGACCGATCAGCACGATATCCCCTTCTTCAAAGCGGAGATCGGTATACGCCTCGGAGTCATAAAAGTCGGAGACAGACTCATCCGATACCGATTCGCCGGTATAGCTCAGGCGCTGCGCGTCATCCAGCGAACACAGATAGCTGTAGCCGCCGGACGTCAGGCTGATCGCCTGTTCGGCATCCTCGGCAGACGCGGCGTCAATATTTTGCAGCGTTGTGCCGGTCGATTTGTTGTAAATATAGTAATCAACACCGGTGATGTCGTTGACCCGCTCACGCCATGCGGACAGATTTTCCAGCTGCTCGGAGATGATCTCCTGCTGGCAGACCGCAAATACGCCGGGATTGCTCTCCAGCCATGTGCGGAAGATCGAAAGCTCGTTGTCTGAGATGGAATATTCCTCGCGCAGTTCGTCGTAGATGGATACGGTGCTGATGACATTGTCGATGGACGGCGTATTTTCGAGCTTGACCGCGCCGCTTTCCGCCGGATATACTGTCCGGATCGACGGAAGTCCCGTCTCTTCGTCAAATTCTACTTCATATGTTGTATCACGGTAGTAGTCGTCATAAAACCGACCGTACAACAGGTAGCACAGATCCTTTTCGTCAATCGCCTTTCCGGCCTTGATTGTGTTTTCATCGCTCAGCTGTGCCAGCTTGCCCAGATGATATGCCGCGCTGGACAGCATATTCATTGGATAGCTGTCGGGCAGGTCGTCGCTGAACAGCATCATCGGCGCGATCAGCTGTTCGGCGTCCTCGTTGTCCAGCTCATACATATAAAATACGACGGTCTGCCACGCGCTCACACCGGTCAGCACCAGAATGAGCAGACATGCAACTGCCTTAACCCAGCAGTTTCGGGTGAAGTTTTTCCATTTTGTAGCCAATTCCCCACACCACCTTCAAATATTTTGGCTCTTTCGGGTTGATCTCGATTTTCTCCCGGATACGCCGGATGTGGACGGCAACCGTATTTTCCGGATTGTAGGCGGTCTCGTTCCACACCGCTTCATAAATCTGGGAGATGGAGAATACCTGACCGGCGTGCCTGGTCAGGAAGCAGAGAATACCGTATTCGCGCGGCGTCAGCGTGACCGGTTCGCCGTCAAGCGTGACGGATTTCGCCGTGTCATTTACGATCAGCGCGCCGGTGCGGTAGATTTTTTCCGATTCCGCCGGTGCGGACATGCCGCCGAGGGAGGTGTACCGCCGCAGCTGCGAACGGACACGCGCCATCAGCTCCGCCGGATTGAACGGCTTGGTCACATAATCGTCCGCGCCGACGGTCAGCCCGTCGATTTTATCGATGTCCTCGCTTTTGGCGGAGAGCATGATAACGGGGAGATTTTGCGTCTGACGCAGGATCTCGGTCGCGCGCATCCCGTCCATGCCCGGCATCATGATATCCATGATGGCAAGATGAACGGTTTGCTTCGCACAGATGTCCAGCGCTTCCAGTCCGTCGTGCGCTTCGATGACTTCATATCCGGCGCCGCGCAGGTAAATACCGATTGCGCGCGCGATCGCGGCATCATCGTCACAGACGAGAATCCGATAGGTCATTGAGATATCCTCCTTGCTGTCTATGGAAATCAGGATACAGGGTGTTCCTTTCAAATGATACCACATAAATCTTAATAAATTCTGAAGAATACAAATTTTCGGGCAGAAAAAAGAAAACATCCCCGACAGCCGGAAAAGCTGCGGGGATGCTTACAGAGAAAAGAGATAAGGGAAAGAAAAACAGGTATGGAAAATTAAGGTGGAGTCTGGAATTAACGGATTGAAGCGAGGAAAATTTCCGCATTGTGATGCATCTGACGGCGAAATGCACCAGCGCTGCGCGGATTGTTCATGCCAATATACGCCGAGAAAGAATCACAGTCTGTGCAGGTGGAAATCAGCTCATTGCCCAAAAATGCGTGGAGTTCGTCGATTTGTTTTGTCTTTGCCATCTTGTTGAGTTCGCCTAAAATGCCCATCATCATTCGCTTCCTTTCTGAATCAATAAAGATTCCGGATTTTTTGAAGAACAGCGCCGGTCGGAACGGAACTGTGCCGACGGGAATGTTATCTTTTATCCTCCGTTCTTCGCTTAGTATCATAGACCTTTTTGTAACGATTGTCATGGCACAAAATTACTGAATTATCAAATGAAAACAATACAATTTTTTCTATATTATACAGAAAAAGAAGACTATTGATTGAATGCCCAATCAAAACTGGCAAAACTGCCGAAATTACAGCGGAATTTCATATGGAATTTGAATCGAAAATCACTGTAATATCGCGCGAAAAGGGAAACAGGATCATCAAACGACCGGATTATATGGAATAATAGGCGGTCTTTGATGCCGATACAATACAAGGAAAGATGAAACAGACATGAAACTGATTCCATATTGGAATCAGTTGCGGGCACGAGCACACTTGCACCAGAACAGAACAAAAAGATACGCAGAAAATAACCACGCATGAAACATAGAATTAACCGCCATGAAGTTAGCTGCTTTGGCGGTTATTTCTTTTTGTTCTGATTATTCTGAATCAGAGCTGCAATAGCAACGATTACCATGCCGAAGCATCCC
>CAYNPX010000057.1:0-10093 GCA_964399205.1 uncultured Butyricicoccus sp.
GGTAAACCTCCTGTCCACTGCTTGTCCATGGATATATTTCTTATGTACATAGATTATATCATCGTGTCCAGTTTTAGTTTACCACTTCATACCGCTTTTCTAATGAACTCAATCGTTTCTTCTACCCTCAGTCTCACATCCTATTGTAAAGCTGCAAAAGCTGCTGTACATTTAAAGCTATTATTTCTTGTGATGTTATGTCATTTGTGGTACACTATTGGTGTAGATTGTGATAGCAGGAGGTACGTATGATTATTCTGGGAATTGATCCGGGATATGCTATTGTAGGATATGGTGTCATCCAGTCTGAGCGTGGGCAACTGACACATATCCGTCATGGTGCCATTACAACGCCCGCCGGTGTCCCGCTGCATCTGCGATTGCAGGAGATTTATCGTGATATGCTGACACTGTTGGACACCTTTCATCCGGATGCTGTCGCAGTGGAGGAACTGTTTTTTAATACAAATATTACAACCGGTATCCAGGTCGGACATGCACGCGGTGTGATTTTGCTTGCCTGTGCGCAGAGGGGAATCACACCTGCGGAATATTCACCATCCGAAGTAAAACAATCAGTTGTTGGCTATGGACGGGCAGAAAAGCATCAGGTGATGGAAATGACACGCATGATGCTTAAGCTATCGCGTATGCCAAGACCGGATGATGCTGCTGATGCTCTGGCGCTGGCGATTTGTCATGCTCACGTAGCAGATTCCCAGCTTGCCGGAAGGTATGGTGTGTAATATTTTTTTCGGAAAAGGAGCAAGCATTGTTTTATTATCTGGAAGGTAATGTTGCGCTGATTGAACAGGAACTGGCGGTCATAGACTGCGGCGGGGTAGGCTATGCCTGCCATACATCGCAGAACACCTGTGCTGCCATTCAAACCGGTAAAAAGGCGCGATTGTATACTTATCTGTATATTCGAGAGGGCGCATGTGACCTGTATGGGTTTAAGGAGCAGGAGGAACTGCACTGTTTTAAAATGCTGTTGGGCGTTTCCGGCGTCGGTCCGAAAGCCGCATTGGCAATCCTCAGTTCCGCACCCACAAGCCAGATAGCGTTGTCTATTATTACCGAGGACACAAAGTTCCTGACACGCGCACCGGGTGTTGGAAAGAAAATCGCGCAGCGTATCTGCCTGGAACTGAAGGATAAACTCGCAAAGGAGCAGGAGATACTGCATTCCGGCGGCGGTCTGGTCATGACATCTTCCGTACAGGCTGGGGCAGATAACCCTGTCAGCGAGGCAATTTCGGCTCTGATGGTGCTGGGCTATTCGCAGGCAGAGGCAATGCACACATTAGAGGGTTTGTCTCCGGACAGCAAGATGTCCGCAGAGGACTTAATCCGTGCCTGCCTGAAGAAGCTGGCGGCACAATAATTGAGGAAATCAGCTTATGAGTATTGAATTTGATGATAATTTTTCCGACCGCATTGTGACCTCGTCGCAAACGCCGCAGGATGAAGGAGAACCGTCTTTACGCCCTAAAACGATGGCCGAGTATATTGGTCAGACCAAGGCGAAGGAAAATCTATCTGTTTTTATTGAAGCCGCAAAGCGCCGTGGCGAACCACTCGATCATGTCCTGCTGTATGGTCCGCCGGGACTCGGCAAGACAACGCTTGCCGGCATTATTGCCAATGAAATGGGTGTAAACATCCGTGTTACCAGCGGTCCTGCAATTGAGAAGGCGGGAGATCTCGCTGCACTCTTGACAAATCTCAGCGAAAACGATATCTTATTTATTGACGAAATTCATCGTTTGAACCGCAGCGTGGAGGAGATCCTGTATCCCGCAATGGAGGATTACGCGCTTGATATCATCATCGGCAAAGGTCCGTCCGCGCGTTCGATCCGGCTGGATCTTCCAAAATTTACATTGATTGGCGCGACGACCCGCGCCGGTCAGATGACATCTCCGCTGCGTGACCGATTCGGCGTTATGCTTCGGCTTGAGCTGTATTCACCGGAGGAATTGCAAACCATCGTCACGCGCTCGGCGGAAATTCTTGACGTGCAGGCGGATTCCGCCGGTACATATGAAATTGCACGCCGTTCTCGCGGAACGCCGCGTATTGCAAACCGACTGCTGCGCCGTGTACGTGATTTTGCGCAGGTGCAGTTCAACGGTGTCATTACAAAAGAAGCGGCGGATACCGCGCTGCGCGCGCTTGAGGTAGACGAATTGGGTCTGGATTCCATTGACCGGCGGATGCTGCGCAGCATTATGACTACTTTTGGAGGCGGACCGGTCGGGCTGGAAACTCTGGCGGCAACCATCGGGGAAGAAGCTGTCACATTGGAGGATGTGTACGAACCTTATCTGATGCAGATCGGATTTCTGAATCGAACACCGCGCGGACGCTGCGTCACTGCGCTGGCATATGACCATATGGATATTCAGCCGAATATGCCGTCCACGCCGGAGCAGCTCCGATTGGAGGATTAAAAAATATTCACATTGTGCGGTATGTTTTAACATTGCGCACAATATTTTATCTGATAGAATGAAAAGGAGTATGATTATGGGAAAGTATTTTGGAACTGATGGTATTCGTGGTGTCGTCAATGTAGAATTGGACGCACACCTGGCATTTAAGGTCGGCCGCGCCGCCGCATATGCGCTGGCACAGCAGACCAACCACCGTGCCAAAATTCTGATCGGAAAGGATACCCGCATTTCATCGGATATGCTGGAAGCGGCGCTGATTGCAGGCATCTGCTCCTCCGGCAGCGATGTAGAATCATTGGGCGTTATCCCGACTCCGGCAGTGGCTTACTTGACCATTAAGCATAAGGCAGATGCAGGTATTGTTATTTCAGCGTCACATAATCCATATGAGCACAACGGCATTAAGATTTTTGCCGGCGGCGGCTATAAGCTGTCGGATGAGCTGGAAGCACGCATTGAAGAATATATTGACCATGTTGACGACCTGCCGCGTGCGACCCACAACAATATCGGTCGGGTATTGAAACCGGATATGGACGCCATTGAGGAATATACCGATCATGTTGCAGATACGATTTCGGGAGATTTGTCCGGTCTGCGGGTTGTTGTCGACTGTGCAAACGGCGCATCCTCCGCAACGGCTTCTGCGCTGTTTCGTAAGCTCAAGCTGGATGCGTCGATCCGTTACTATGAGCCGGACGGCTGTAATATCAACGATCGCTGCGGCTCTACCCATCTGGAAACATTGCAGAAGCTGGTCGTAAAGGGTGGCTATGATGTTGGCATCGCATTTGATGGGGATGCCGATCGCTGCCTGATTGTTGATGACAAGGGTGCAGTGCTTGATGGGGATCGCATTATGGCAGTCTGCGCAGCAAAGCTGAAGAAACAGCATAAGCTGCGCGGCAATGCGTTTGTCGCAACAATTCTCTCCAATATGGGACTCCATGCTTATGCGAAGGAACGCGGCATGAGCATCGTCTGCTCAGATGTAGGCGATCGCTATGTATTGGAAAAGATGCTGGAAAAAGGGTATATTCTTGGCGGCGAACAGTCCGGTCATATTATCTTTCTCGAATACGCAACGACCGGTGACGGCGAGCTTACAGCCGTTCAGTTCTTAAAAATACTCAAGGACAGCGGAAAACGGGCTTCTGAGATTGCGGCTGAAGTCGTCCCGTGGCCGCAGATTATGATAAATGTTAAGGTGCCAACCGCGCTGAAATACTCGTTGGCTGACCGCGCTGAGGTGCAGGATTCCATTCAAAAAGAGGAAAGCAGCCTTGGCGAAGGTCGGATTTTAGTTCGTCCGTCGGGTACGGAGCCTCTGGTACGTGTTATGGTCGAAGGCGTTGACAATGCGCGTGTTTGCGGTGCAGCGAAGAATGTTGCCAGGGTGATTGAATCTATCGTTTAATGGATCATGAAGATCAAATGGGTGAAATCCGTAAAGCAGAGGATTTCACCCATTTTTATAGTTCATCTTTCGCAATCAGCACGCCACGCAGCTGCGCCAATTCCAGCAATTTCCGGTTTCCCTGGTTCATCGTTCCGAAGTGATCCAGGCAACAGATCACTTTTGTGCAACGGCAGAGGACTTCTTCTGCCTGCTGTACAGCTGTATCTGCAATTGGCTCAAAAGCACGTTCTGTAATGATGCTGCACGCCAGCGCCTTTGCAACCGGATAGTCCACATCATTTTCGTGGAGGATGCCGGCAGCAAATGGAATACCGCGCCGTTGGAGACGGCGGTAGACAGGGATTCCGGTACCGCCTCCGCCAATGACGAAAACCTGCGGCTCACCCTGCGGTGCATCCAGTTCCAAAGAACCGTACAGATTATTATAACTGCCGCAATTCACCTGATATAATGTACGGATGTAATCATCTGTAAACACCTCGTCCGGCGTACCATACCGATCGACATGATCATCTCGGATACACAGTACATGATCTGATATTTTTTGTGCGAGATCAAGTTCATGCAGAGACATGATGACTGCAAGTTTTTTTTCACGAACCAGATTCTTCAGGATGGACAACAGTTCCAGCTTGTGCCGGATATCCAGAAAAGAAGTCGGTTCGTCCAATACCAAAATATCCGGTTCCTGACAGATTGCCCGCGCCAGCATGACGCGCTGCCGTTGTCCATCACTGATGCGATTGAAATCGTGCGCCGCCAGTTCAGCAACATGTACCAGTTCCATTGCTTCACGTACCCGCTCATGGTCATGTACAGATAAGATACCCAGCCGGCCGGTATAGGGAAATCGTCCGGATTCCACGACCTCTTCACAGCACATGAGTTCCGGTTCCGCCCAACCGGTCATCATAACGGATACTGTTTGGGCAAAATCACGTTCATTGAAATTCTGGATTGATTTTTTGCCGAGATAAACTGTGCCGGAAATCGGTTCCAGCTGTCGGGTGATGCTCTTTAATATCGTAGATTTGCCCGCGCCATTCGGACCGATCAATGTCAGAATTTGTCCGGGACAAACAGAAATATCAATGTCATGGATCAATGGCTTTTTATTATAGCCTACGCAGAGGCGTGCCGTATGGAGAATGGCTTCTTTCATATGCGCATCATCCTTTCCGTGCATTGCGGTGCAGCATCATCCATATGACAATCGGCGCACCGAAGATCGCGGTTACCGAACTGATACTCAGCTCTGTAGGTGCGAACAGCGTTCGCGCGATCAGATCGCAGAACAGGCAGAACACCGCACCGCCAAGAAAACAGGCCGGAATGATAAAAAGCGGCTTTGCCGTGTGGAATAAACTTTTGACCAGATGCGGGACAGCGATGCCGACGAATGAAATCGGTCCCGCAAACGCGGTAACACATGCGGACAGGATGCTGGAAAGCAGGATCAATTCAACGCGGAACAGCCGGACATTGACACCAATGTTTTGCGCATACACCTCGCCGAGCTGATATGCGCCCATCGGCTTGGACAGCCAAATGGTGAACAGCAAGGCAACGAGCACAACGGCTGTCATTGTTTGTACGTTTCCCCATGTCATGCCGGAAAAGCTGCCCATCGACCAGTTATGCAGATTGACAATGTTGGAGTCATCCGCAAATGTAACCACAAGGTCTGTAATAGCGGAGCAGATATAGCCAATCATCACGCCGCTGATCACCAGAAGAGACATTTTTTTCACCTTGCCGGAGATGAGCAGGATAAATCCCATGGAGATCATTGAGCCGATGAAAGCAGCGACGATCAATGAGGCAGAATTGAGGACAATACCTTTTCCCAGGAAAAAGATCATCACTAATGCGACCACCAGCTTGGCGCCGGAGGAGATACCGAGCACAAACGGACCCGCAATCGGATTGGCAAAGAAGGTTTGCAGCAGAAAACCGGAAACGGAAAGCGCGCCGCCCAGAATTGCAGCCGCCAGCAGGCGGGGAAGCCGAATCTCCCAGATGATGGCGGTATTTTCTGTATTTTGCCCCGTCAGTATTTGCAGCACCTGTCCGGCAGACAGATTTACACTGCCTGCGTTCAGGTTGAGGGCAAGCAGGAAACATAGAAGTACCGCCAGCACAGTATATCCAATTGCATATCGGGCGGAGCGCGGGTGTTTCATATTGTTCCTCCTGTCAGTTTAATCGGTGTAAAAAAGTAAGCTGATCGCTGTCATCGGTGCTTCCGGTTACAATGGCATGTAAATCGGCAATCATATCCGCAGCGCCGGTGGTCTGCTGGAACATATTTTTTTCTGTACACCAGACGTTGCCTTCTTTTACCGCTTTAAAGTCTGCTAACAGTGCGCTTTTATCCAGAAGCTGATCTATGGTCTGTATCTCGCCGTCGATCGTACTGTTATAAATGAGATAATCCGCATCCTTTGCAGCGGCGTAAAAGGCTTCCATCTGCATGTTCATAGTGGACAGCGCGTTTTCATCTACATTCAGGTCATCGGCGGAAAGAATATACTTACCGCCCGCCATTTCGATCATTTTTGTGATATAATCGCCCGGCTTGCGCACATTGACATAGCCGTTTGAGCTGATATAGAAAAACGCGACCGTTTTCCCCGTGCTATCGCCGGTCAGAATATTGTCCAGCTGTGCGACCTTCTGGTCAAAATAATCGGCAGCCTGCTCTGTTTTGCCGAGCAGCAGCCCATATAGCTTGATCCATTCCATGCGTCCAAGCGGATGCGCTTCATAGCTGGAACGCTCCACCATGACCGGAATGCCAAGGCTTTCGAGCTGCTCCATTGTTTCCGGACTGTGGTAGATCATGGTTGATTCGATCGCCATGCTGCAAGATTCGGATAGTATTGCTTCATAATCCGGTGTGTTGTATTTGCCGACATAGAGGATATCTTCATTTTCTATTGCCTGCTGCACTTCCGGCAAGCTCCAATCCGCCAGTGTCGTGCTTGTCATACGAACGGCACTTTGCGCATCCAAACCAAAAAACAGATCCATTGCGGAAGATGCCGCGACATAAATATTTTCCATCGGCTGCTGTAAGATCGTAATATCGCTGTCAAGACCCTTCGGAGCCTGTTTTCCCTGCGGTATGAGCAGGAATTTATCTGTATCACCGATCGTAATCAGGGAGTAGCCACCGGCATAATACGCTACGCTGAATTGGTTCGCGTACTGCAAGTCCATCCAGCCTGTCGGCTGCTGTTCTGCCCATTCATCTGTAGGATTTGATGCGGCAGAGCTGCCGCAGCCAGTCACAAAGCATATGCTTATGACCAATACGGCAGCCATCCATTTTTTTACCGTCTTCATTTGGCTTTGAGCGTCGAGGAATCGAAGGATAGCGTGTAGTCGATTTCATGCGGCGTGCTCATAGCGGTGGTATCCGCAGACACGCGCATTTTATAATCAAAGCCGGACACCGGAATTTCAAATGTAGAATTTCCCTCCGTATTGATCGGGTCATACTGCACATCATCGACCTTCATATAGTCATAGTTTGAACTGCTCCAGATGATTTTGGCGGTGGCTGTACCGTCTTTTATTGTCAGTTCAGCGGGAGATTCTACACTTGCGCGACCGGAACCGCCATCTAATGTGACATCTACTGTATAGATACCGTCCGCAAGCTGTAGGCTTTCCGGCGTGGCAATTACCCCATCGACGAACGCATCGACCGGCAGGGAATCTGCACGGAATACCAGCGTGCGGTCATACCATTTCTCTTTGTTTTTACTGAATGCCGCACAATCGATGCCTGCATCCAGCGCTTCGACAGGAACAGTATAGGTGTGTGCGCCATCCGCATTTTCTTCAAATGCAATATATTCACTTTCGTCCGCGTCAACTGCCTGTGCGCCGGTACCCATAAAGACATAAAGATAGCCGGTGCCGCTCATCGTCATCACCGCAGTCATGTTGCCGTTTTTTACGGTCAATTCGCATTCTGTGATGTTGAACATACTCGAACTGGAATCCACCGTAATGGAATAAGTGCCATCCTTTACCCTGTCGCCCGTGATCGGTTCCATGCCGTCCTCTACGACGTCCTCGCGGGTAGTCATCTCAGCCGCAGTCGCAACCTGGCTGTCCGCAGAGCCTGTATCGGCGGTGCCGGCACTCGAGCCGTTTGTATCAGATACATTTCCACAGCCGGACAGAGTGGACACGAATAGTGTCAATGCCATTACAGAGGCTAAAATTTTTTTCTGTTTCATAGTGCTCCTCTTTCAAAGCGAAGGCGGCCCGAGATTGCCCCGCGCCGCCCATTACCATGTATGATTATGCGATTTAAAATTACTCGTTCAGGGAATCAATCGCTGCCTGTGCATGATCAACATAGATCTGCCGGATCGCTTCATTCTCGCCCAGACCGCGGAGCAGGCACTCAACCTCATAGCCGGCTTCCTCGAAAGCAGATTTCCAGGAACCTTCTTCATCACTGGCCATGTCGTTGTTCGCATGATCACCAGCTACGACCATCAGCGGCTCAAGAATGACGCGCTTGTAATTGCCTTCCTTCACCTGAGCCAGTACATCCTCCAGAGACGGGCTTGCTTCAACCGTGCCTACATAGTAGTTGTCATAGCCGTCAGCTGTCAGGAGATCCTGCATTTGCTGGTACACTTCATTGGATTCCGCCTCAGTGCCATGTCCCATGAAGCAGATTGCCGTCTCACCGTCGTCATATTCTGATGTCCATTCCGTGATTGCTTTTTCCACTCTTGCAAAATCGTCGTCACTGGACAACAGCGGCTCACCGAAGACAACCTTATCAAATGCATCTGCGTATTCGCCGACAGCTTCTACCAGTTCGTCATATTCCAGACCGTGCATCAGGTGAGTCGGCTGAACAACCAGCGTCTTTACCCCGTTATCAACCGCACGGTTCAGAGCGGCGTCCACGTCATCGATCAGGATACCGTCACGCTTCTGAACGTGGTCAATAATGATGTTAGCGGTGAAGCCTCTTCTGACGGAAAAATCCGGGAAAGCCGCATCCAGATCGCTTTCAATCGCGCCGATGGTCAGACGACGGCTGTCATTATAGCTGGTACCAAAGCTGAGAACCAGCAGTTCGTTGTCGCCGATGTCATCCTGATTGCGGATATCGTCCAGCGAAGCGTCACCGGTGTCATAGTTTTCATCGTCATCCTGTGCGGCAGTCTCGCCGGAACCGGCAGCAGTAGCAGTCTGTACAGCGGAACCGGTATCTTCGTTCGCGCCTTGATCTGATTCCGTTCCACAGCCGGCCAGCAGCATGGTTACGGTTACCGACAGGGCGAGCAGTACAGCGATTCGTTTTTTCATAACAAAACCCTCCTAGTAAATTGTTTGAAACAATTGGATATACCGGAAGGCATTATCATTCCACATTTCACTTCATTGCGCAAAAGCAATGCCCCTTACATTATGGCGTAAAGAGCAGTACAATTTCCGCTGCCGCAGGCAGCATCAAAACAGTACGACCAATACCTCGTGATCTGGAATTTCGCATTCCTGTACCAAATAAGCGGCAGGTTTCCTGACTTGAGGCTCATTACAGAAAGCGGCCTTCCCAGCATGTACGCCAGTGGCTGTGCGGATGCACAATACATTCTGCTCCTCTGTCACAGTGACGAGATCGTACAGGATTCACACCTGTTTCCCTTTTACCCTCTGGCTCTGCGTCTGGCGCAGGCAGAGGCACCGATTATTTTATTCAATTGTTTGGGCGTATTGGAAAGCTGATATTCGGATTTCCTTTTGTATCAGATAACGCCTAACAGGATTATACCACAGAAAAAAGCAGAAAGATAGTATCAGATTGTCAAGTCTGAAATAAATTTGACTTTTACCAGATCAAGGGTGAACAGAAACTTGCTCTGCGCCGGGAGGGTGCCGCCACGGCAACAGCATTTACTTTTTAGGGAAACACTGAATGATAAGCTGCAAAACTTCAGCATCTCCGACATATAAGGGCGGATCATTTTCACCCAGTACGTAATTGTCAGACCGAACCCTTCTTCAGGTATGTCTCGCTTATTTTCTGCAATCCATCATATGCTGCATCAAGGTATTCCCTTTTTGCCAGAAATGCATCTCTAACCCATACCGCAAACCGCTCGTCCTTTTTCTCTGCGAGTAAATGTTCGTAATATTGCTCGGCTTTCGGCGCATTGACCTCGTTCGTTTTCAG
>CAYNPX010000058.1:0-10021 GCA_964399205.1 uncultured Butyricicoccus sp.
CCGACAACACCGACAACACCGACCACGCCGACCACGCCAACTACGCCGACCACACCGACCTTCACCGATGTTCCGGAGGGTCAGTTCTACACGGACGCGGTAAAATGGGCGGCGGAGAACGGCATCACTGTCGGTACATCCGATACCACATTTTCACCGAATGCTGTCTGCAACCGTGAGCAGGTTGTCACCTTCCTGTGGCGTGCAAACGGCAGTCCGGAGCCACAGAGCACCAGCTGCCCGTTCACAGACGTTGAGCCGAGCGACTTCGCGTATAAGGCTGTTTTGTGGGCAGTGGAAAATGGCATCACCTACGGCACAAGCGCGACTACCTTTGAGCCAAAGACAGGCTGCTCGAGAGCCGAGGTTGTCACCTTCCTGTGGCGCGCGAACAACGAGCCGGATTCCACAGCTTCTGACGTGTTCTCCGATGTCTCGGCAGGCACATACTACACCGATGCTGTCGCATGGGCTGTAGAAAATGGCATCACCTACGGCACAGGCGGGATGAAATTCTCCCCGCGGAACATCTGCTCACGCGCGGAAATCGTCACCTTCCTGTATCGGGATATGGCGTAAATATAACATAACCACAGATAACTTCTCAATAACATATAGATAACTTCTAGCCATAAGTTACTCTACGTGCCATCAGATGGCAGTCCCCCGCGGCGGTAAGCTGCGGGGGATTATCCTTTTACGCACCGGACAGGCGTCATTTTGCACCATTGTCCTGCGGAGAACCGGTGATGCAGACTGTGCCACAATTGCCGCAATACCAGAATTTTCCTTGAACCATTCTGAAAGGAGCAAGTAAACGGTTGACACAACATGCAAAAAGTAGTATGATTCAATATAGAGGAATGATTTGCGGCGCTGTTGTTATAAATCAGCACCTATCAAAAAACATTCCGCATGATCTGTCAAATTATTGGTGAGGGAGGTAACCATATGTTGTATCAAACTACACCGGCTCATGAGGAGTTGCGTGCGAAGATTCGTGCCTTTGCGGAGGAGGAGATTAAACCCATCGCATTTATGCTGGATCAGAGCAATGAATTTCCGACTGAGGCAGTAAAAAAGCTGGCTGAAATGGGATTGATGGGCATTCCTTATCCCAAAGAATACGGCGGCGCAGGGCTGGATGTCATGAGCTATGCCATTGCGGTAGAAGAACTGGCAAGGGTAGATGGCGGCGCAGGCGTTATTTTATCTGCTCATGTGTCCCTTGGATCGTGGCCCATTTTTGGATTCGGAACGGAAGAGCAAAAACAGAAATATCTTGTACCTCTCGCACGTGGCGAGAAAATCGGCGCATTTGGTCTGACAGAGCCGAATGCCGGTTCGGATGCAGGCGGAACGGAAACGACAGCTGTCGATATGGGAGATTATTATCTGCTTAACGGCGGAAAAATCTTCATCACCAACGCACCGAAGGCAGATACATACGTTGTGTTTGCTGTAACCACTCCGGGAATTGGTACACGCGGCATTTCCGCATTGATTGTCGAAAAGGGCTGGGAAGGCTTCACGTTCGGAGATCACTATGATAAAATGGGTATCCGTTCTTCTTCCACGGCTGAGTTGATGTTTAACGACGTCAAGGTTCCAAAGGAAAATTTGCTGGGCAAGGAAGGCGAAGGCTTCAAAATTGCGATGGCAACATTGGACGGCGGACGTATCGGTATCGCGGCGCAGGCGCTCGGAATTGCGCAGGGTGCGTATGAATCAGCGGTAAATTATGCAAAAGAGCGCATCCAATTCGGAAAACCGATCGGGTTCCAGCAGTCGATTTCGTTTAAAATCGCGGACATGGCAACCAAGCTCCGTTGTGCCAGAATGCTTGTTTATTCCGCTGCTGAGCTGAAAGAGGCGCATCAATCCTACAGCATGGAAGCTGCAATGGCGAAAATGTATGCTTCCGATATCGCGCTGGAGGTCACAAACGATGCGATGCAGATTTATGGCGGCAGCGGCTTCATGAAGGGCATGGATGTCGAGCGCGCATATCGTGATGCTAAGATTACGACGATCTACGAGGGCACCAATGAAATCCAGCGCGTTGTCATTTCCTCGCATATTCTGGGCAAACCGCCCAAGTCTGCCGGCAGTGCGGGCGCGGCACCGGCACAGGAAAACGCGATCACAGGCATCCGGAAGCGCATGATCTTTAAGGGCGACGCGGAAGCGAACGTGCAGGCGCTGGTTGAGGCGCTCAAGCAGGACGGTCATGACTTCAGCGTCGGAATCCCCGCAGATACGCCGATTGTTCAGGCGGAGCGCGTTGTCTCTGCCGGTAAGGGCATCGGAAGCAAGGAAAACATGCAGCTGATTTACGACCTCGCGGCAGCGGCCGGCGCGGCGGTAGGCTCCTCCCGTCCGGTTGCGGAAACGCTCAAGTATGTTCCTCTCAACCGCTATGTCGGAATGTCCGGTCAGAAATTCTCCGGCAACCTCTATATTGCCTGCGGCATTTCCGGCGCAACGCAGCATCTGAAGGGCATCAAGGAGGCCTCTACGATCGTAGCGATCAATAAGAATGCGAACGCTCCGATCTTTAAGAACTGTGACTATGGTATTGTCGGCGACGTCAATGAGATCCTGCCGTTGCTGACCGCCGCATTGGACACAGGCGAAAAGCAGCCTGCTCCGCCGATGGTCAAGCTGCCTCGCCCGACTCCGCCGCCTCAGCCGAAGGGCAAACGATATGTCTGCGGCGGATGCGGATACGAATATATTCCGGAGAACGGAGATAAGTATGCTGATATCGCACCCGGAACGGCATTTGATAAGCTGCCTGATGATTGGGTATGCCCCGAATGCGCAGAGGGAAAAGATCAGTTTATTGAGGCATAATGACGGAAGGAGGAAGCAATATGTACAGTGTAAGAGAAGTAACACAGGACTTATACTGGGTTGGCGCAGATGACCGGCGGCTGTCCCTGTTTGAAAACATTCATCCAATTCCACGTGGAGTTTCCTATAACGCTTATTTGTTGCTGGACGGTTCAAAAACCGTTCTGTTTGATACCATCGACTGGTCGGCGTGCAGACAGCTTTTGGAAAACATGGAGTACCTGCTGGACGGACGTCCGCTGGATTATCTGGTTATCAACCATATGGAACCGGATCATGGCGCATCCATGGAGGAAATTCTGCTTCGTTGGCCGGAGGTTAAAATTATCTCCACAGAAAAGGCATTTATGCTGATGAGCCAGTTTGGATTCAGCGCGGATCAGCATGAGTGTATCAAGGTCAAAGAGGGAGATACCTTTACCTTTGAAAATCATACCGTGACCTTTGTCGCGGCGCCAATGGTACACTGGCCGGAGGCAATGGTAACGCTCGATCTGACCAACGGCGTACTGTTCGCGGCGGATGCGTTCGGCTCCTTCGGCGCGCTGAACGGCAAACTGTTCAATGACGAGGTGAACTTCGATCGGGACTGGATTGACGACGCGAGAAGATATTATACCAATATTGTCGGCAAATATGGACCGCACGTTCAGCTGCTGCTGAAAAAAGCCGCTGCGGTGCTGGATCAGATCAAATTCATCTGCCCGCTGCACGGTCCGGTCTGGCGTTCCAATTTTGACTACATCCTTGATAAGTACGATCATTGGAGCCGCTACGAGCCGGAGGAGCAGGGCGTCCTGATCGTATACGCTTCCATGTACGGCAACACAGAATCCGCAGCTACCGCATTGGCGGCACGGCTGTGTGAAAAAGGTATGACAAATGTCGCGTTGTATGATGTTTCCAGCACGCACGTTTCTTATTTGATCTCGGAAACGTTCCGTCTGTCACATGTGGTGCTGGCCTCTGTCACCTATAATCTTGGTATCTATCCGGTTATGCATTCTTATCTGACGGATATGAAAGCGCTTAACCTGCAAAAGAGAACCTTTGCCATTATTGAAAACGGTTCCTGGGCATGTAAATCGGGCGACCTCATGCAGGATTTCATCCAGGATCAGCTCAAGGATATGACCGTGCTGAGCAGCAGGCTTTCTATGGCGTCCTCGCTCAAGGCGGACAAGGCGGCGGAACTGGATGCGCTGGCAGATGCGCTCATCGCCTCATTGGGGTGAAGCGGTATAAGCACACCGGATCGAGGAAGCGCAGACGAAAGCGTGCGCCGGTATGAATCATAACAGGAAACGAGCGTGAAAAAACCGCTCAAACCTTGCGATTCAAGCGGTTTAAAATGGTACGCCCGGTGCGATTCGAACGCATGGCCTTCAGAGTCGGAGTCTGACGCTCTATCCAGCTGAGCTACGGGCGCATGTCCATTGACTATTATAGCAAGCCTACCGGTATTTGTAAAGTTTTTTTTCACGGAAAGGATTCCTTTCCGGACAAAAATAGCTGCCCGTATGGAGATATTCCATGGGGCAGCTATTCATTTTGCTGTCAGGCGAGATAATCGCCGGTGTCGTGATGGTTATACTGTTTTTTTACTTTCAGTACAATAGAACCATCCGGCTGAGGCAGTTCCTCAACGATTTGATATTTGGTATGATTGCGATCCATCTGTGCCTTATACTGTGCGATTTCATTTTTCACAGCGGTCACAGCTGCGTCATACGGCATATCTTCTTTTAGCAGGAAGTGTACAGTTTGTTGCAAACAAGCCGCTCTAATTCGTTTCATGGTACAAAATCCTCCTTATTTATACAAATATTGTACCATTTTTAAAAAAGCATACGCAAATAAAATCTTTCCGGCGCGAAAATTTTGTACATTATGCGCACGATTTAGCGACTAATATTTGTGCTTTTTGCTTATTGAATATCGCATGATGCTGTACACAATTACGGACAATCTACTGACGAAAATCCATTTGAAACTGCTTGCGCAAGCAGTGTGATTGCATTTTTTATATCTGAAATACTTGCCATTTCATTTGGGGAATGGATATATCGTGTCGGGATACTGACGGCGCCTGCCTTTGTACCGCCTGCTGCCCGCTGAATTACGCCGGTATCGGTTCCGCCGAATTCCATGATTTCCCGCTGCACCGGAATACCGCATTTTTCCGCGGCATGATACAATGCGTTTTTGACAGCAGAGTCACAGATGACAGAACGATCCATGAGCTTGACTGCGGGACCTGCCCCCAGTTTTACAGCCATGGGATATTTGCGCTCCGGCATGTCACCTGTGTCTGTGACATCTACAACGACTGCATAATCCGGCTGTATTGCGAAAGCAGCGGTTTGCGCACCGCGCAGACCGACCTCCTCCTGTGCGGTAAAGGCAACATACAGATCGCAATCCGGTTTTTCCAGCTGTGCCATTGTACCGATCAATGTCAGGCAGCCGATGCGGTTATCCAGATAGGGTCCACAGAGGATATCTCCCTGCGCAAACGGTTCGCCGTCGAATACGGCAAAATCTCCCACCTGTATATACTGCTCCGCCTGCGCTTTATCCCTTGCGCCGATATCAAGAAATACATGATCGAAGTCAAGTTTTTCATAGGGTGTTTTTTCTTCGAACGAGATGATGCCGCGCGTACCATTCCGGAAACGTACCCGGCAGTCGATCAAGTCGCCGAGCATCAGACCGCCAATCTGCGCGAACCGCGCAAAGCCATTCTCGTCAATATGCGTGACAACAATGCCGACCGAGTCCATATGTGCCGCCAACAGGATTTTTTCGCCGCTGCCCGCGCGATGATAGATTAAATTATTCATCGAATCTGTCTTGTGATCCCAGTCGCCAATACACGGGACAGTATCCGCAATCAATTCTGTGAGCGCTTCCACGATATCGGTTTCCCGTCCGGACGGACCGAATGCGGCAGAAAGTCCGCAAAATGTTTTATATAGATCAAAAGTCATTGTTCTCTTCCCCCAAATATTCCAGGAAACGGCGGGTGAGTGTCAACATGCCGTTCATGTCCTCGATTGCCGCCACGCTGGAAGGCGAATGGATATATCGTACCGGTACCGCAAGACCGCCTGTCATAATACCTTCACGTGTCAGATGAATCCGTCCGGCGTCTGTACCGCCTGCCACACGGTGTTTGGTCTGCCAGGGGATGGCATTGCGTTCCGCCAGCATACGCAGCGTCTCAAACATTTTCTGATGATAAATGGTGGAGCGATCCATAAATGGGATCACAACACCGTGCCGCAGACTGCATACCTGCTTTGATTCGTCGATATCAGCAAGGTCTGCCGCTGTCGTACCCTCCAGTACAAGACAGAGATCGGGATGCAGCGCAAACGCCGCACAGCGCGCGCCGCGCAGACCGACTTCCTCCTGAACGGAAAAGACAAACCATGTGTCCACTGCCGGCTGCTCCTGCAATAATGTCAGCATTGCCGCACAGCCGATGCGGTCATCAATTGCTTTTGCCTTGAGCAGTCCGTCGCCAAACGGAACGCATGTGGAGTCAAATACGCCGTAGGTTCCCAACGGAACCCTTTTCTGCGCGGATTTTTTATCGGATGCGCCGATATCAATATACAGATCCTTGGTTTTGGGCATGGTTTTGCGCTCTTCCCGCGTGGTCAGATGCACTGCTTTGATGCCGACGACACCGCGCACATCCCCGAACAGGACACGCCTGCCAATCACAACGCGCGGGTCAACGCCGCCGACAAAGCCAAACCGGATGCACCCGTCTTCCGTATAGCCCTTGCAGATTATGCCGACCTCATCCATATGTGCTGCCAGCATGACCGTTTTATTGATGTGTTTTCTGCCCTTACGCAGTATCATCAGATTGCCCAGGCTATCCTCTCGCATCTCATCCGCGAACGGCTCCGCCAGCGCGCGGATCTCATCACGCACGGCATCTTCACAGCCGGACGGACCGGGCAGGCTGCATAGCCTCTGTAACAGCTCGATCATGTCCGCGTCACCTCCCCGTGAAAGGTCCGCAGGAATGCGGTCAGCAGATCGCTGACTGCGTCTACATCGGACAGCTGGATGGTTTCAATTGGCGTATGCATATATTTTAGCGGGATGGACAGAAGTCCCATTGCGATACCGCTGCGGACAACCTGCATATCCCAGGCGTTGGTACCGGTGTTTCCTTCCATGACTTCAAGCTGGTAGGGGATTTCTTCCGCACGCGCTGTTTTTATCATCTGATTGGTCAGTCCGCGGTGCAGGTTTGGTCCCATGCCGATCAATACGCCGCCGCCAAATTCAAATGCGTCATCCGAACCGCTGTCCGGCGTTTTCGCGTGGCTGACATCGACGGCAATGCCATAGTCCGGCTGCACACGGAACGCCGCGGTCAGCGCGCCGAGGGAATCGGTTTCTTCGTGTACAGAACCGCATACCACGATATCCACATCCAGCGCTGCGTCTTTTAATTGCCGCATCGCCTGCACGATTGCGGCGAAGCCGGCGCGGTCATCCAGACACTTGCCGGTCAGCTGTCCTTCCGCCAGTGCATAAGGAGGCTGGGCGAATACGACGGGCGTACCGATTGGAATGACCGGTTTTGCATCCAGCAAGCCGGTATCGATCAGCATTTCATGCATCGGAATCGCTTTGTTCTGCTCGCCCGCTGCCAGCAGATGCGGCGGTGTACACGCAATGACGCCGTACAGCGGCGGATCGGTTAAAATCGTCACCTCCGCGCCCAGCAGCATACGCGGATCGATGCCGCCGACCTGTGTAAAGCGCAGAAAGCCGCCCTCCAATACATCGGTGATCAGAAAGCCGATCTGGTCTATATGCGCATCCAGCAGGACAGTTTTTGCATTCGGTTTGCCGCAGCTCCGCCAGCCAAGCACACTGCCGAACCGATCGAGCGCTACGCGGTCGCAGCAGGGAGCGAGCAGCTTTTTTGCAAGCTGTGCCGCGTTGCCCTCAAAGCCGGTCACACCGTCCGCGCTGCAGAGCTGTGTCAGCATTTCCTTCACAGTTTGTCCCTCCTAAGAGATATTTTTTGCATCTATATTATACGCGACTGTGCGGCACAGTACAAGTGAAATACATATGAGAATGGCAAAAAAATAACCGTTTTATGGGTGGTCGGATTTGGAAGAGGGTAAATCGACGGCATGGCGGAGCAATTCGCCGGACAGCATGTCATGCAGGATGATCCCGTATGCCAATTTGTGATCTTCATCCAGAGAGCGGAGCGATTCAATGACAGCTCCGACCGTCTGTTGTCCGAATAACGGCTCGGAAAGCGTATCCGGCGATAGATTCGTTTTACAGCGTCCAAGCAGATAATCCGTGGTTACATGGAAATAATCTGCAAGTTCCATCAGCTTCTCTACATCGGGATAATGGACGCAATTTTCATAATTGGAAATGGTGCCATCCGTTACGTACAGGATTTTCGCAAGCTCCCGTTGTGTCATACCCCGCGCCTGACGCAGTTCCGATAAAATTTTCCCGAAGGCATTCATAGCATCTCACCTCGCTCGTCTGATATTTTATTATAGTATTTTTAAAACTTTTTGTCAAAAATATATTTTAATTATAAATCATTGGGAAAATATCAATAAAAATTTAGTTTGACCATAATTTATATGGTTAAACAGGGAATGGAAGGAAAAAAGAACTTTTTTCGTGTTGCAAAAATGAAAAAAATTTGTCTTATTATATAAGGGGATTTTTTAAGGAATCAGAAAAAATCACTTCGGGAAAATGATTTCGATTTATGAGGATACAAGAATGGCGAAGCCTATTTACTCGATGATGGAAAAGAGGAATAAAATCATCAATACGACAATAGACAGAGATATGGATGATGAGCAATACATACTCTGGATTTACAGAGAATTCAAAACGCTTATGTTTTATACAGCAAAACAGTTCATTCAGGAGCAGGCCACATGCGAGGATATTATTCAGGACAGCATTGTACGGCTGATTGAAAAGGTAGATACCCTCCGTGGAAAAGAAATGTATCTATTGGCCGGTTATATCGTTTCTACCGTTCGGAATGCGGCAATCAATTATCTGAAGCATTCCGACAGGAACAGCCAGTTCCTGACCGACATAGAGGAAGAAGATTGGGATGACATTCCCGCGAAGGAACCGAGCATGGACGATATGCTGATTGCAAAGGAACGCGCGTCTTTGCTGTCGGAGGTGTTGGAACGGCTCCCGCCGGAGGACAGGCTTCTTCTGGAGGGGAAATATATATTGGGCTATTCAAATGAGATGCTTTCACAGCAAGCAGGCTGTAAACCGGACAGCATTCGGATGAAATTAACACGTGCAAGACGGAATGCGCTATTGCTGCTCCGTCAAATGGAGAAGGAAGGAGAAGATTGGTCTTGACAAAACAGGAGCAATTACAGGAGCAGTTTGAGGATATTCTGTTTGCTATGATGATGGAAGAACTTTTCCAAAAGCAGGCAAAGGAGGCATGGGAACTGTATGAGCGGCTGGAGCAGTCAGATGAAATTCAGATTCCGTCGGCTGTGGATAAGCGGATTGAAAAACTGATTCGTCGTCAGTTTCGTGCGCGCAACAGCCAAAATCTGAGACAAAAGTGTTTGAAAATAGTAAGCAGAGGTGTAATTGCAGCGTGTGTGACTGTTGCGGTAACGGGAATCGCATTTGCCGCGTTTCCGGAATTAAAGGTCAATGCAATGAATTTATATATGGAAGTCGCAGAAGATCATATAGATTTCCAATTCGGGAGTGATGATGCGGAAGATTCGTCCAATCTGAATATTCCAGAGGAGGATGATATTAATATCTCGTGGATACCGGATGGTTTTATATTAGAAGAAAAAACATTCATGGAAGGTTTTATTGTAGAATACAAATATAAGTCTGAAGACTTGCCCGAAGATGAAGCCTCTATTGTTATATCGAAAATCTTTGGGGAAACAACGACAACTACTATCGACACAGAAGATTGCGAAGTCAGAGATGTAAAGGTTGGCGATACAGATGCTATTTTCACAAGTAAATATGCGTTTGACGAAATTACATTGACATGGCAGATAGAAGGTAAAAATGCACTGATGCGTATTGTTGGAGTAGGTATCAGTGAGGAGGAACTAATGAAAATTGCAGAAGGAATACA
>CAYNPX010000059.1:0-6204 GCA_964399205.1 uncultured Butyricicoccus sp.
CTGAGCCTGTCTGATCTTGTGTCAGACAGGCTCATGTTAAGTGCGGTTTTATTTCCGGCGAAGCATTGTACTATATTCGATTTGTTCCTTCTTTTTTCCTGCAACTATTTTCCATCTGCAATATTTTGCTTGGGAAACCTTGCATCTGTCTATTTTCATCGTATTTTACAGCGAATATGCAGCGTTTACATATTTGCCAGCGTCTTATTCAGGCACTGGTTTATCATCTTCGGGTTGCCCTTGCCCTTGGACGCCTTCATGCACTGACCGACAAGGAAACCGACAACATTCTTTTTGCCGCCCTTGTAATCCGCAACCGACTTCGGATTCGCAGCCAGCACCTCATCTACCAGCTTCTGAATTGCGCCCTCATCGGAAACCTGCTTTAAGCCGAGCTTCTCTACGATGGCATCAACGGTATCATCCGTTTCAAACAGCTGGATCAGCACCTTCTTACCGGCATTGCCGGAGATGACATTCTTCTCGATCAGCTCAATCATATCGACCAGCTTGGCTGCTGTCAGTTTGGTATCCTTCAGCTCCAAACCCTTGTCATTCAGGTATTTGGAGATATCCGACAAAATCCAGTTTGCAATCGACCTGGAATCGACACGATTCATGCCGACACCCTCATCCAGCAGGCACGCCTTGTCAAACGCATCAGAAATAATACGCGCTTCCTTCGGCTGCAAACCAATGTCCTTGATATAACGGGCATAGCGGGACTGCGGCAGCTCCGGAATCTCAGACTCGATCTGACGCATCCATTCGTCATCGATCTCAACCGCTACGAGATCCGGATCCGGAAAATACCGATAATCCTGCGCGTCCTCTTTGGAACGCATAACAAGATTCTTCACCTTGGAATCGTCCCAGCGACGGGTTTCCTGAATGATCTTGCCGCCATCCTCCAAAACTTCGATCTGACGGTTTACTTCGTAATCAATCGCGCGGACGGCAGCGGAGAACGAGTTGATGTTCTTCATCTCAACACGGGTTCCCAGTTCCTCTGTTCCTTCCGGCCGCACCGACACATTGACATCACAGCGAATGGAGCCTTCCTCCATGCGGCAGTCACAAATCTGCAAATAGGACAGCGTCGTCTTAATCGTTTCCAGAAACTCCTTCGCCTCGGCAGAGGAATGGATATCCGGACGGGTGACCATCTCAATCAGCGGAACACCGCAGCGGTTGAAGTCAACAACCGTGCCCTCGCCCTCATCGTGCAGCAGCTTGCCCGCATCCTCCTCAAAGTGGATACGTTCAAAACGGACGCGCTTCGGCTGACCGTCTACCTCAAAGTCAACATAACCGTTTTCACAGATCGGAACGTCGAACTGAGAAATCTGATATGCCTTTGGAAGATCCGGATAAAAATAATTCTTGCGGTCGGATTTGCACAACCGGTTGATATGGCAATGCGTTGCAACACCCATCTTTGCCGCATAGTGTACGACCTGCCTGTTCAGCACCGGCAGCGCGCCCGGCTGACCTGTGCAGACCGGGCAGACATGTGTATTGATTTCTGCGCCGAAAGCAGTGCTGCATCCGCAGAAGATTTTTGATTTTGTAGAAAGCTCGGCATGGACTTCCAGGCCGATGACTGGCTCGTATCTCATGTTTGTGCTCCTTCCTTACAGTGCCACGATATTGGACATGCCGGATGCCTGTTCATATGCCAGACCGGCATTGACCAGCTTCTGCTCGCCAAAGCGCGGACCGATCAGCTGCATACCGATCGGCAGCCTGTCCGAGTCATAGCCGCACGGCTGAACCAGTGCCGGCAGACCTGCGATATTGACAGAAACCGTACAGATATCGCCCATATACATCTGAAGCGGATCGGCGGTCTTTTCACCGACCTTGTATGCGGTAGTCGGTGCAACCGGTGTCAGGATCACATCAACCTGCTCAAACGCCTTTGCATAATCCGCGCGGATCGCACGCTGTGCAGCGCGCGCCTTTTTGTAATACGCATCGTAGTAGCCCGAAGACAGCACATAGGTGCCCAGCATAATGCGGCGCTGTACCTCCGCGCCAAAGCCTTCGCTTCTGGACTTGACATACAAGTCTACCAGACCGTCGA
This sequence comes from uncultured Butyricicoccus sp., assembly GCA_964399205.1. Taxonomy (GTDB): domain Bacteria; phylum Bacillota; class Clostridia; order Oscillospirales; family Butyricicoccaceae; genus Butyricicoccus_A. The sequence continues at coordinate 2,087 of CAYNPX010000059.1, forward strand.
AATTTTTTGCGCGATAGCCGTATTTTACGCCGTCAAAGCGCGCGAGATTGGAAGAAGCCTCAGCCGAGGACAGGATATAATAAATCGGCAGCGCGTAGCGGGACAGCGGCAGCGATATCTCAACGACCTCAGCACCCAGCTGTTTATAGGTCTCGGCAGCCGCAAGGACAGCCTTGCTGACCTCCTCCGAAATGCCTTCGCCAAAGTATTCCTTCGGCAGACCGATTTTCATGCCCCTGATATCCGCATTCATGCCGGCGGCAAGGCTGGAATATTCGCGCGGGACACTGGTGGAATCATGCATATCATGTCCCATCAGCACATCAGCGAGCAGCGCGGCATCCTCCACGCAGCGTCCAAACGGACCGATCTGGTCGAGAGAGGATGCGAATGCAATCAGTCCATAACGGGAAACGGTGCCATAGGTTGGCTTCATGCCGACAACACCGCAGAACGAAGCCGGCTGACGAATCGAGCCGCCGGTATCCGAGCCGACCGCAATGGAAACCTCGCCCGCCGCAACAGATGCCGCCGCGCCGCCGGAGGAGCCGCCGGTCACATGATCGAGGTTATGCGGATTGCGTGTCTTTTTCAATGCGGAATTTTCGCAGGACGAACCCATTGCGAACTCATCCAGATTGGTCTTGCCGGTCACGACCATATCCGCCGCATACAGCTTCTCCATAACGGTCGCGTTATACGGCGGTCGGAAATTTTCCAGCATTTTGGATGCACAGGTGGTTTTGATGCCCTTGGTGCAGATGTTATCCTTTACAGAAACCGGTACGCCGGCCAGCGGAGAGAGTTTTTCCCCCGCAGCGCGCTTTGCATCAACTGCGGCTGCCGCTTCCAGCGCTTTTTCTTCTGTCAGTGTAATATATGCGCCTACTTTATCCTCTACGGCGGCAGTACGCGCAAATGCCGCCCTGGTCAGCTCTACTGAACTGACTTCTTTATTTTTCAGCATTTCCGACAGTTCGGCAGCTGTCTTTTGGTATAATTCCATTGTGTTGCCTCCCTTATTCTACGACGCGCGGTACACTCACGCCGCCGCATTCAACGCTCGGCGCATTCGCCAGGATTTCAGCCTTATCATAAGACGCAACCGGCACATCCTCGCGCATGGCATTCTTGCGCTCGGTATCAATGACATCCGTAATGTCGCCAAGGTCCAGCTCCTGCAGCTGATCTACCATCGCAACGATGCCCTGCATATCCTCCGCAATTTTGTCGAAGCCCTCGCCCTTCGGGTCGAGCCGCGCAAGATTTGCGATATATTCGACATTTTCTCTGGTGATAGCCATTATTCTTCATCCTCCTGTATCAAATCCTGAAACTCCTGTTCGGTCAGAACGGGAATCCCAAGTTCATTTGCTTTTTTGAGCTTGCTGCCCGCGTTTTCACCGGCAACAACAAAGGTTGTCTTTTTTGAGACGGAACCGGATGCGCGCCCGCCGAGGCTTTCAATCCGCTCAGTCGCCTGCTTTCGTGTAAACAGAGTCAACGCGCCGGTCAACACGATCGTCTTCCCCGCCAGTTTATCGCTCTTTACTGTCTGTTCTCCCGTGAAGTTCACGCCGATCTCCCGCAGCCGTGCGATCAAATGTCTGGACTGCTCCTGTCCGCGCCACTCTACAATCGCCTGCGCTGTTGCGCCGCCGATATCTCGAATCTCCGTCAGCTGTTCCTCATTCGCTGCGAGAATCGCGTCCAGCGAGCCGAATGTGCCTGCCAGTACCTTTGCCGCCTTCTGTCCGACATGGCGAATGCCAAACGCGAACAGCAAACGCGACAGATCATTCCGCTTTGATTTTTCAATCGCCGCCACAAGGTTTTCTGCCGACTTGCGTCCCATGCGCTCCAGCGGTTCTATATCCTCTGCCCTGAGCGTGTACAAATCCGCCGCTGAATGGATCAGATCCGCGTCAATCAGCAATTGCAGCACCGCCTGCCCGCAGCCGTCGATATCCATTGCGTCGCGCGAGACAAAATGCATCAGGTTGCGCAATAGCTGCGCCGGACATTCCGCGCCTGTGCAGCGAATCGCCGCTTCTTCCTCATCCTCAAACACAGGCGCGCCGCAGACCGGACAGAACTTCGGCATTTCAAACGGTATGCTGTCTGCCTTGCGCTTTTCCGGCACATAGCTCAGGATCTCCGGAATGATCTCGCCGGCCTTACGCACGCGAACCGTATCGCCCACGCGGATGTCCTTTTCCCGAATAAAATCACGGTTATGCAGCGTCGCGCGGCTGACAGTCGTTCCGGCGAGCCGGACAGGGTCAAGCACTGCGTTCGGCGTCAGTACGCCGGTGCGTCCTACCGTGATAACAATATCCCGCAGCAGCGTCTCCTTTACCTCCGGCGGATATTTATATGCCGAAGCCCAACGCGGATATTTTGCCGTCGAGCCGAGCGCATTGCGCAGCGCGAAATCATTGACCTTAACAACCGCGCCGTCGATATCAAAATCCAGTTCGCCGCGCGTTTCGCCCATGCGTATGATTTCTTCCTGAATATCCTTTTGATTGGTATACACCGGATAGCGCGGAGATACCGGAAAGCCCAGTTCCTTTAGATAGTCCAGCGCCTGCACATGCGAGGTGATCGGAAGTTCATCACTGTTCTGGATGTTAAAGCAGAAAATCGAGAGCCTGCGCTCCCTTGTGACAGCGCTGTCCAGCTGCCGCAGCGAGCCTGCCGCCGCATTGCGCGGATTGGCAAGCAGCTGCTTGCCGTCCAGCTCGCGCTGCGCATTGATGGCGTCAAACACAGATCGGCGCATATACACCTCGCCGCGCACGACAAGCATCGGCGGCGCATTGCGCAGTACCTTCGGGATGTCCTCAATCGTGCGCAGGTTATCCGTCACATCCTCGCCGGTGATACCGTCGCCGCGCGTCGCGCCGCGTACAAAAATACCGTTTTCATACTCCAATGAAACGGACAATCCGTCGATCTTATACTCCACGACATATTCCGGCGCTTTCGCGCGGGTGTAAAACTCCGCCAGTTCCTCAAAGGAGAAAACATCCTGTAGACTTTCCAACGGCCACGGATGTGTCACCGGCGTAAATTTAGCCGATGCGCTGCCGCCGACGTGGTGGGTCGGGGAATCCGGCTCATCGATTTCCGGATATTCCCGCTCCAGCGTTTCCAGTGCGCGCAGCATACGGTCATACGCAAAATCCGAAATCTCCGGCGCGTCCTCATCATAATATTTTTTATTGTGATAACGCAGCGCCTCACGCAAAGCCGCCGCCTGCTGTGCGATTTCCATGCTGTCCCATCCTTTCCAAACGTACATTTTATTATATCAAAAAAATTCCGGTTGGAAAAGAGAAAAATACATGTTTTCCCGTCTTTTATTGTGATTCAGCGGCAATCATCGGCACATCTCCGACAATAATTGTCTCTTCCAGCGGATATTCAGCTGAAATTGTCACTTTTTTGGACTTTCCCAGTGTCCGGATACCGAAATCCGCAGTGACACGGATCGTCAGCTCATATATGGTCTGGTTGATGCCGGACGCAGTAAAATCCGAATCGACAACGGCAGTGACCTGTCCCAACGCCGTTACGCCAAAGGGCAACTCCGGTCCAAGTCCCGCCAGATACTGCGGGTCGATCAGCGTTCCCACCGGCACAGCGGTATGCGCTGTTTCCAGCGCGCCGATGTTATCATATATCTGCTGCACGATGCGCGTTCGCACGGCATTCACCGCCGCGGCGTCTGTCACAAGCGACCGCACCGCGCCTGTATCGTCCGTATGTGTCCGTCCGATCTCACCCATATCCACAGCGCACTGTGCAACAGCTTGTTCCATATACGATGTTGCCTGGTATTGTACATAGTTTTCCGCGTAATCCAGCAGTTTCGGGCGGAGGGAGAGCACAGTGATCGCAGGCAGCAGTACAGCTGCCAGTACGACTGGAATCCATCTCCAGTTTCCATGCTTTCTGCGCCGCTGCATCCGCCTGCGTGCCAGCGCCGTCTGTATGAGCAGCCCCATAGCATCGTTCCCCTTTCGGCTTGAAAGCAGGTTATGCAGCTATGAGGAAATCGGTGCGGATATTTTCATAGCGCATCAGACTGAGGCGTCTTTGCAAAATGATGC
>CAYNPX010000059.1:6304-9778 GCA_964399205.1 uncultured Butyricicoccus sp.
TGCCGATAAATGAAAGCTGCAAATCACTTTTGTGCTTTTCGGGTCGAAGCAACCCATTTTATAACAGGAACTATAATTTTCATACTTTTTTGTAAATTTATCGTAAAAATCCACCCTGTTTCGCTTGAAAATCCATACTAAATATGATACATTATCAGTGGTGGCGCAGTATTCTAGTCAGCTTTTTGCGTTCCTAAGACGGGCCTAAAAATCCGTAAACGGGCACATCGATGAAGTCTCTGGTGTTTGCTTCTTACGCCCAGTTTGGGGTGGATGCTGGAGGTTAAGGATTAAGGATAGTTCTTAATGGCATAAGCTCAATTCCTTCTTCCGCGGAGACCTATTGCTGTGGAACACCTATACATCTTCGGATTGATGGATGTTCTACGGGATAGGGTAAAACCTGCAATGCGGTGCGAATGCAGTTTTCACTGCAAAGACGCTGTGTGCAGCGTAGCCTGCCTTGCGTGAGTTGAGGGGATCAGGTATCCGCAGGTTAACTGTCATGGCCATGACGATTACCTGTGCCGGCTTGTGAAACTCCTCTTGCAAAAGAGGCTAAGAATGCAGATAGCTGTCGTGGAAATCACCTAGACTGTCGTAATGGGGCAGACATGGGATTGCAGTACGGACTAAGTGGCAATTCGGTCCCGGAATCGGCAACGACCCGGCGCAGACCATAATGGGAAACCGCCAACTGGCAACGGTTGGTCGTCTGTGGGGAAATCCAACCGAACCTCAAGCCGTAAGATTTACCTTGTCTGCTGCCACCCTGGTATCAAACAGGTATGATACCCTCCTTTGCGCGAATCATGAAATGCTCTGCCTCTATTTATGCAATGAAGAAAGCGAAGCGTTCAGACGCCCGAAAAACAGTATAATCTCGAATCTGTGCGCATATATACCAATAGCAGCATGACAGAATCAACAAAGCACCCGGCAGGCAATGCAATTTGCCATCGGGTGCTTTTCATTATTTCTGTACGATATAAATGGTACGATCCTGATATACCTTATCCTTCGGCAAATCGATCAGGTACAGCACTTCATGATCGCTGTCCTTATATGCCGCATACCCGTCCGGCGCCTGCACAAGAACCGGAATGTTGTCCGGTACTGCGATTTCCGTTTCTTCGCCGCCAATGTTTATGGTAAATGTGCGTGTCCATGAGGTATCGCGGATTGCCTTTGCGATACAATTCGGCACATCGTAAACTTTTTCACCATAGGTCATACAGCGTGACAGCGTACATTCCTTTTTATTTCCACTGCGATCGGTAAAGGTATAGGTACGAAAAGTATCCAGGATGCGGAGCGTTTTCTTCTCCACATCATACTCCTGTGTGGAGTATGCATACGTATTTCCGGAACTGTCCTGGAAAGAAGCAGATGAGATATCTGTTACAATATGGTAGGTATCTCCGCAGTCCTTGCAGGAAATAATGGTTTCATCGCTGCTAAAGATTCCAAAGCTATACTGCTGGAACATTTTCTCCGGATATGTCGGCGCGTCCTCCTCATCGTTCATTTCGTCTGCCAAAATCGTCATCGTGACATCTTCATCTTCATCGGCTTCACACATGAAATTTATTCCATCTCTGTTGAAATAATAGCGGAACGCCAGATCGGGATCACGGAAACGTGTAATCAGCCCAAGTTCCTCGTCAAAATAGAGCGTCAACAGATAGTTGGATTCTACATTTTCCTCGCCCTCGCGCAGGCAGGTACTGAGTGATGGCTGAATGCCTGCTTTTTTGTATGCCTCCAGCGTATTTGCGGCATAAATCCGTTCCAATGTCGGTGTGCTCTTTGTAGATACACCGCTGCCGGAACCGGAAGGCTCCGCTGTTTCTGTTTTTCCACAGCCCGCCAGTGAAAAAGCCGTGCACATCGCCAATACAAATGCTGCAATTCTTTTGTATTTCATAAACCGTAAGTCTCCATCATATTTCAATCATTCCTGTGAAAATCCGCACCTGTGAATATTCGCAGGTTCAATCGTTATACTAACACATTTTCCATGCTGATTCAAGGAACGGAACGTAAATTTTGGTGTAATGGGGTACGCAAAATCCTTTCGGGCGCGAAAATTCAGGATCTTAACCTGAAGATGTCCGGTTAAAGGTTCAAATATCATACAAAAGCCAATAACACCCTTACGGCGGCATTCATATTCGACTATTTTACGGGTGCCGGTCTTGACAGGCAATGATGGATGCGCTTCCATAACATTCTCTCTGGCAGCTGCAAATTCTGCACCTGCTTTCGGAATGCAATTCGACGAGTTACGACGAGTTAAGATTTAAAGGATATGATGATTAAATGAGTCCTTTGGCTCCAAATCAGAGTCCTTTGACAGTTACTTCCTGCACGCTCAATGCAGGAGCAACCCCATTTGTCCCATAATAAATATCCACCCAAACAGCGTGAAAAGTGAAATGATGGTGCTGATGAACACGAGCTGACCCGCCAACTCGCCGTCGCCACCCATACTCATGGCCATGGGATAGCTTCCAGAGGCTATTGGTGTGCCAAATACCGCCACCACAAGGAATAATTCCACGCCCCGCAGCCCGAGTGCATAAGCAATACTTGCCAGAATGAGAGGGACAGCAATCAGCTTGCCTAACAGTGTGGGCACCAAATAGCGCAGATTTTTTGCGATGTCCTGAAATCTCAGGGTTCCTCCGAGAGCAAACATCGCTAAAGGAGTGGTCATATTCGCAAAGCTTGTGATCGGACCGGACAGACAGGCGGGCAACCGTATTTGAAAACAGAAAAATAGCAGACCGATGGCGCAGCCCTGGAGCATGGGGTTTCGGATCAGTCTGACCAAAAGGAATTTGGGCGAAATCTTATGGTCAGGATCTCCATGGTCATTGAATAGTTCCAGGATTATCACTGAGGTAATATTATAAATGGTCACTACAACGGTGATCAGCATTGCGGCGATCGCAGTCTGCTCCTGTCCAAATATAGCTGTGGTCAGCGGCAGACCAAACAGAACGAAGTTGCCTCGAAACATTGCCTGAATGATGACGCCCCGCTTTGGATTCTCCTTTACCAGCCGTGGTACAATGATTAACATCAGTCCTTCAAGAATCAAAATACTTGCGCCGACAAACACCAGCAGGGTGACGCTGGGTACGGTGTTCCGATCCGCAGCATAGATATTGTTGAAGGTCATGAATGGAAACATAATTGTAAAGACCATGCGGGTCAGCTTTTGCAGGAACGGTACGTCTACTATCCCAGCGGCTTTGGCTGCGCCGCCCAGAGCAAGGTAACAAAAAAACGGAATGACGGCATTCACCGCCACAAAAAAGCTCTCAGCCATGGTAATTCCCCTTGAAATACGGACGTCCGCCCCAGCCTGTAGAAAAAGTGAAATCTCATCGCATAGGATGCAGGGATTTCGACATGAGCTGTCAGCGTCAGCGGACAGCGGATTACAATCTTGTCATTTTTGGCGAC
>CAYNPX010000060.1:0-9659 GCA_964399205.1 uncultured Butyricicoccus sp.
TAATCCGCTGTCCGCTGACGCTGACAGCTCATGTCGAAATCCCTGCATCCTATGCTTGAGATTTCACTTTCTCTACAAACTGAAGCGCCTGACAGCGTGTCCTGTCGGGCGCTTGTTTCATTGTATCTGTTTATCCGGCATAAAATTCTTCAAAATCATCCAGCCGCAGACAGCCGATGCGACCGCCGTCATCCTTGTGCGCAGCGCCGCAGTCGATATAGATGATACCGCCATCATCAAGAATTTTGCCAATTGTACCGCCCTCGAGACGATAGGTCGGCGTATGTCCGACAATGACCGTGCGATCCTCAAAATACTCCATGCCCGGCGTGGGGCGTGCGGTCAGAAAAGCCTGCGGCGGGTAATCCTCCAAATCCTTGCTCGGGTCGAATTCAGCTATCCCGCTGTGCGTCAGAACAAACGAAACGCCATCCGCTTCGGTTTCTTCATACAGGGTCATTTCACCGATATAGTCCAGAATGGCCTCCCGTCCGTCCTCGTCCAATTCAAGATATTGCAGCAGTGTGCGCTGACCGCCGTCAGAGACCCATTCCCCAATACTGCGCAGCGCGTCTGCATCCAGCAGCGAAGGCAGCGTTTCCATCGTTGCTCCCGCCGGTATCTTATGCGCATTGCGGGCAAAACGCAGATCATGGTTCCCAAGAATGGGGAACACATTCGGGCGCTCCATCATATCGTGAAGCAGACCGATCGAATCCGGACCGAAATCGACGAAATCCCCCAAAACAAACATCGTATCTTTATCTGAAAAACGTATTTTCTGCAACAGCTCTTTCCAGTCTGCCAGACAGCCGTGCAGATCACTTGTGGTATAAATCATAACGGAAACCTCCGGTGTTATGCGTCATCAAAGTTCTCTATTCCTATTGTATGCGACATGGCACAGAAAAACAAGACAAAAAAAGAAAAGATACAGATAAATGGATAAAAATTTCTGTTTCGGCGGAAAGAACACAGAAAACAACTGTTCACACGTGGCTGCGTGTGTTATAATAAATCTGTATACCATCCGGCTTCAGGATGATTTTTATGCGATAAAGGAATGAAATCTTATGATAGAAGCATTGAAGCAGGGGCTGGATTGCCCGATTGAGGAGCTGGCGCTGTATCCGGACGAACCGATGAGCCGGCATACCTCGTTCCGCATTGGCGGTCCGGCAGACCTGCTTGTATCACCGAAGAGCGAGCGGGCAGTATGCGGCGTCGTCCGCGCGGCGAAAAAGGCAGGACTTCCGCTGACGGTGCTGGGCAACGGCTCAAACGTACTCGTGCCTGACGAGGGCATCCGCGGCGTTGTGCTGTGTATCGGCAGCGATTACGCGGCGGTACAGGTGCGTGATACCTGTATCACGGCGCAGACCGGCGCGCTGCTTTCCGCGCTGTCAAACGAAGCGTTTCGGCAGAGCCTGACCGGTCTGGAATTTGCGGGCGGCATTCCCGGTTCGCTGGGCGGCGCACTGTTTATGAACGCAGGCGCATATGATGGCCAGATGGCGGACGTTGTGGGAAGCTCGCGCTATTATGACGCGCAGGCGGACTGCATCCGGACGCTGGAGGGCGCCGCGCACGCATTCGGCTACCGTACCAGCGTATTCAGGACGCATCCGGAATGGATCGTCCTGTCGGCACGGATACAGCTGAAGCGGGGTGATCCGGTACAGATCCGCGCGAAGATGGACGATTTTAGCCAGCGCAGACGCGACAAGCAGCCGCTCAATTATCCGAGCGCAGGCAGCACATTTAAGCGTCCGACAGGGTATTTTGCAGGCAAGCTGATTCAGGATGCCGGATTGATGGGCTACACCGTCGGCGGCGCACAGGTCTCGGAAAAGCACGCCGGATTTGTCATCAATCGCGGCGGCGCGACGTGTGCCGATGTGCAGGCGCTCATTGCGCATGTGCAGCAGGAGGTATTCCGGCAGTTTGGCGTACAGCTGGAGCCGGAGGTGCGGATGCTGTAATCCGGAAGGACTGCGCAAAAAAGGTCAGAGAAAGGTCAAAGATATGAAATTTTTTATCATTTCCGGCATGTCCGGATCGGGAAAATCAAGGGCAATGGCGACGTTGGAGGATCTGGGCTATTACTGCGTTGACAACATGCCGGTCGCACTGATTCCGGCGTTTGCGGAGATATGCCTTGCCGCGACCGGCGGGCAATATGAGCGCGTGGCGCTGGCAGTCGATGCGCGCGCGGGAAAGGATATTTCCAATCTGCTGGCCGCTTTTGACCGGATTGAGGAAATGGGCTGCGAATATAAGATCATCTATCTGGAGACGACCAGCCCGACACTCATCAGCCGCTATAAGGCGACGCGCCGCAAGCACCCGCTGATGACGGATGGCGTGACGATGATCGATGCCATTGAGCAGGAGCGCGAGCTGCTGACACCGATTCGCTTACGTGCGGATTATACGGTGGACACCTCGCGGCTGGAGGTCGCGCAGCTGCGCGAAACAATCATCTCGCTTGCGACCGGTACGAACGGCAGCCTGCTGCATGTCAATGTGGTGTCCTTCGGCTTCAAGTATGGCATTCCGGCGGACGCGGATCTTGTTTTTGACGTGCGTTTCCTGCCCAATCCCTATTATGAGATCAGCCTGCGGGAAAAGACCGGTCAGGACACGCAGGTGCGCAATTATGTATTCTGCGACGGAACGGCAGACCGCTATCTTGACCGCCTGTTCCAGCTGCTGGATTTTTTGATTCCGCATTATGTCAAGGAAGGGAAAGCTGTGCTGACGATTGCCATTGGCTGCACGGGCGGGCGGCACCGCTCGGTTGCGATTGCGGAAGAAGTCAACAGGCATATGCTGGATATGGGCATTCTCACAACGGCGACACACCGTGACAGTCATAAGGGGTAACGTATATGGCAAGACCATTTTCCCGCAAATTGTATTTGCGTGCGATACGAACGGCACGTAAGGTCGGGCTGCGCAAACGGCGCGGTCCGCAGACCATACAGTCCGCGCGTTCTTTCGGTCCGCGTATTGCCGTCATTGGCGGCGGCACCGGTCTGTCAACCATGCTGCGCGGACTCAAGACCTATACAGAAAAAATCACAGCGATCGTCTCGGTGTCAGACGACGGCGGCGGCAGCGGCGTGCTGCGCGAGGATCTTGGGATGCTCCCGCCCGGCGATATCCGAAACTGTATCACCGCGTTGGCGAATACCGAGCCGACGATGGTGGAGCTGATGAATTACCGCTTTCCGGAGGGAATCAACAAGGGGCAGTCGTTTGGGAACCTGTTTCTTGCGGCGCTCAACGGCATTTCCGACTCGTTTGAGGAAGCGGTCACGCGCATGAATGAGGTACTGGCAGTCACCGGAAAGGTGCTGCCGGTGACGAACGCGAATGTAAATCTGGTGGCGGACTTTGAAAACGGCGCGAGCGTCGTCGGGGAATCCAAGATCGCCGCGAAGAAAAAGCAGCAGAACTGCCGCATCCGTCGGGTGCGGCTGGAGCCGGATCATGCGCGTGCGCTGCCGCACGCCATTGATGCAATCCTGTCGGCCGACCTGATCCTGCTCGGACCGGGAAGCCTGTACACCAGCATCATTCCGAATCTGCTCGTGGACGGCATTGTAGACGCGCTGGAAAAAGCAAAGGCGCCGAAGGTCTATGTGCTCAATATCATGACGCAGGATGGCGAGACAGAGGGCTATACCGCGTTTGACCATGTGCGTGCATTGCTGCAGCATGGCGCGCCGGGACTGATCGATGCGTGTATTTACAACACGGCTCCTGTGCCGCGCGGTATTCAGGCGCGCTATAAGACAGAGGACGCGGAGCCGGTCGAGATGGATATGGAGCGTTTTCGCGCGGCGGGCATTGAAATGTACGGATATCCGCTGATTGCGAGCGACAGCAAACTCGCGCGGCATGATCCGGCGCTGCTTGCGCAGGCCGTCGTGCAGGTGTTCGGTCAATGCTGCAGCGCGCGCGAGGGCGTGTACGGCGCGTATGATATGCTGGCGCGCGAAACGGCGCCGGGCAAAATCTGAATCATTTTGCGATAGAGGAAAGGAGGAGGCACGGTGTCATTTTCATCCGAAACAAAGGCGGAGCTTTGCCGCGTTCCGATCGACCGTACCTGCTGTGCGGCAGCGGAGGCTTACGGTATCCTGCTGTTCGCCCATACCTTTTCCCACACAGAGATCTGTATCGTGACGGGCAGCGCGCCGCTTGCGCACCGCGTTCCGCCGCTGTTTGCACGCGCGTTCGGCGTGCCGGTGCGCGTACCGGACGCGAGCGCGGGCGGACGCTTTACGATTAAAATTACCGAGCCGTCCCGGATTGCGCGGATTTTCTCCGCGCTGGGCTATGATGTAAAATATCATGTGTCGTATCATCTCAACCGCAATGTGATCGATGAGGACTGCTGCCGTGCGGCTTTCCTGCGCGGCGTTTTCCTTGCGGCAGGCGCGGTGGCAGGACCGGAAAAAAAGACGCATCTGGAGATGTCCACATCGCATCAGACGCTCAGCCGCGAGGTGATGAGCCTGATGCTCGATATGGAGCTTTCTCCCAAGCTGGCATCGCGTAAGACCGCCTCCTTATTATACTGGAAGGACACGGCGGGCGCGGAGGACTTTCTGACGCTCATAGGCGCGCCGCAGGCGGCAATGCGGATGATGCAGGCGAAGGTGGAGAAGCAGCTGCGCAATACGGTCAACCGGCAGGTCAACTGCGAGACGGCAAATGTCATAAAGGCATCCAACGCGGCGGCGGAACAGATTACGGCGATCCGCGCGGCGCTGGAAAAGGGCGGCTGGGAGGTATTCCCCGATACACTGCACGAGACGATCCGGCTGCGGCTGGACGACCCGACGGCAAGCCTTGCCGAGCTGGCGGCGCGGCTCGACCCGCCGATTTCCAAGCCCGGTCTGAACCATCGGCTGCGGCGCATTGTTACGATTGCAAAACATGTGATGGAGGAATAAAACGCATGAGCTTCGCGCATTTACATGTACATACGGAATTCAGCCTGCTCGATGGCGCGAACCGCATCTCCACGATGATGGAGCGCGTGAAGGAAATCGGGCAGGATGCAATTGCGATTACCGATCACGGCGTGATGTACGGCGTCGTGGACTTTTACCGCGCGGCAAAAGCGGCGGGAATCAAGCCGATCATCGGCTGCGAGGTATATGTTGCGCGCCGCACGCGCTTTGATAAGGTGCATGGCGCGGACAGCAACCCGTATCACCTGATCCTGCTGTGCAAAAATGAGGCAGGGTACCGGAACCTCATCCATATGGTCAGCCTGTCGTTTTCAGAAGGCTTTTATAACCGTCCGCGCGTCGATCTGGATCTGCTGCGGCAGTATTCGGACGGATTGATCGCGCTGTCGGCGTGTATTGCGGGCGCGGTACCGTCGCTGATTCTACAGCAGAACTATGCCGCCGCAAAGCAGATGGCGCTGGAATACCGCGATATTTTCGGCGCGGACAATTTTTATCTTGAAATACAGGATCATGGACTGCGCGAGCAGCGCGATGTCAACCGCGGCATCATCCAAATTTCGGAGGAGACCGGCATCCCGCTGGTCGCCACGAATGACGCGCACTATACCCGCCGGGCGGATGCGGAGATTCAGGACGTGCTCATGTGCATCCAGATGGGCAAGACCATTGACGACACGGACCGTATGCGGTTTGAAACGGATGAATTTTACCTCAAGAGCGAGGAGGAAATGGCGGCGCTGTTCCCCGATCATCCGGAGGCGATTGCCAATACGGTGAAGATCGCGGAACAGTGCAATATGGATTTCACGTTTGGGCAATATCATCTGCCGTCCTTCGATGTGCCGGAGGGATATACCGCGGAGGAGTATCTGCACAAGCTGTGTCTGGAGGGCTTTGAACAGCGATATGACGCCGATGACACGGAAAAGCGTGAACGGCTGGAATATGAGCTGGATATGATCGCGCGCATGGGCTTTGTGGATTATTTCCTTATTGTGTGGGATTTTATCCATTATGCGAAAACGCACGGCATACCGGTCGGACCGGGCAGAGGCTCGGCGGCAGGCTCGATGGTTGCGTACTGCCTCGATATCACGACGCTGGATCCGATACAGTATTCGCTTTATTTTGAACGGTTTTTAAATCCGGAGCGCGTCAGTATGCCGGATATTGATGTGGATTTTTGCTATGAACGCCGGCAGGAGGTCATTGAATACGTCACACAGAAATATGGCGCGGACCATGTGGCGCAGATCGTCACGTTTGGCACGCTGGCAGCGCGCAACGCCATCCGTGACGTCGGGCGTGCACTGAATATGCCATATGGCGAGGTAGACGTCGTTGCGAAGCTCATTCCGGCAGAGCTGCATATCACGATTGACAAGGCGATTGCGGCGTCGGAGCAGCTGCGCAGTATGTATGAAAACGATCAGAATGTACACCGCCTGATCGACACGGCGCGCAAGCTGGAGGGTATGCCGCGCCATGCGTCCACCCATGCGGCGGGCGTTGTCATCACCAATGAGCCGGTCGATCATTATGTCCCGCTCGCGTCGAATGACGGCAATATGGTGACGCAGTTCATCATGACCACGCTGGAGGAGCTTGGACTGCTCAAGATGGATTTTCTCGGTCTGCGCAACCTGACCGTGCTTTCGGACGCGGAGAAGATGGTGCGGCAGCATGAGCCGGATTTCCGGTTGGACGCGATTTCGCTGGATGACGACGATACCTATGCCATGCTGGCGCAGGGCAAGACCACCGGCGTGTTCCAGCTGGAAAGCGCGGGCATCACCAATGTTGTGACCGGATTGAAGCCGCATTCGATTGAAGATATCACCGCGGTCGTCGCGCTGTACCGCCCGGGACCGATGCAGTCCATCCCACGGTACATCGCGTGCAAAAACGACCCGTCCCTGGTGCAGTACAAGCATCCGCTGCTCAAGGGCATTTTGGATGTCACCTATGGCTGCATGGTCTATCAGGAGCAGGTCATGGAAGTATTCCGCGTGCTTGCGGGCTATTCGCTGGGCAAGGCGGACATGGTGCGCCGCGCGATGTCCAAAAAGAAGATGAAGGAGCTTGCGAAGGAACGGACGAATTTTATCTACGGCAATGAGGAGCTGGGCATTGAGGGAGCCGTCAAACGCGGCGTAGATGTACAGACGGCGGAATCCATTTTTGATGAGATCATGGATTTTGCGAATTATGCCTTTAATAAGGCGCACGCCGTGTGCTATGCGGTGGTTTCCTACCAGACGGCATACATGAAATGCCACTATCCGCGGGAATATATGGCGGCGCTTCTGACAAGTGTTCTGGATTCGTTCGGCAAGGTATCGGAGTATATCGGCGCCTGCCGCAGTATGGGTCTGACCGTACTGCCGCCGGATGTCAACCAGTCGTGCGAGGGCTTTACGGTTGCGGATGGAAATATCCGCTTTGGGCTGGCGGCGGTGCGCAATGTCGGCCGCAGCTTCCTCAGGGAACTGGAGGCGGAACGCGCGCGCGGCGGCGCATTCAAGTCCTTCGAGGATTTCTGTGAGCGCATGTATGCGCAGGATCTGAACCGCCGCGCACTGGAGGGGCTTATCAAATCGGGTGCGTTTGATTCGCTGGGATATCATCGCAGCCAGCTGCTGCGTGTGTATGACAATGTCCTGACGGCGGTGACAAATGCGCACCGCCGCAATGTGGAAGGACAGATGGATCTGTTCGGCATGGGGACAGGCGAGGAAAAAAAGGAACAGATCGTTATGCCGAACGTGCCGGAGCTGCCGAAGCGTGAGCTGCTGGCGATGGAAAAGGAGACAACCGGTCTGTATTTGTCCGGTCATCCGATGGACGATTACCGTGAGCTGGCGGAGCGGGCAAACTGTGCCAGAATCCGCGATATTACGGACGATCTGTCCGGCGAGCGCGATGCTGCGCAGCCGCCATTCTATCATGACAAAATGCAGGTGCTGCTGGCGGGCGTGATTACCTCTGTGCGGCTGAAAACGACCAAAAACAATACGATGATGGCGTATGTGATGGCGGAGGATCTGACCGGTTCGCTTGAGCTGGTCGTGTTTTCTTCGGTTTTGCAGCAGGCGGGCGACTGGCTCAGGGAGGATCGCGCGGTGTGGATTGTCGGACGCATTGACGCGCGCGCCGAGGAAGCGCCGAAAATTCTGCCGGATGCCATTTATCCGCTGGATGAAAAGCATCTGGAATCCGTGCGGCAGGCGATGCAGGGCGGACGCGGGAACCGGCGCGGCGCAAAAAACCGGCAGGAGGATATACAGCCACAGGCTGTACCGGCAGCCGGACCCTGCCGCAGACGGCTGTTCCTGCGCATCGACAGCATGGATGACCCGCGGATGGAGCAGGTCAAGCCGCTGCTCGCGGCCCATCGCGGCGATCTGCCGGTCATCCTGTTCTGCGCGGATACCCGCAGGAGCCTGCGCGCGCCGCGCTCCATGTGGGTGTATAATAATTTACTTTTAATTGAAAAATTAAGGTTTATTCTTGGGGAAGAAAATGTTATAATGAAATAGGGAAAAAACTGCAATTTGTGCATTGGAGAAAAATGTGTGGCAAACACATCGGTTGAGTAGGTTTTCATTGATAAATTGATTCTGCTTCCGGCAGCATCCAGAGGGGAAGCGGGAGAGAAGATTTGGAAGGAGAAAAAACATGGAGAAGCAAATCAAACGAATTGGAATCCTGACCAGCGGCGGCGACGCGCCCGGCATGAACGCGGTTGTCCGCGCGGTTGTCCGTACATCGGCATCATATGGCATTTCCTGTCTCGGAATCCGCCGCGGCTACAGCGGATTGATCAACGGCGACATCGTTGAGATGGGCGCCAGAAGCGTAGACGGCATTATCGCAAAGGGCGGCACGATCCTGTATACGGCGCGCTGTCTGGAAATGCTGACGGATGAGGGTCTGACGCAGGCCGCGAACAATGCGCATTATATGGGTCTGGACGGTCTGGTCGTTTGCGGCGGCGACGGCAGCTTCCGCGGCGCGCAGGCGCTTTCCCGCAGGGGCGTGCCGGCAATCGGCGTGCCGGGCACGATCGACAACGATATCGTCTGCTCGGACTATACCATCGGCTTTGACTCCGCGACCAACACGGCGATTCAGGCGATCGACAAGCTGCGCGACACCATGCAGTCGCATGAGCGCTGCTCCGTTGTAGAGGTCATGGGACGCCGCGCAGGTCATCTGGCGCTGCATGTCGGCATTGCCTGCGGCGCAACGGCGATCCTGCTGCCGGAGCGCGAGATCGACTTTGAAAAGGCGATCGTAGAAAAGATGCGCGCAAACCGTATCCGCGGCAGAAAGCACCACATTATCATCGTAGCCGAGGGCGTCGGCAATGCGCAGGACGTAGCGGATCGTATCCACACCGCGACAGGCATCGACGCGCGCGTTACAATCCTCGGACATATCCAGCGCGGCGGTTCTCCGACTGTGCGCGACCGTGTTATGGCAACCCGCATGGGCTATCACGCGGTTAAGATCCTGATGGAAGGCGCATCCAACCGCGTTGTCTGCGCGCGCAACAACGAGATCACGGACTATGATATCGAAGAAGGTCTGGCAATGACCAAGGATCTGGACGAGGAGCTGTTCAAGGTTTCGCAGGACGTAGCGATTTAACTATTGACAAATGCA
>CAYNPX010000061.1:0-9616 GCA_964399205.1 uncultured Butyricicoccus sp.
TTGGCAGATATCAGTATTTCAGGGCTGAATAAATTTTTTGGAGAAAATCAAATCCTGTATGACATCACATTCGATATTTTTCCGGGAGAAAAGGTTGCCATTGTCGGCCCGAACGGTGCGGGCAAAACGACGCTGTTCCGTGTGCTGACCGGCGAACTGCCATATGAAACCGGAACCATCTCGATTGCAAAGGACCGCACGGTCGGCATGATCGACCAGATACCGGTCTACGAGCCGGAGGACACCGTGGAGCAGATCCTGCGTTCGGCATTCTATCGCATTGACGCGGTGCGCGACCGGATGAAGCAGCTGGAACTTCGGATGGAAAAGAACGATGATTCCAACCTGCTCAAGCAGTATGGCGCATTGCAGGCGGAATTTGAAGCGATGGGCGGCTATGCGCTGGATTTTGAAGTGGATAAGGTGTGCAACGGTCTGGAAATCCCGCGGGAAATGCGCGAAAAGCCGTTTGACGTGCTGTCCGGCGGCGAAAAGACGCGCGTCAATCTCGCGCGTATCATTTTGGAAGATACCGATATCCTGCTGCTGGACGAGCCGACCAACCACCTCGATCTGGACGCGGTGGAATGGCTGGGCAATTTTTTGAACGAATACAAGGGCACAGTCGTGACCATCTCGCATGACCGCTATTTTCTCGACCAGTGCTGCGACCGCATCATCGAGCTGTTTGAGGGACACGCGGATTTCTATGCCGGTTCCTACAGCTATTACGCGGAGGAACGCAAGCTGCGCTTTGCACAGCGCATGGCGGAGCATGAGAACCAGATGGAGGAGTTGAAGCGCTTACAGGATCAGTCGCGCAAAATGCACCAGTGGGGCACGGAAAAGATGCACAAACGCGCGTTTTCCATCGACAAACGCATCGCGCGCATGACGGTTGCGGATCGCCCGAAACAGCAGAAAAAGCTGTCCATGTCGTTTGGCGACCCGAATTATGAGACACAAAATGTGCTCAAGGTGCGCGGCGTCAGCAAGAGCTTTGACGGACAGCAGGTTTTACATGATATCACCTTCAGCGTGAAAAACGGCGAGCGCATCGCCATTCTCGGCGACAACGGCACGGGCAAAACGACGCTGCTCAATATCATCCTCGGTCTGGAGGAAGCGGACAGCGGCACGGTCAAAAAGGGCGACGGGCTGAAACCCGCCTATCTGCCGCAGGTCGTGCGTTTTGAGAATGAAAACCGCACGCTGGTGGATACACTGATTTATGACAAAAATGTCACGCCGCAGACCGCGCGCAACCGGCTCGGACGCTTCCAGTTTTCCGGCGAGGATCAGCTCAAGCCGGTGTCCAAGCTGTCCGGCGGCGAGAAAAGCCGCCTGCGCCTGTGCGAGCTGATGTATGATAATCTGAACATGCTTGTGCTGGACGAGCCGACCAACCATCTGGATATCCTGTCGCGCGAATGGATTGAGGAAGCCGTCGAGGGCTTCACCGGCACGCTGCTGTTTGTGTCGCATGACCGCTATTTTGTCTCGCGCTTTGCCAGCCGCATCATTGTGCTGATGGACGGCGAAATGGTGGATTTTACCGGAAATTATGAGCAGTATCTCGCGTTCCGCGCGCGAAAGGCGGCGGAAAAAGCGGCAAATACCGCGCCAAAGCCCAAAAAAGAAAAGCCAAGACCGAAGGGCGGCGCCAGGCAGCTGGAAAAGAAGATCGCAAAGCTGGAGCGCGAGATTTCCGACGCGGAGGAGCAGAGCGCCGGTCTGGATGAACAGATGGCGGAAGCGGCGCGCGATCCCGACAGACTCATGGAGCTTTCCGCACAGAAGGATGCGGTCGAGGCTGCGCTGGCGGAGCTGATGGAACAGTGGGAAACGCTGTCCGCACAGCTGGAGGAGTTGGCAGAATGAAGCGATTGTATCGGATCCTTTGCGTCGTCTGTATCGTGCTGGCGGCGGTCTGCATCCCGTTTCGTCCGTTGTGGTTCGGGCTGGCTTTTTTCGCCGTACTGGCGCTTTGCAGCGGCGCGATGGTGCTGCTGTATCGCGTGCGCACGCGGCGAGGTGCCGCCGGCACTGCCGCAAAATGGCTTGTCCGTATCGGCAATGTTGTGTTTGTGCTGTGGCTGATTTCGGTCGCCGTGGCGGAGGGCATCATCCTCAGCGGCGCGCATACCGATGCCGGCGCGGTCGAAGCGGACTGTGTGTTCGTGCTCGGCGGCGGGATACGGGAGGATCAGCCGACCGAAACGCTGCGCAACCGCCTCGCCGTTGCGCTGGATGTCATGGAACAGAATCCGGACGCGCAGATCATCGTCTGCGGCGGGCAGGGCACGGATGAAATATGTACAGAAGCATCTGTCATGTATGACTGGATGGTGGAGCACGGCGGGGACGCATCGCGGATTACAATGGAATCCGAATCGCGCAATACCGTGCAGAATATAGAGTACGCAGTGGAAATCTGCGAAAAAAATGGTTGGAACACACAGAATGTCGCGGCACTTTCCAGCGGCTTCCATCTGTTCCGCACGCGGAAGATTATGCAGAAATGCGGCTTGCAGCCGCTTGCGATCGCCGCGCCGTCCGGAAATCCGGCCATGCGCGTGCTGTTCTGCATCCGCGAATATTTTTCCATCTGTAAATTCATCGTTTTAGACGTAATTGCATAAAATCAACAAACCGTTTGACATGGGAGGGATACATATGACAAGCTATTCTGTTACCTGCGGGCTTCATGCCACAGACAATGACCACTTTCAGCTCGCGGAGCTTCACGTTTCCGAAGTCTTTATTCCGCAGTTTATTACCGGACTGCGTGCGCTGCTCACCGGCAATGCGGGAATGCTGCGCCTGCTGGATGTCAGGCAGAAGGCCGTCATAACCGGCAGCGGCGGCGTTTCCTTCCAGATTCTGTTTGAAAACGGCAGCACAGCTTATCTGACGGAAGCGAATCTGTGTGAAATGGAGGAATTTGCGTTGGAACGCTTATTCGGAACGCGCAAGGCGACCACCTGCCTGACCATGCAGCTGGAAGGCAAAGCAGACGCACAGATGAGCCTCAGCTTATGGATCGGAAACCGAGAAGTATAATTTAGATTAAATAATACAAATCGGATAAATACAAAATATATTTTTTCAATAAAATATTACATGGAGTTGAATATTCATGCTGGAAAAACTGGAAGGGCTTGCTGACCGGTATGACGAGCTGGAAAGCCTGCTCGCCAGTCCGGAGCTGTACGATGACCCGCAGCGTGCCGCGGCGCTGGCAAAGGAACAGAGCGGCTTGCAGCCGATCATAGCGGCGTACCGGCAGTACCGCGCCGCGTGCGCGGACGAGCGGGACGCGCGGGAATTACTGGACGAAGCGGGGAGTGACGCGGAGCTGCGCGCGCTGGCGCAGGAGACGCTGTCCGCAAGCCGCGCACAAATGGAACAATTGGAAGGCGAACTGAAGCTGCTGCTGCTGCCGAAGGACGAAAACGACAGCCGCAACGTCATTATGGAGATCCGCGCGGGCGCGGGCGGAGAGGAAGCCGCGCTGTTTGCCGCGTCGCTGTACCGCATGTATACGATGTACGCGGACATGCGCGGCTGGAAAACCGAGCGGATCGGACAATCCGAGACAGAGCTGGGCGGCTTTCGTGAGATCACATTCAGCATAGACGGCGACGGCGCGTTTTCGCGCCTGAAATATGAGAGCGGCGTGCACCGCGTGCAGCGCGTGCCGGAAACCGAATCGCAGGGACGCGTGCACACGTCCACCGTGACGGTCGCGGTATTGCCGGAGGTCGATGACGTTGAGCTGACGATCGATCCGAAGGAGCTGAAAATCGACACGTTCCGTTCGTCCGGCGCGGGCGGGCAGCACATCAACAAAACCTCGTCCGCGATCCGCGTGACGCA
The DNA here is from genome assembly GCA_964399205.1 of uncultured Butyricicoccus sp. Lineage (GTDB taxonomy): Bacteria > Bacillota > Clostridia > Oscillospirales > Butyricicoccaceae > Butyricicoccus_A. Next base: position 3,880 of record CAYNPX010000061.1, read on the forward strand.
CCTGCCGACCGGTATGGTGGTCGAATGCCAGGATGAGCGCAGCCAGTTCAAAAATAAGGAGAAAGCGCTCAAGGTGCTGCGTTCGCGCCTGTTTGAGATCAAGCAGCGCGAACAGGACGACGCGATCGCGGCGGCGCGCCGCAGCCAGGTCGGCACGGGCGACCGTTCGGAGCGCATCCGCACGTATAATTTTCCGGAAAACCGTGTGTCCGAGCACCGGATCAAGCTGACGCTGTACCAGCTGGACAGCTTTCTCAATGGCAATATGGACGAGGTGCTGGACGCGCTGATTACCACCGATCAGGCGGAAAAACTCGCCAGAATGGAAAATTAAATTTAAATAATACTAATAGTTATAAAGAAGGTTATGATATGCAAACCAGGCTGTTGCATCCGTCGAAAGACCCGACAGCAATTGAACAGGCCGGTGCGCTGCTGCGTGCCGGTGAAGTTGTAGGCATCCCGACCGAAACCGTCTATGGTCTGGCGGCGAACGCGCTTGACCCTGTGGCAGTTTCCCGTATATTTGAGGCGAAAGGGCGTCCGCAGGACAACCCGCTCATTGTACATATCGCGTCGCCGGACAGCGTGCGCGATATTGCGGCGGATTTTCCGCCGGAGGCGCAGGCGCTTGCGCGCGCCTATTGGCCCGGTCCGCTGACCATCATCCTGCCCAAGCTGGATAGAATACCGATGGTAACTTCCGGTGGTTTAAATACGGTGGGGATTCGGTTCCCATCGCATCCGATTGCGCAGGCAATCATCCGCGCGGCCGGTGTGCCGCTGGCTGCGCCGTCCGCCAATCTGTCCGGACGTCCGTCCACGACGACGGCGCAGCACGTCATGGAGGATCTGGGCGGGAAAATTGCGGCGGTCGTCGATGGCGGCGCGTGCACGGTCGGCGTGGAATCGACGGTCGTCTCGCTGTGCGGCGAACGGCCGCGTCTGCTGCGCCCGGGCGGCATCTCGCTCGAACAGCTGGAGGCGGTGCTCGGCACGGTAGACGTCGACCGCGCGCTGCGGGAAAAGATCGATGACACGGAAAAAGTGTCCGCGCCGGGCATGAAATACCGCCATTATGCGCCAAAAGCGCCGGTAACGGTCGTGTTCGGTACGCCGGAAGCCAGCGCGGACTATATTGACGCGCAGCTTGGGGAAAACTCCGGCGTGCTGTGCTTTGACGAGTGCGCGGCGCGGTTTGAAGGCAAGGCGGTCGTGGAGACATTCGGTCCGTCCGGCGACGCGGCGGAGCAGGCGCGCGAGGTATTTGACGCATTGCGCCGGTTTGACGGGACGGTCTGCACGGAGATCTATGCGCAGTGCCCGCCATCGGACGGCATCGGGCTTGCCGTCTCCAACCGCATCAAAAAGGCGGCCGGCTTTCATATCATCGACTTGACGGAGGGCGAAGCATGAGGATATTGGGTTTGACCGGCGGCTCCGGCACAGGGAAAAGCGCGGCGAGCGCCGCCTTTGCCGCACTGGGCTGCGGCGTCATTGACGCGGACGATTCGTATCGGAAGCTGTGCGAGACATGCAAACCGATGCTGGATGAAATACAATCTGTATTTTTCGATGTAATATCTTCAGATGGTAAACTCGACCGCAAAAAGCTGGGCGCGATCGTGTTCGCTGACCCCGCAAAGCTGCTGAAGCTCAACGCGATCACGCATCCGTATATCCGGCAGGCCGCGCGCGATGCGTTTGCGGCATATGAGCAGGCAGGCTATGCGCTGTGCATCTACGACGCGCCGGTGCTGTTTGAAGCGGAGGCGGACGCATTGTGCGATAAGACCTGCGCGATTCTCGCCGACCGCGAAATACGCATTGCACGCATTATGGCGCGCGACGATCTTTCGCGGCAGTATGCCGCCATGCGCATTGACGCGCAAAAAAACGACGCGTTTTATGTGGAACGATGCGACTATATCATACAAAATGACGCCGATCTGGACAGCCTGTATGCGCAGGTGCGCCGGATTTATGACGATATGCTGCGGTGACGCGGCAAATTCTCCGAAAGGAACGAGTTTGATGGATAACAAATTGTTTTATGACAAAAAGACCGGCTGGGACCGCATGACCGAGGCGGAGCAGGACGCCATGATGGACTATGCGGAGGGCTATAAGGATTTCCTGAACGAAGCCAAAACCGAACGCGACGCCGTCCGCCGCCTGCAGGCGATGGCAGAACAGAAGGGCTTCCGCGCGTATACCCGTGACAAAAAGCTCTGCCCTGGCGATAAGTATTACAAAATCAATAGAAATAAAGCAATTATACTATTTGTAGTCGGAAAGGACGGCATGAAGCACGGCATTCATCTGTCGGCGGCACATCTGGACGCGCCGCGCATTGATATCCGTACCGTCCCGCTGTATCAGGACAACGATATGGCGCTGTTTAAGACGCACTATTACGGCGGCATCAAGAAATACCAGTGGACGACCATCCCGCTGGAGCTGCGCGGCGTGGTGTGCCGCGTGACGGAAACCGGCGTGGAGTCGATTGACGTCCGCATCGGAGACAAGCCGGACGACCCGCTGTTCGTCATCACCGACCTGCTCATCCATCTGGCGTCCGACCAGATGAGCAAGACGATGATGAAGGGCATCGAGGCGGAGGCGATGAATGTCCTCGTCGGCTCCCGACCGTCCGCCGCTGATGCCGAGACTTCGGATCAGGTCAAGCTGTGGGTCATGGAATTTCTCAACAGGGAATACGGCATCACGGAGGAGGATTTCCTGTCCGCGGAGCTGAGCTGCGTACCGGCGTTTCCGGCGCGCGATATCGGCTTTGACCGTTCGTTTGTCGGCGGCTATGGACATGATGACCGCGTGTGCGCGTATCCGGCGGCAACGGCGCTGTTTGATTTGGAGGAAGTGCCGGAACAGACGGCGATGGCTGTCCTTGTGGACAAGGAGGAGATCGGCTCGGACGGCGTGACCGGTATGCAGTCGCGGTTCTTTGATACGCTGGTGGCGGATCTGTGCCGCGCGGACGGCGTGCTGCCGGAGGAATGCATCGAGCAGTCGACCTGCCTGTCGGCGGATGTGTGCAATGCCTTTGACCCGAACTATCCGCAGGTGTCCGAAAAGCGCAATGACGCGCGCGCGAACTGCGGCGTCGCGCTGGTGAAATATACCGGTTCGCGCGGAAAATCCGGCTCGTCGGACGCAACGGCGGAGCTGATGGCAAAAATGCGCCGCTGCTTCAACCGGAACGGCGTGATCTGGCAGACCGGTCAGCTGGGCAAGGTCGATCAGGGCGGCGGCGGCACCGTCGCAATGTTTATGGCGAACCGCAATATTGATACGGTCGATTGCGGCGTGCCCGTGCTCAGTATGCACGCGCCGTTCGAGGTCATTGCAAAACTCGACCTGTTCGCGGCATATAACGGCTTCAAAGCATTTTACGGCATGGAGTAAGCGGCTTTTTCGGGAAATAATGTTGCGCGATATCCCGCAGCTTCTCTGAAAACTGCGGGCAAAAAGAGGGAACCGGCACCGGTTCCCTCTTGCTGTGACCATTTTGTATAAAAAAATATAAACATAACAAATTGTATATCCATTGTACCGCACCGGCAACGGGCAATGGCGCTCTGCGGGCAGCGCTTTGTTAAAAAGTTTTGAACAACCAATTTTTTCTCTTGCATTTTCCGTGCAGTTGCGTTATTCTATATTAGCACTCGAAAGCAAAGAGTGCTAAAACTGTAATCTTTAACCTTTGAAAGGATTGAATAAAACTATGGCAAAGCAGCAGTTTCAAGCAGAGTCCAAGCGTCTGCTGGACATGATGATCAACTCGATCTACACACACAAGGAAATTTTCCTGCGCGAGCTGATCTCCAACGCGAGTGACGCGATTGACAAGCGTCATTTCCAGTCGCTGACGAATTCTGATTTTGTACCGGAGGGCGGCTATGAGATCCGCCTGACCGCCGATCCGGACAGCCGTATCCTGACGGTTTCGGACAACGGCATCGGCATGACAAAAGATGAGATGGAGGACAATCTGGGCGTCATTGCGCAGAGCGGTTCGCTTGCGTTCAAGCAGGAGAACCAGACGGATGATACCGATATCATCGGTCAGTTCGGCGTCGGTTTCTACGCTTCGTTTATGGTGGCATCCCATGTCAAGGTGGTTTCCAGGGCGTGCGGGGAAACGCAGGCATATGTCTGGGAGTCCGACGGCGCGGACGGCTATACGATTGAACCGGGCGAAAAGGATACCTATGGCACAGACATCATCCTGACGATCAAGCAGAATCCGGAAGGCGATGATGAGGAAAGCTATGACGAGTTCCTGGAAACCTATCGTCTGTCCAGCCTTGTGCGCAAATATTCCGATTACATCCGCTATCCGATCAAGATGCTGATGCCGCATTCGCATACGAAGCCGAAGCCGGAGGACGCACCGGAGGATTACCAGCCGGAATATGAGACAGTCTATGAGGACGATACGTTAAACTCCATGGTGCCGCTGTGGAAGAAGGATAAGAAGGACATCACAGAGGAAGAATATGATTCGTTCTACCGCAGCAAGTTCATGGATTACATGAAGCCTGCGCACATCATCCATTCGCATTCCGAAGGTCTGACAGCGTCCTATCATGCGCTGCTGTTCATCCCGTCCCAGCCGCCATATGACTATTATTCCAAGGACTACGCGAAGGGCCTGCAGCTGTATGCTTCCGGCGTGCTCATCATGGACAAGTGCGCCGACCTGCTGCCGGATTACTTCGGCTTTGTACGCGGTCTGGTCGATTCCTCCGACCTGTCGCTGAATATTTCCCGTGAGATGCTCCAGCATGACCGCCAGCTCAAGGCGATTGCCATCAGTCTGGAAAAGAAGATCAAATCCGAGCTGCTCAAGCTGCAAAAGGACGACCGCGAGAAGTATGAGAAGTTCTGGACAGCGTTCGGCTATTCCATCAAGGCGGGCGCATATGCAAACTATGGCGCGGACAAGGAAAAGCTGCGCGACCTGATGATGTTCTATTCCGCAAAGGAAAAGAAGATGATTACCCTCAAGGAATACCGCGAGGCGATGCCGGAAAATCAGGAGGAAATCTACTATGCTTCCGGCGCAAGCATCGACCTGCTGGATAAGCTGCCGCAGGCGGAGATGGTGCGCAAGCATGATTTTGATATTCTGTATCTCACAGCGGACATTGATGAGTTCGTCATCACCCAGCTGGCGGAGCAGGATGAGAAGAAATTCCGCTCGATCACAGCGGGCGACCTGAATCTGTCCTCTGAGGAGGAAAAGAAGGATGCCGAGGAAAAATCTACGGCAAACCGCCCGATGTTCGATCTGATGAAGGAATCGCTCGACGGCAAGGTAAAGGATGTCCGTGTTTCTTCCCGTCTGGTCAATGATCCGGTGTGCCTGACCTCGGAGGGCAGCCTGTCCATTGAAATGGAGCGCGTGCTCAACAACGTGCAGAACAGCGGCTCGCATGTCAGCGCGGAAAAGATTCTGGAGATCAATGCGGCTCATCCGATCTTTGATACGCTGTGCAAGCTGTACGCGGACGATCAGGATAAGCTGAAAGCGTATACCGCATTGCTGTATAATCAGGCGCTGCTGATTGCCGGCATTCCGATCGATGATCCGGCCGCATTCTCCAATGCGGTCTGCGACCTGATGACGAAGTGACGCAAATATAACGACCCCCAAAAGCAAGGACCCTCTCTGTGACCGTAATCACAGGGAGGGTCAACTGCTGCGCCGCGC
>CAYNPX010000062.1:0-5002 GCA_964399205.1 uncultured Butyricicoccus sp.
GCAATTCGCATTGTAAAATTGATGTAAGGGTAACTTACTTCAGCTCTACAGAAGCGCCAGCCTCTTCCAGCTGCTTCTTGATGTCCTCAGCCTCATCCTTGGATGCGCCTTCCTTGATGGTGGACGGAGCCTCGTCAACCTTAGCCTTTGCTTCCTTCAGACCCAGACCGGTGATTGCACGGACAACCTTGATAACGTTGATCTTCTTGTCGCCTACAGCGGTCAGGACAACGTCAAACTCGGTCTTTTCTTCAACAGCAGCTGCTTCGCCGCCTGCTGCAGCGCCTGCAACAGCAACCGGAGTTGCGGATACGCCAAACTCTTCTTCCAGAGCCTTAACCAGCTCAGCCAGTTCCAGAACCTTCAGTTCCTTGACGGCATCAATAATCTCATTGACAGTCATGGTAGTAACCTCCAAATTTCAAAATTAAATGTGTGCGGGGAATCCTCCGATTCCCGATGTGCAGAAATTATTCCGCTGCTTCCTCAGCAGCCTCTGCTTTGCCGACCAGCGTGGAAACCAGCGCTTCCTGGTCTGCCTCGCCCTTCTCAGCGATTGCATTCAGCGCAATCGCGAGCTGCATGATCGGGTAATTGAAGCTGTAGAGCGTCTGTGCGATGAGCACTTCTCTGCTCGGCAGCTCAGCCAGCTCATTGATCTTGGATACCGGTACAACAGCACCCTCAAGGAAGCCGGTCTTGATGGTAAAGTTCTCGTGGCTCTTTGCGTACTTGGCCAGAATCTTTGCCGGTGCAACAACATCGTCCGAGCTGATTGCGATGGCGGTTGTGCCATTCAGATGCTCGACCATGTCATGGAAACCAACCTCTTCAGCAGCGAACTTCAGCAGAGTGTTCTTAACAACGGTGTATTCAACGCCAGCCTCGCGCAGCTCTTTACGGAGCGCGGTATCGTCTGCTACGTTGATGCCCTTGTAGTCGACCAGAACACCAGCCGGGGAATTTTTGATCTTTTCAACCAGAGAAGCAACCTGTGCTTTCTTCTGTTCCAGAACCTTTGCGTTAGGCATAGTCTGTTTCACCTCCATAAAAGTGATACGGGGACATGAAAAAATGCCCTCCTGTCCAAAGACCGGAGGGCATGAAAAATCATCCGATGAATGTCATCAAAATGCTTGCCTCGGCAGGATGGCGAAACGCCGGTTAGGATGGTTGTCCATCTCCTGCTGTCTTTGAACGAGCGATTACAGTATAACAGCCCTGTTCCATTCTGTCAAGGCTTTTTTTCACAAATTAGTTGGTCAGCTTCGCGGCGTTGACCTTGACGCCCGGGCCCATTGTCGAAGCGACGACGCAGGAGCGGATATACTGACCCTTTGCAGCGGCCGGCTTTGCCTTGATGATCGCGCCGACCAGAGTGTTGAAGTTCTCCGCCAGCTTCTCAACGCCGAAGGAAACCTTGCCGATCGGGCAATGGATGATGTTGGTCTTGTCCAGACGGTACTCGATCTTACCGGCCTTTGCGTCCTGAACAGCCTTTGCAACGTCCATCGTAACGGTGCCGGCCTTCGGGTTCGGCATCAAGCCCTTCGGACCAAGGATACGACCCAGACGGCCGACCAGACCCATCATGTCCGGGCTTGCGATAACGACGTCATAATCGAAGAAGTTTTCCTTCTGAATGCGCTGAACCATATCCTCAGCGCCGACAAACTCTGCGCCGGCGTCGAGCGCTGCCTGTGCCTTATCGCCCTTAGCGAAAACAAGTACGCGAACATTCTTACCGGTGCCGTTCGGCAGAACGATAGCGCCGCGAACCTGCTGGTCGGCATGACGGGAGTCAACGCCCAGCTTTACATGAATTTCAACTGTTTCATCAAACTTAGCCTTTGCGGTTTTGATAACCATATCCAGAGCTTCGTCTGTATCATAGAGCTTGCTGCGATCTACGAGCTTCGCGCTCTCAATATACTTTTTACCTTTGCGCACAATAAATATCCTCCTTTAGTGGTTAATTCGGAAGCAATGCTCCTCCCACCAGACGGCACGGCTGCCGTCATCAAATGCATATGAATAACTCAGGTCTCGGAATTACTCAGAGACAGTGATGCCCATGGAACGGGCGGTGCCTGCGATCATGCTCATAGCAGCCTCGACAGAAGCGGCGTTGAGGTCAGGCATCTTGGTTTCCGCGATCTTGCGGACGTCCTCAATGCTGATGGACGCGACCTTGGTTCTGTTCGGAACCGCAGAACCGCTCTGGATGTTGCACGCCTTCTTGATGAGCACTGCTGCCGGAGGGGTCTTGGTAACGAAGGAGAACGAACGGTCTGCGTATACCGTGATAACGACCGGAATGATCATGCCTGCGTCATTCTTGGTGCGCTCGTTAAATTCCTTGGTGAAGGCCATGATGTTTACACCATGCTGGCCCAGCGCCGGACCTACCGGAGGAGCCGGAGTTGCCTTGCCTGCCGGAATCTGAAGCTTAATAAATCCTACTACTTTCTGTGCCATTTGTATAGCACCTCCTTGAATAATGTGGTAATGGCGAGACGCTTGTCATCCATTTGGACGGATGCGCTCTCCCACCTGCCAAATGAGGGTTTGGTTATTCCTCTACGGCTTCGACCTGATCAAGCTCCAGCTCGACCGGGGTCTCGCGTCCGAACACAGGGATGGTAATGCGAACCTGGTTCCGCCCGATATCAATTTCATCGACAACGCCGACAAAGTCGATAAACGGACCGCCGCAGACGCGAACAGAATCACCGACCTGATAGCTTATCTCGACCTCGACGTCCCTTGTTTCCGCGCCCCACTTCGCTGCCTCCTCGTCGGTAAGCGGAAGCGGCTTGTTGGAGTTCGGGCTGACAAAGCCGGTGCAGCCGCGCGTATTGCGCACAAGATACCAGCTCTCATCAGTCAGGATCATCTTGACCAGCACATAACCCGGAAACAGCTTGCGCTCTACCTCGCGGGTCTTGCCGTCCTTGACCTCACGTACCTTTTCCACCGGAATGGTTACGTCAGCGATGAGGTCGTGCAGCTTGCGGTTTTCAACCGCCTTCATAATGGATGAGGCTACTTTATTTTCGTAGCCGGAATAGGTATGGATTACATACCACTTAGGTGTGTCAGACATACAGTTTTCAAACCTTTCCGCTTATGCAACCACTTGAATCAGCGTTGTAATGCCCAGATTAAAGATTGCGTCAAGAATCCAGATGAACGCGCCGATCACCAGGATGGTAGCGATAACGATAACCGTATTTTTTGTTGTCTGCTTGCGGGTCGGCCACACGATCTTCTTGCATTCGCTCTTCAGATCGCGGAACCATTTGCCAATTCTGGAAAAGAAGCCCGGCTTCTTCTCCTTACCGGAGTTTTTTTGCTTCTTATCGTTTGCAGAAGCGGTCTGCTCTTTTTTTGCCATGAAGCCGTATCCTTTCTCCAGCCTTACTTGCTCTCACGATGCAACGTGTGCTTCCGGCAAAACGGGCAGTACTTGTTCATCTCGAGACGCTCGGGATTGTTCTTCTTGTTTTTCATTGAGTCGTAGTTTCTCTGCTTGCACTCAGTGCATGCCAGGGTTACTTTAACGCGCATAACGGCACCTCCTTAAAAATTTGCCTCCCTTTGCAGGCGCTCTGAATTTCTGAGCAAAAAAAATACCCTGCATAGGTGTTACTATTATATCATGCAGGATATTTTCCGTCAATGCTGTTTTCCACTATTATTTTCACAAATTTCAGGCGTCCTAAGCCCCCAGGAACTCAAAAATCCACATATAAGCGACAAGGACGCAATAAATCGTATAGCAGGCGATGGTCACTTTTCTGCCCTTGTCCTGGTTGCGGGCGACCACAATGCCCATAACAGCGCCCGCAAACGAGATCGGATAACCGATCAGCCGATAGCCGAGCCATGCGATGACGAAGCCGGCGACCATGATAACGCAGGCAATGATGCTCCGCTTCAGGTTCTTATTATTCTGCTTCTCCTTTTTGAGCAATTCCTGCTTCTCCGCCTCGGTCAGGCGCTTTTCCACCTTCGGCGCCGAATGATTCTGTTTGCGTTTTGTGTTCTTTTTCCGATTGCCTTTGGATACTGCCATGAATGTTCTCCTTTTTTTGCTTATGTCTGATTTCCGCTGAGGATGCTGAACCATGTCAGCATGGAAAGGACGATGACGACGATAAAGCACACGATCGTGATCTTATGATTTGTTGTGTCCCACTTTGTGCGTACCATGCCGATTGCCGCACCCAGAGCCGCAAGCGGATAGCCGATGATGCCATAGCTGGTAAAGCTGGCGATCAAAAAGCCCGCGACCATGACGGCAAGCGCCGCGAAGCTGAGCACCTGTTCCCGCTTCCAGTCCCTTACGCGCTTTACATCCGCAGCGCTGCGCCTGTCCTGCGTCTGCTGCACAGAATGGCTCTTTGCCCGCTTCTTTCCTTTTTTCCGATTGTTTTTTGATGTTGCCATTTTTATCCTCCATCCGCTCGCTGTTCTTCCATTATACCAATCCATGCCGGAAAGTGCAATGCAATTTGCATCAGTTTGCCGCCTGTGTTATACTTGTGTCCATACCACCATCGGAAAGGAAATGCAAGCACATGAAGATCATGGGAATTGATTACGGCGATGCCCGTACCGGCGTATCCATCTCCGACCCGACCGGTTTCCTCGCCGGCTCCCCGCAGGTCATTGCGACCTGGAACACAGACGAGCTGCTGGAAAAGCTGACAGCGCTGTCTGCGGCGGAAAAAATCGAAGAAATCGTGATGGGTCTGCCGAAAAATATGGATGCGACGCAGGGGGAACGCGCGGAAAAATGCCGCGCGCTCGGCGCCGCGCTGGAAAAACGTACCGGCGTGCCGGTCGTGTATTGGGACGAACGCCGCACAACCATCGAAGCACATGCCATCCTGCACGCCACCGGCAAAAAACAAAAGAAGCACAGGAAAAATGTCGACGCTGTCGCCGCTTCGCTGATCTTGCAGGGCTATCTGGATTTCAAGCGGATGCAGAGATA
>CAYNPX010000062.1:5102-9602 GCA_964399205.1 uncultured Butyricicoccus sp.
TTCTCCGGCACGCCGCATATACAAAACAGGGCACACCATTCCAGTGTGCCCTGTCGTTTTTTCGGTTATTACGTACCAAAATACGAGAAATGCATATAATCCTTTTTGCTGTTCCATGTACCGCCCCAGCCGAAGCCGTACTTTGCAAAAATACGGACGACCTCGCCATTTGCCGGAATGGAATACGGGTCTGCACCCGGCGTCCAGTGTGTACCGGTCAAAGCGCTGCCGCTGTTGGTGCACATGTAGTTTTCGTCCCAGTTGATGTCGATCGCGGTGCCGAGACAATGTTCGGAAGACGAACTGTCGCCGCGCCAGCAGTAGCCGCCGACGTTATGGATCGGGAACTGCTCCCCGCCCGCATAAATTTCCGCGAAAATCTGCTGCACCGTAGCTGCCAGCGCCTGATGGATCTGGAGGCTCACATTGCGTGTGACCTTGTTTCCGTTTTTATCAAAATCCCATACCGGAACAGTGATGGTTACCTGATGGCTTGCGGCCTCTGTGGAATTTGCATACTTATGATAGCTTGCGCCGCTGCCGAAGATACGCGCCACCTTCTGGCTGTAGCTCTCGCCATAATACGACATGCCCGCCGGAATGGTTTCCGCGATCAAATCGTTCTGCGCATCCGTTCCATCTGATGGAATAAACAGCGTACCGCCCTCGTCGGTCACTGCCGCCTCCGCGGTTACCGTAAGCGTTGCGGTTTGTCCGGACGATGCCAGCAGCTTGCCGGTGCAGTCAAAGCCGTCTACCGACCAGTACCACAGTCCGGGCTGATCCGTGATCTCCTGCGGCAGCGTCAGCTCCTGTGCGCCGCTGCCAGAAGAGCTTACCTGCTCTGTCAGAACCGGCGCGCTGTCAAAGCTGTCCGTCTGATAAAAATAAACCAGATAATAGTCCGCGCCGCAGCCGGTCCAGCTGACCGCACGTGCGCCGGAATGCACAGAAATCTGGCTGACGTCCTGTACGCCGCTGTCGCCGCGTCCCGTATGTACCGCTGCCGCCGCGCGGTACACAAGAATACCCGCCTGCTCCGTATTTACACTTTCACCAACGCCGAGCTTCGCGTCTCCTATGCCGACGGACAGACCCTCACGCACAAAATATGCCATGCCGTCCTGCGCCCAATCGGGTACATAGGCTCCATCCGCGAACGTATACAGCGTTTCGGCAATCACATTTTCAGAGACGCTTACCTCGCTCCCGCTCTGCTGCATCGCACGATACAGCATGGTGATAAACTGCTGACGATTCGCCGGTTCATCCGGACGGAAATCGCCGTCCTCTTCCTCTGTCAGACCGAGAAGCCACGCCTGCTGCACATCTGCGTCCTGTGTATCGGTATACGGGCATACACTGCGCCGCGCCGCGTTTTCCTGCATCAGACTGTCATACTCTGTGCCGCTTAAAGACGCATACAGCCGCACCGCCATCGAACACATCTGCGCTCTGGTAACAGGCTGGCTCGCCGCCTGACCGTCCATGCTCGATGGGAGAAGCGCCGCCTGATCTGCGGCTTTCAGGATATTTTCCGCCTGTTTCGATGGTTCACCGATGCTAACCGCGGCAGCCGGTGTCCGGCACAGCAGGCATGTGCACAACACTGCCGCAGCCGCACAGCCCGTAAATTTAAGTCTCATTATATAGATATCACCCCGTGTGTCATTCCTGCTAAATTTTTAATCACTCTATTTTACCACATTTTTGCCGCGCTGCAAAGATAAACTGTAAAAAATCCGCAAAATCTTTCCGTCTATCCGCCGTTCATTCTAAAATATCCCGATGCTCCCTGTCGGCGCGTTCAAACACCGTCAAAACGCCATCCGGTGAGCAGGTCGCAAGAAAAATGGACGACAGTTCCGTTTTATGCTGTTTTTCCATCTGTTTGTGCAGCCATTGCCTGTCATAGCCCAGATTTTGCAGATTCTTTTCCATGATCTTCCCGTCAATGATGACATTGCCGTTCACCGTCTCCTGCTGTACGCGAACGGCGAGATCCTCCGGCGTCGCGGGGCGGGAACGGCTGACCGGCAAAATGCTGATCTTGCCGTTGGATTCCAGCACGGCTGTTTCGATCTGCGCCAGATCAAAATACCCGCAGCTGCGGCATTCCATCTGAAATTCATGAATATCCATGTGCGCCCGCCGGAAATTTTTGTCGTACAGCTTCCCTTTGTCCAGCAGGACGATTGCCCGCCCGTTGATGATACGGCGTGCCCTGACCGAGTGATCCGCCAGCAGTGCCAGCAGCCATGTCACCGCGCCATATACCGCCAGCGCAATCAGCCATTCCCAAAAATCCTGCCCTTCGGCAATGGACAACTCTGCAGCGATTGATCCGATTGTAATGCCGTTCACATAGTCAAATGTACTCAGCTGCGCCAGCTGACGGTAACCGATCAGCTTTGTTATCAGAAACAACGCAGCAATCGAAAACAGGGCTGTCAACGCTGTCCGCATAAAAACCATTTCGCTTCATCTCGCTTTTTCTGTTTTTCTATAGACTGCACAGTTTCCGCAAATTTATACGCCCTCAAAAAGCAGGCAAACGCAAAGAAGCCTGCATCCGGTCATGGTTGAATGCAGGCTCTTTGTGTTGAAACTTGAAGCAAGAAGAGAATTCATGGTTTCAAGTGTCGTAGCATATATTATATTTTGGAGAGAGCCGGATGTCCACACGAAGCAGACATCCAGCGAAAATGGAGTAATCAAATTTATGCGCCAATGCCAAGCGGAGAGAAGAAGATGTACACCGCGACAACGCAGACCATAACGACGCAAGCAACGACCTTGCGGTATTTCCACGGGGTCAGGTCAACAGCCTTGACATCCTCCTGCACCCACGGCTGAAGCTCCGGATTTTTCTTTTTGTTGTTCCGGTTCATAATCGCCATCATGATCAGCTCAATCGGCCACAGCACTGCAACTGCATACAGATAGTGCATATCGCCGCCGCCCGGATACTGCGGACCGATAATCATAAACAGACCATATACAACAACATGGAACACCATAATGACCTTTGCCGCATACTTCGGCAGATACTTGAAGAAGAAACCGCCAAATACCGCAGACAGAACCGGCAGACCAATCAGCATAACAAAGGAATCCAGGAAGGTCTTCAGACCGGCTGGGAAGAAGTAAACCATCGGTCCTACGATCGTTGTAGCGACCGCAAATACAATACCGATATTCTTGCCAACCTTAACCAGCTTCTCTTCCGATGCCTTCGGGTTGATAAACTCATGATAAATATCCATGGTGAACATGGTATTGACGGAGTTCAATACAGAGTTGAACGACGACAGGATTGCGCCGAACATAACAGCCGCAAAGAAGCCCATCAGCGGAGCCGGAATAACCTGTGTAACCAGATGCGGATATGCATCGTCCATCATGGTGACCTGATCGCCCTGAAGTTCAAACAGTGCATAAGCAATAACGCCCGGCAATGCAAGGAACATAAAGCCTGCGATCTTGAGGAACGCGCAATACAGCGCACCCTTCTGCGCTTCCTTCAGGTTTTCAGCGGCAAGTACGCGCTGAATGAAGGACTGGTGTGTACACCAGGACTGTAACCCAAGGAATACCAGACCGGTGAATACAGTCGGCCACGGAACCTCTGGCGCTTCTGCGGTCAGCGAACCGATTGAGTTCAGCTTATCCGCATGGTTTGCAACGAGATACTTCCAGCCATCTACGATCGCAACACCGCTCTCGCTGCCCGCCGCGTGTCCCAGTACATTCAATGCAAAGAACGGAATCATCAGTCCACCGATCAGCAGACCAACGCCGTTAACGGTATCAGATACCGCAACTGCCTTCAGACCGCCAAAGATCGCATAGATGGAACCAACTACGCTGATTGCAATACACAGAATGACTATCGCCTGGAATTTGGTTACGCCCAGCATATCGGACAAACCAAAGATATTTTCAAATACAAGGGAACCGGAATACAGGATAACCGGAATCTGGACGACCAGATACAAAATAATGTATGCGATACAGAACCACAGCTTTGTGGAGCGGTCAAAACGCAGACCGATCAGTTCCGGAATCGTGGTGATGCCGCTCTTTAAGTAACGCGGTGCTGCCCACAAGGCCAGAACGATCAACGCAGTTGCCGCGAGAACCTCAAACGCCATCGGGCTCATGCCGACTGCCCATGTCTGGCCGTTGGTACCTACCAGCTGTTCTGCTGACAGGTTGGTTAAAAGAAGCGATCCCGCAATAACGAAGCCCGGAAGACCGCGTCCTGCAAGGAAATATCCATCGGCTGTCGTCTGGTCGTCGCCCTTTGTCTTTACATAAGAAATAACGGCTACCAAAATCGTAAAGCCGATAAACGTAATCAACGTCAATGCCATATCTACTATTACCCTCTCTATCTATTTTTCCCGCAAAGAATGGAAAGACAAGTCATACCTGTTTGCAGTATTCTACCTGTCTTTCCATCTCCTATCCGTTATTTAGCAATGCTCCATGATCGCC
>CAYNPX010000063.1:0-9452 GCA_964399205.1 uncultured Butyricicoccus sp.
AACCAAATGCTTGCATTTGGTTGACAGCCTGTCGACCTTTGTCGACAGGCTGAAGGCGGCAAAGCCGCCGTGTATCAATCCCCTGAACCGCATAGAGTCTCCTCCGGTGTTGACGAAACTGGGATCCCATGCGTGAACATCCTTTCAGTATCTTACAAAAAAACATCTAATTCACGAAAGATGTCCTCCATTTCCGAGAGATTTTGACTGACAAAGTCTACATTGTTCTCAATAGTTGCAGTAATGATCATTTCAACGATTAAAATAGACGGAAGCAAAGAATTGTGATAGTCACTACTCTGATAAGGAGTGGAGAAGAAAACATCTGCACTATGGTAAGGTGAAAAGCTGCTGTCCGAGATGGCGATGATTTTTGCTCCTTTCGAGCGGGCATATCTTGCACCCCGATATAAGTGGGGATTATACCGGGGTTGGTTAACGACAAATATCACGTCATCTGGCTGCACTTGCACCAACTGATCGGGCAAAGTGTCATCATTGCGCAAAATGCTGCAGTTTCTAAAAATGCGGTTCATGTGATGCCCAAAATAGTAAGCCACGGAATAGCTTCCCCGGGCACCACAGGAGTAAATGTGGGGCGCCGCTTTGATCAATTCCACAGCAGAACGAACATTTTTTAACAAATCCTCATTGTAAAGTCGCTCTAAATTCGCCATCTGCATTTTATAGATATGCTCCAATACAGTGTCCTTACTTATCAGTTGATTTGTCCCGGAATTTAAGCGGTTTACAGGATCAAACTGCTGCCGAACGCGGCTGCGGACGGCTTCCTGAAGTTCGCTATAGCCGCTATAGCCCAGTGCATTGGCAAAGCGAATGATTGTTGCAGTACTGACCGAAAAGGCTTCAGCAGTCTCCTTTACAGTAGAAAGAAGAATTACTGTCGGATTGGATAAGATACAGTCAGCTACCTTTCTCTGCAGATTGGTAAATTCGGAATACTTTGACTTGATGGTTTCAAAGATGTCATTTTCCATTTTTCTCACTCCCTTTTTTTAGTATACACTACAATGAAACAAATGTCATCAAAAAAATACGGTAGTCCCCCGCATATGCAATCAGTTCATTCACCTTAGAAAAAAAAGATTGGTCTATTCGCAGGGTTTTACCTTAATGAGACATTAATTGATTGTGTAACAATAGTTCTAAAAAGAAACAATATCGTTGCGCGCCAGAATAATTACAGTATAGCAGTTTCTTTTTTTCTCAAAATGTAACGAGGTGAAAAACAATTTTTCAGATTTTTGACAAATTTCACAAAATAAATCCGTAATAATTCGTTTTTAATAGGTAATTATGAGCAAACTTGACAAAATAATGTAACAAATAAATACAAAATTGACAATTCTGAAAACAGATGATACGATTTAAATAGAAATGGTTCTGTCCAGAGCTAATCAGGGCTGTTAAAGAAGCAGAATAAACGAGAAAAGAATGAATACAGAGCATTTAAGGGCATTTATAAGACCAGCTCACCTCCGTAATTGAGGTCACTTAGATTTGACGCGTTAATTCGAGGTTGATTTTGATACCATCGGATGTGTGTCAGGTCAATGCAAAGCGGATTAAGCCCGAGGTATAACATACCAAAATGCTAGTATACTGTACTGAATACCCGATTATTTTCGTTTTTTATCAGCAGACCTTAAATCTTTGAAAGGAGAGGATAATTATGCGGCTGAATAAATTCCCGGAGTTGTTGCCGGAGGAGGTGATCAATCGGGCAAAAAAACTCAATCCCGCTCTGCTTTGTGACGGAATGAAGGAGATGGGGATTCAGATGGACGGCTGTATGTCGGCAGAGATTATGCCTGTAAACCCGGATCCGAACTTCTTGATGGTTGGTACAGCTGTGACCATCGACACAGATAACGGTGACAACTTCCCAATTCATGTTGCCACTTATTCTGCGCCAGCTGCCGGATATGTTATGGTCATTGATGGAAAAAACTATCGGGATAGACCCTATTTCGGTGACCTGATTATGGGAGCGGCGAAAGCTGTGGGATATTATGGCATGGTCATTGACGGCTATTGCAGAGACAAGCAGGGTTGCATTGAATTAAATTTCCCTGTATTCTCCCGCGGACAGATGCAGCGGGGTGTCCTCAAGAAAAATCTCGGTCAAATCAATGTGCCAATCCATTGCGGCGGACTGAATGTTTCTCCCGGTGACCTGGTTGTCGGCGGAGCAGACGGCGTTACCGTAGTCCCACGGGATAAGATCGAGGAAGTCCTGACAAAAGCTGAGGAAAAGATGGCCTATGAAACCAAGCGTGACGCTACTATTGATGCCTACAATAGAGCGAAAAAAGAAGGTAGGGAACTTCCCCAGCTTGCACCGCAATGGGTATTGGACCTTTTGGAGGAAAAACAGTAATTTGTGATTCAGCCATTCATTCTATAACAGAATAAAACTAAAAACAGGAGGAGAAAACAAATGAAAAAGTTAATAAGCCTATTGCTCGCCCTGAGTATGCTATTTGTTTTTACTGCATGTAGTAGTACCGAGTCCGCAGATCAATCCGCTGACCAAGCTGCATCGGATACACAGTCCGCTCAGTCCGGTCAGGAAACAGATTCCGATGACTCTCTGCCTGAGATCGAAGCTCAGTATATTTCCTTCGGTACGGATGCGGGAAGCGGCAGCTATACCATGACCGCCTCTGCTGTAGCCAGTGTGCTGGGTGATTATTTACCTCAGGTTTCTATTAATCTTGAAACCACATCAGGTGGCGGCACTGGTAACATCCGAAAATTGGGTAACAATGAAATCGAACTGGGCATCGGCACCTCCAGTTCAGCTTATGAAGCAACTAACGGTACCGGTGATTTTGAGGGCGAGGAATATGACAATGTCCGTATTCTGTTGGCTGGTGCAGCCACCCCAGTTCATGCATGGGTTCCTGATGACTCCAAGCTCCAGTCCGTCTCCGATTTGAAAGGCGCTCGTGTTGGCGTCAACTCCGCAGCCAATGCCTCTACCTATGCGCCAACTTACTTGAAAGCCCACGGTCTCAACGAGGGTGACTATGAAATCGTGCAGATGGCAGCTGCAAATCTGTCCGACGCATTGAAGGACGGATCTATTGACTGTATCGTAACTACCGCAGCTGTTCCTTACTCTACAATCACCGAATTGGCCAGCACCGGCAGTGGCGGTCGCTTTTTGAAAAGTGATCCGGAAGCTCTGAGAAAAGTAGCAGATGAGAGTCCTTATTGGGTCAGCTATGTTATTCCTGCGAACACCTATGAGGGACAGACAGAGGACGTGGAAAGTATCGCGGTTATGGCCAACATCTACACCTCCGCCGAGGTTGATGATGATCTGACCTATATGCTGACGAAGATGATCATTGAGCATAGTGATGAAATCGGTGCCATCTATGAAGGCGCGAAGTTCTTTACCCTTGATAACCAGAAGGAATTTTTCGCTGACGGCATAGACAATGCAACACCTGCATTGGCAGAAGGGACTAAACGATATCTGACAGAACAGGGACTGGATTGATTGTGAATTTCCTCCAATAAAGTTGCCGCGAATGGGGTACACAATGTGTATTCCGTTCGCGGCAAAAAGGACGGAAAGGATGATACTTCTGAAGTATGTTTGAGGTGATTTTGTATGGAAAATAAATCCCGTTTTTCAATTGATTATATCCCGGTTGTGATCGCTCTTTGCTTTGTGGGATTTCATATTGTGGCTTCCGGATACCAGACATTGCCGGGCGTAAAGCAGATGGTAGTGCATCTGGGATTTGCTCTGGTGATGATCTTCTCCAATATGATGGTGGAATCGGTCAAAAAAGAAAAGAAACTGGCCGCAGTGATCGACGCAATTATGTGTATTGCTGCCTTTGGCATCAGCATCTATGCTTACACGGCGGTAGAATTGGCGCAGGGCGCAAATGCCGGTATCGTAACCAGAGAAAGTGCCATCATCGGCGCGGTTTTTCTGGTACTGCTTTTGATTGCTACGAGAAATCGCGTCGGCAATGGCTTACCCCTCATCGTCTTGATTTTCCTGGCATATGCTCTGTTTGGTAAATATCTTCCCCAACCGTATGGACACCGCGGCTATACAGTGAGCCGGATCGTCGGAAATTTGTTTTTGGGGACGGATGCGATTTGGGGGTCTGTCCTTCAGGCATCCTCTGTATTTATCGCGGTCTTTATTATCTTTGGTTCTGTGCTCCAGATAATCCATGGAGGAGAATTTATTGCTGAATTTGCTCAAGGTATGTTGGGCGATGTTCGGGGTGGTCCTGCAAAGGTTTCAGTCATAGCCAGTGGTCTATTTGGCAGTATCAGCGGCAGTGTGGCGGCAAATGTAGTAGGAACCGGTACAGTCACGATTCCTTTGATGAAAAAGAGTGGATTTGAGCCGGAATACGCGGCGGCAGTAGAGGCAATCGCTTCCACCGGCGGACAACTGATGCCGCCAGTTATGGGCGCTACAGCCTTTATTCTGGCTGAATATTGCGGCGTCACCTACGGTCAATTGATGGTCATGGCTATCGTTCCAGCGATTCTATACTATTTCCATGTATTTCTACAGGTAGATTTTTATGCAAAGAAGAAAAATCTCAAGCCTCTGGATGCCAGCGAAAAACCGGATATCAAGGCGGTCATGAAGTGGGGAGGCCACCTATTTATTCCGATTCTGGTGATTATCTACTGTCTGGTTTTCTCCAACCTCTCTGTTTCCCGATCTGCCTTTTACGGTATTGTCGTCGGCGTTCTGGTCAGCTTTTTCAAGAAAGAAACTCGTATCAATCTGAAAGCTCTGCTTCCAATCATACGCAACTGCGCTATGAGCATCTCAATGATCGCAGTGGCATGTGCATCGGCAGGCATGATCGTAGGCGTGTTCTCTCTGACAGGTCTTGGCTTTAAGCTCTCCAATTTGCTGGTGACGATCTCCGGCGGACATGTAGTCGTGCTCCTCATTATTACGATGATCGCTTCGCTGATACTGGGCATGGGACTTCCTACGACGGCAGCTTATGTTGTCTTGGCTAGTCTTGTTGCGCCTGCGCTGATTGAGTTTGGAATTCCAAAGATCGTTGCGCATTTCTTTATCTTCTATTTTGGCATCTATGCAAATGTAACGCCTCCCGTGGCAGTGGGACTTTACGCGGCTATTGGTATTGCCAAAACTACCAAAATATGGCGGACTGCATACAACGCCCTTATGTTGGGGCTTACCGGTTTCCTCTTGCCTTATGTCATGCTCTACCGACCGGGTCTGAGATTACAGGGCGGAATGCAGACAATTCTTCTGGATATCATCGTTACAACTTTTTCGATTATCGTCTTTAATTGCGGTCACGCCGGCATGATTGGAAAGCATTCCATCTCGATGATCACAAGAGTGCTTCTGATTGCTTTATTTATCATCATGCTCGGTCCATGGGGAAATATGATGGTGGATATCATCAGTTCAGCCTGTGCCTTGATTCTGATGGTGGCGACCTATCTGATGAAGGAATGGAAATCGAAAAAACAGACAGCCTGAGAAAGCGGGGGATTTGTATGAAAGAACAGGTTTTAAAGATCCTGAACGGAGCCATCGATATGCATGTGCATACAGCTCCCTCGCACTTCCCCAGGAAATTCGATGATTTAGAGATTGCCCGAGATATGGACATTTGGGGCATGGGCGGCTGCGTAATCAAGAGCCATTATATGCCTACAGGAGCAAGGGCTGCTATGGTAAACATGCATAGCGGGTGCAGGGCCAAGCTCTATGGCGGCGTGACCCTCGACCAGACGGTAGGAGGTCTTAATCCTTATGCAGTAGAAAGCGAAATGCTCATGGGTTCAAAGATGGTGTGGATGCCCACATTCCATGCACAGAACCATATCCGTTTCCAACAAAACATAGAGAGGGCGAAAATGAGCAGCACGCCCGGCATTGGAAGTCAACCTGTTATAGCACCTCCGGTCAGGATTGTGGATCAGGAAGGGAAACTCGTCCCCGAGGTGTATCAGGTGTTCGATGTCATAAAGAAGTATAACGGAATCCTGGGGACAGGGCATCTGTCCTGTGAGGAATCGTTGCTCCTGTGCCGGGAGGGAACCAAACAGGGCGTTCGTATGATGGCAACGCATCCTGACAGCGCACGGGAAAAGATTTCTCTTGCCTATCAGCAGGAGATGGTCGATATGGGTGTAATGTTGGAAAAATGTTGGCTCAATATTTATAACCATGCTATCACTGCAGAAGAAATGGTGTTGCGGATCCGGACACTGGGCGCAGAGCACTGCGTTTTGACAACAGACTTTGGTCAGAAAAATCTCCCCACACCTGCACAGGGACTGGCTGATTTCATTGCATGTCTGCTGGAAAAAGGAGTATCAGATGATGACTTGAGGCTGATGTGCCGGGAAAATCCCTTGCGGATACTAGAATTTTGAATAATGGAGGCTATCTGAATGGAAAAAGTCGCGGTGATTGGACCGTTTGATAAAAATATGAGGAATGCGTTGGAGACTGCTTTTAAAGGTGATTTTGTATTACAGTATATATCCGATTACGATGAATACGAAAAGGCTTATGATGCACACTATGTGATTTTGAGAACACTGTGCCTTCATGCAGAACATATCACCGCTATGAAGAATGTGAAGCTGATACAGCGCTGGGGCGCAGGATTTGATACAGTGGATATCCAGACGGCTGGCAGGCAGGGAATCCCTGTTGCTGTCACCGCCGGAATGAACAGTATTCCAGTAGCTGAGATGGCTGTTGCTCTCGCGCTGGCAGTTTATCGAAATATTGTTCCACTCACCAATGGAATGATGAACGGAAAGTGGGAACGTGAGCGATATTGCGGACATTCTTTCACAATTCATGGAAAAACCATCGGCATAATCGGTATGGGAAATATCGGTAAAAAAGCAGCCGAATTGTTTAACGGCTTTGGTGCCCATATCGTTTATTATGATCCGTTCCGTCTGCCCGAGAAGTTGGAAAAGGAAATGAATATCATCTTTATGGAATTAGATAAATTACTGACCGTCAGTGATATTATTTCCCTTCACGCTCCTCTGACTCAAGCAACCAATGGCATTATCAACGCAGAACGCATTGGCTTGATGAAGAAAAATGCTGTTTTGATCAACACGGCACGGGAGGAACTGGTTGACATGCAGGCTGTGGCTGAAGCTCTGCGAAATGGCAACCTGGCGGGTGCGGCTTTCGATGCCATTGAGAACGAAACCGTTAAGAATAACCTTTTCTTGGGGATGGAAAATGTGTTACTCACTCCCCACCTCGGCGGCAACACAGCGGATAACGCTATCCGCATGGCAAAGCAGTGTGCGCGGCAAATCACATGCATCAGTAAAGGCGGAAAACTACAGGCGCCAAGTCTGGTTAACGGACAGTTCCTTCAAATTTAGGAAGAAGGGAAGGAGCGGCATGAGACCAAAGACTATTATAGAAAAGATTCTTTCCGAAAAGAGCGGGAAAGATGTGACAGCGGATGAAATTGTTCTTTGCGACATTGATGTCATGATGGCACATGATGCCAATGGACCGCTTGCGGTTCGAGCCTTCCAGAGTTTAGGCGGCAAAAAGGTTTGCGATCCGAAAAAAATACACTTTATCATGGATCACGCCACGCCTGCACCAAATGAAACCGTTTCCAATTTACAGCTTCTGATGCGCAACTTTGCAAAAGAACAGGACATCGATTTTATCGAGGGTGGTGAAGGCGTCTGCCACCAACTGATGATTGAGAGAAACTATGTCAAAGCAGGCGATTTAGTAATCGGGACTGACAGCCATACCTGTACCTATGGCGCGGTAGGAGCCTTCTCGACCGGCGTAGGCGCCACGGACATGGGCGCCGCTTTTCTCACGGGCAAAAGCTGGTTCAAGGTACCGCAAACCATTAAGCTGGTGTTAGATGGAAAGCCGGCAGATAACTGTAGCGCAAAAGATGTTATCCTTTACATTATCGGTAAGATCGGTGCATCCGGAGGAAATTATAAGTCATTTGAGATGTATGGCGATTATCTGGAAACACTCTCTTTAGCTGAGCGTATGACAATTGCGAACATGGTAGTAGAAATGGGCGGAAAAGCCGGTTTCATCTGCAATAAGGAAACCGGAGTACATGGGGACGATGGTGCAAAATACGAAAAGGTAGTTCACATCGACCTTGATGAAATCTGCCCCGGTGCAGCACTTCCCCACGCCGTGGATCATTATGCTCCCATTAAAGCAATTGCCGGAACGAAATTCCAACTGGCATTTCTCGGCAGCTGTACCAATGGACGCATTGAAGATCTGAGAGAAGCGTCCGAGATCCTTCGGGGCAAAAAGATTGCAGAAGGCGTCAGGCTACTGGTGACCCCCGCATCCAAAAATGTCATGCTTCAGGCGATTGAGGAAGGTATCACTACAGATTTGATTCAGGCCGGAGCTACTTTTTTCACCCCGGGCTGCGGTGCCTGTGTAGGAACGCATGGCGGCGTGCCGGGCGATGGGGAGATTGTGATTTCCACAGCTAACAGAAACTTCAAAGGGCGCATGGGAAATAATAAAGCCTCTATCTACCTGGTCAGTCCAAAAACTCTGGCAACATCGTGCCTGTATGGCGTGATCACAGTTCCGAAAAAGAAGGAGTGATGCTATGCGTGCAAAATGTATTAAATACGGAAACGATATCAGCACAGACCTGATCATCGCCGGAAAATATACCAAGACTCTGAATCTGGATGAACTGGCTAAACATGCGATGGAAGATTTAGATGCACACTTTCATAAAAAAGTGGATAACGGTTTCACATTCATCGTTGCCGGTTCCAATTTTGGCTGTGGTTCTTCTCGGGAACAAGCCCCTATTGCATTGAAAGTGTCCAAGGTATCCTGTATTGCAGCGAAATCCTTTTCCAGAATATTTTATCGAAATGCGATTAACATAGGACTTCCTATTATTGAATGTGATACGGATCGAATCAATGCCGGAGATGAGGTAGAATTCATTCTGGGAGAAAATGTGCTTCACAACCGTACAAGTCATGAAGATATTCATATCTCACCTCTGCCCGATATTATGGTAGAGATTCTGAATGATGGCGGTATACAGAGGCATTTCGCTCGGAAAGGAGGTTTTTGATTTAGGGAAACACTGATTCAATCGGCATGAACTGGGACTTCCCTTTTTATTGCTCCGGTTAAAATAGAAGATAGTCGTTTCCATCGTGCATGTACTGCCCATAAAACTTCTGGAAGCCGTGCAAAACACAGCGTTCTTCCCTACCCTGCCGATCCAGTCGTGTTTTCCGATCTTGGGAGTCGGGGCTTGTATGATACACTGACTTTCCAGAAAAAATACAGACATATCATTCATGTGAAAAATGAATATCTATTGCTCTATTGCTGAAAAGAGCGGCGCCTGCTATATAAGCGGACGCCG
>CAYNPX010000064.1:0-9400 GCA_964399205.1 uncultured Butyricicoccus sp.
TCGTGTCGAAATCCCTGCATCATATGCATTGAGATTTCACTTTTTCTACAATCTGGCGCCCGCAGGCGGCACCTGCGGGCGTTTTTTCACTCTGTGATGGTTGTCGAGAAGGTCAGCGTTTCTGTCGCGCCCGGCTTGAGGCAGCGCACGCCGATTTTATTTTCCAGCGCGTAGTCAAGATATGCCGCATCCGGCAATGTGCTCCACGGCTCGATGCAGACATAGTTGGTATCCGCCCCTGTGTACTTGCTCCAAATACCAAGATACGGGAAGTCTGCAAAATCCATACGGACGCAATGCGCGGACTTGTCGCTTCTGACGCATACCGAACGGGTCGCCAGATCGTCTAAAATCAGTGCATCCAGCGCAAACAGATCACTGGTCAGATACAATTTGCCGTCCCGCAGCGCAACGTCCCGCTTATCCTTTGTGATCATCAGCGCTTCATTGTTGATGAGCGGATGCACTGCATCGCCTTCCCCGAAATCAACATAATAATCCGCCATTGTCTCATCCGGCTCCAGCGCAACATTATATGCATCGTGTCCGCCGACCTCGTAATACAGATCCGCATCGCCGTGATTGGTCGTGATATGCTCCTTTTTCAGCGTATTTCCTTCCAATGTATAGCGCACAGTCAGCGAAAACTCGAACGGGTACATCTGTCTGGTATATGCGTTCGGCGCAAGGGTCATATCAATCGAGCGCTCCGTCTGCGCCGTGCAGACAAATTCCAGATCGCGGCCGAAGCCGTGCTGCGTAATCGTATATTCCTTTCCGCCGACCGTGTAGGTCTTATCCTTTAACCGGCCGACGATCGGGAACAGGATCGGTGCGTGGCGCGCCCAGATCGATGGGTCTGCCTGCCAGACATATTCTGTGCCGGATGCCCTGGATTTCATCGAGCTTAGCTCTGCGCCTTTGCTGTCAATGATAACGGTAAACCATTCATTCTCAATTCGATACTGCATCTTGCTCTCTCCTTTATTTAAATAGAATTTCTTTTTTTAGTTTATCATTTCAGGGAATATTCGTCAACGGCACAAAAAAATTCCATCATCGTGCGAACCATTTGATCGCACAGAACAATGTTAAAGTGTAAGGGTTAAAACACAGACGTCTGAAACCAAAGTACAAGCGCGTATTCTATCGCCGCTTTACTAACCCAAAGGAGTTTATCAAATCTATATGACTATGGAAGAACTGGCACAATGTGTAGATACCTATGGCGGCGACATCTATCGCTTTTGCAGGTATCTTACCCGCAGTGCGGAGGAAGGGGAGGAACTATATCAGGAAACCTTTTTAAAAGCAGTTGAACTGGTTGAAAAGATAGATATGCACAACAATCCGAAAAGCTATCTGATCTCTATCTCCCTCCGTCTGTGGCGGAACAAATGCCGCAGGCTAAACTGGCGAAAATCGCGCACGGAAACCCAAAGCATGGAAATGCTACAGGAAAACGGGCAGGAGCCGTGCGACGACACCACGCCCGAAGAACAGTGCATTGACCATGAATTAAATGCACTGGTGACGCAGTGTGTGGATGCGCTGCCCGCGCTGTACCGCACGCCGATCTGCATGTATTATTCCGCCGGACTTTCCGTAAAGGAAATCGCAGCTATATTAAAGCTGCCGGAAGGAACAGTCAAGCGCAGGCTTCACCGCGCAAGAGCGCTGCTGAAGAAACAATTGGAGGATGCAGGCTATGCGTAATAAATATACTATGGATGAACTTTTGAGGCAGTCCCTTACCTCGGCGCAGCCGAGTGAACAGCTGAACCGAAATCTAAAAGCAAGTATGGAAGCAAAGGCAGCTTCCGGAAAGGCAGGAACCATTATGAAATTCAGAAAGAAAAAGACATTCTTTATCGCCGCCGCTGCATGTGCAGTGCTCAGTGTGACCGCCGTTGCAACCACCGGCATTGTTTCCTACGTCACCGGCTATTCTACGAACGACGAATACAGCAGCTTCTCCCAGTTAGAAGAAGCCGAGCAAAAATCCGGTTTGGATATCAGGGCAACGGAGCAATTTGCAAACGGTTATACCTTTGACCAGATGAGCATTCCTCACTGGACAACACATGATGAATCCGGCGCCGCGCTCTCCAGTTTCTGCGGCATCGATATTGAATATGGAAAAGATGGAGAACCGCTTATTACGCTGTGCACAGAGCCGACTGACGGCAGCTCTTCCGAGCGTGACGACACGGCGGCAGAGACAAAAACCATCAGCGGCATTGAAGTACAGTACTACAACGACACGTATAAGTTCGTGCCGACGGGGTATGAAATGACAGAGGAAGATCTGGAAAATCTGAAACGCGATGACTATTTTATTTCCGAAGGCTCTGACGAGATCGAAGAAACCATGATCTCCAGTGTAATCTGGGAACAGGATGGCGTAACCTATACTTTGATGTGCGAAACACCCGACGGCTGCCCATCGCAGATGTTGTTCGATATGGCAGCGGAGCTGATTGAAATGACATAACCCCTTTCTCCCGTGCATCGCAGAAAAAATCTGCGGTGCACGTTCTACTGACCATTTATTCACAGGCAGGAAACACCGCCTGTGCGGGTCTTTTCCCGCATGATACGAGGTGGACTTATTATGAAAAAGCATCGATCAAACAAACCGATGAAAAAAGCTGTCATCGTTGTCCTGTTGGTTATCATCGGAACTATATTTTTTCAAACCGGCTTCTTCTCCGGCAGGCAGGATAATCCGTCCGGCAATGAAACCGATACGTCCTGGAATTTAATTCTTGTCAATAAAGATCACGCCATTCCCGAAAACTACGATATCGAATTGATGGAATTATCAAACAGGGAAAGGATAGATGCCAGAATCTATCCGGAACTGCAAGCGATGTTCAACGATGCGCGGGCAAATGGTCTTCACTTATTTGTGAGGGCGGGATATCGGACAGAAAAAGAACAGCAGAAAATCATGGACAACAAAATAAAGGAATTTCAAAAAGACGGCTATTCCAAACGTGAGGCGACAGCGCTCGCAGAGGAATATGTCGCCATTCCCGGCACAAGCGAACATCAGTTGGGCTTGAGCGTTGATATCAATGCCGACACATCGCAATGCTCTTCCGATTCCGTTTACAAATGGCTGGATGAAAATGCGTACAAATACGGCTTTGTCAAGCGATATCCGGCTGATAAAACAGAGATTACCGGAATCAGCTACGAGCCATGGCATTATCGTTATGTCGGAGCGGAGGCTGCAAAGGAGATGAAAGAAAAGGGGCTTTGTCTGGAGGAGTATTTACAGCAATAAAATCTTCCGGACGCGCCGCCGTTCAAATACTGCGGTATCGCCTTTGCTTTCTTATTTCTTTGCCAAAATATTTGACTTTCTACTCTGACCGCTGTATAATAGCTGATAGAAAACAGAAAGACAATCGGATATTGTTCTTCAACTGGGGATCCGCGGCAAGCGGCTGAGAGTGGAATACTGTGCTTCCTTACTCATTGAACCTGAACGGTTAGTACCGGCGTAGGGAGTTTTGAGGAATCCGCTTCACAGGCAGCTGCGAGATCGGGCCACGACTTCCATCGTCGATGGTCTTTTCTTTTTGCATTTTTGCAGGCGCTATTGGAAAAACGGGTCTGTCGGCTTTTCGGATTCGCCTGCGCGGAGGAGGAATGTTACATGAAAGTAAACGGCGAAATGATCGCGGCGGCGGACGGCATCACCGTGCGTGCCCTGTTAGACCAGCTGGGATATCTGCCATCCCGCATTGCTGTAGAGGTAAACGGCGCAATCGTTCCCAAATCGCAGTATGATGCCTATGTCCTGCATGACACAGATACGTTGGAGATCGTCTGTTTCATGGGAGGCGGCTGACCATGCTGCGCCTTACATGGAACGGCGCGCCGCTGTCTTTGCCCGAGGGCAGCCGCCTGCAGCAGACGGTACGCAAATATATGCCGCGTGCTTCTGTTGTCATTCTGAATGGTTTCCAAACCGGAGATGATATCCTCCTGCACGATGGGGACAGCATCACCGCCATTGAAAAGGGCGTTATGCCGCCGCAGGATGTGCTCGAACATATGATGGCGGCGCGACACACGCCGCAGGTGCATCGGCGCGTCAAGCAGGCATGTGTCGGCATCGCCGGACTGGGCGGTCTTGGCTCCAACATCGCCGCTATGCTCGCCCGCACCGGTGTCGGACATCTCATTCTTGCGGATTTTGACACGGTCGAGCCGAGCAATCTGAACCGGCAAAACTATTTTGTCTCTCATCTGGGTATGAACAAAACCGATGCCACCGCGCAGCTGCTGCACGAGATCAATCCGTTTATCAAGGTCGAAACGCATACGGTGCGGGTCGATGAGAGCAACGCTGTCGCACTGTTCGGCGGCTGCGACGTCGTATGCGAAGCGTTTGACAATCCGGACTGTAAGGCGGAACTAGTCTCTGCCCTGCTGCATGAAACCGATTCTGTTCGTGTCGTGGCAGGCTCCGGCATGGCAGGCTATGGCTCTTGCAACGACATCGTGACACGCAGGCGCATGTCACGCCTGTATTTATGCGGCGACGGCGAAACCGCCGCAGCGAATGGCGTCGGGCTGATGGCGCCGCGCGTTACTGTCTGCGCCGGACATCAGGCAAACATGACGCTCCGGCTGCTGCTCGATATCATGGATGTATAATCTTTATCTGAATCATTATTATAAGGAGATTTTTTATTATGGCTGATACGTTTGTTCTCGGCGGGCATGAATTTACCTCCCGCTTCATTCTCGGTTCCGGCAAATACTCGCTCGATCTGATCAAAGCGGCTGTTGAGCACGCCGGCGCGCAGATCATTACACTGGCGCTGCGCCGCGCAACCCTCGGCAGCATCGACAACATTCTCGACTACATTCCGGAGGGCGTTACGCTGCTGCCCAATACCTCCGGTGCGCGCAACGCAGAGGAGGCTGTCCGCATCGCGCGGCTGGCGCGTGAGGTCGGCTGTGGTGATTTTATCAAAATCGAATGTATTCACGAATCCAAATACCTGCTGCCGGACAACTATGAAACCATCAAGGCGACAGAAATCCTTGCAAAGGAAGGCTTCGTCGTCATGCCTTATATGTATCCTGACCTGAATGCCGCACGTGATCTGGCGAATGCCGGTGCGGCGGCGATTATGCCGCTCGGCGCGCCGATCGGCACCAATAAGGGCATCCTGACCAGAGATTTTATCCAGATTCTTGTAGATGAGATCGACCTGCCGATCATCGTAGACGCGGGCATCGGCAAGCCGAGCCAGGCATGTGAAGCGATGGAAATGGGCTGTGCCGCTGTCATGTCCAACACAGCAATTGCGACAGCCGGCGATATTCCGGCTATGGCAGGCGCATTCAAAAAGGCAATCGAGGCCGGCCGCACAGCGTATCTTTCCGGCATGGGGCGTATTCTGGACAAGGCTTCCGCATCCTCGCCGCTGACCGGATTTTTGGCGGACTGAGGAGGCGCATACAAATGAGTGAAATCATCAACGCAAAATATATCACGCGCGAAACCAACCACATGGAATATCAGGAGGGCATGGAGGTTGCCCCCGGCAATATTATTGATCAGGTTCTGGAAGCCCGCGAAGGCTACGATGAAACCAAATATACCGCCGCGGATGTCATCCGTGCGCTATCCAAAGACACGCTGTCACCGGAGGATTTTGCCGCGCTGCTCTCCCCTGCCGCACAGCCGTATGTGGAACAGATGGCTGCGCGCGCACAGCAGGAAACGCGCAAGCACTTCGGCAACTCTGTCATGATGTTTACGCCGTGCTATATCGCCAATTACTGTGAAAACTACTGTATCTACTGCGGCTTCAACTGCCATAATAAAATCCGGCGCGGCAAGCTGAACATGGAAGAAATTGATAAGGAAATGGCGGCTATCGCCGCATCCGGTCTGAAGGAAATCCTTATCCTCACCGGAGAAAGCCGCACCATGTCTCCGGTAGACTACATCGGCGAGGCATGTAAGATCGCCCGCAAGTATTTCACCGTCATCGGTGTTGAAATCTATCCGCTCAATTCGGATGAATACCGCTATCTGCATGAATGCGGCGTTGACTACGTTACCGTATTTCAGGAGACATATAATCCGGACAAATACGAGACGCTGCACCTCGGCGGTCACAAGCGCATCTTCCCCTATCGTCTGAACGCACAGGAACGCGCACTGATGGGCGGTATGCGCGGTGTCGGCTTCGCCGCGCTGCTCGGTCTGGATGACTTCCGCAAGGACGCATTTGCCACCGGTATGCACGCATATCTGATTCAGAAAAAATATCCGCACGCGGAAATCGCATTTTCCTGTCCGCGTCTGCGCCCGATCATCAACAACGATAAAATCAATCCGAGGGATGTACACGAGACGCAGCTGACACAGATTGTCTGCGCATATCGTCTGTTCATGCCGTTCGCCAGCATCACGATCTCCACACGCGAACGCGAAGGCTTCCGCAATGGTATTATCAACATTGCCGCGACCAAAATCTCCGCAGGCGTATCCACCGGCATCGGGGAACATATCGACAGCGGGGAATCCAAAGGCGATCCGCAGTTCATTATCGATGACAGCCGCAGCGTCGATGAAGTGCGTCAGGCAATCCTCAGCCAGGGGCTTCAGCCGGTATTCTCCGACTATATGTATGTAGGCTGATGCTGATCTGCGTCACTCACCGGCTGCTGTGTCCGGATGATTTTCTAACCCGTATCGACCGCATCGCTTCCCAGCATCCGTATTGCATCGTTTTGCGGGAAAAAGATCTGTCGGAAACCGAATATGAAGCGCTGGCGCGCGATTGCCTGTCTATCTGCCGGCGATACGATGTTCCATTGCAGGTCAATACACATATTACAGTCGCACGCAGGCTCGGCTGCGGCATCCATCTGCCGTTCCGGCTGTTCATGCGCCATCGGGATACGCTGCGGGATTTTGAACGTATCGGCGTATCTCTGCATTCCCCGGAGGAAGCTGCGCAGCTCGCCGGAACGCCCGCCGCCTATGTACAGGCAGGGCATGTATTTCCGACAGACTGCAAAAAAGGGCTGCCGCCCAGAGGTCTGTCCTTTCTGAAAAGCGTCTGTCAGGCAACCGATCTGCCGGTATTCGGCATCGGCGGCATCAACGCGGAGCGATACCCCGCCGTCCTGCATACAGGCGCCGCCGGTGCGTGCATCATGTCCGGTCTGATGACCTGCGCGGATATTGAGCAGACGATGCAGCCGTTTTTGTAACCGGATCCGATGATATGAGCGAGGATGCAGCCCTGCTGTGTCCTCGTTTCTTTTACAAACTCTCCCGCTATCCGCTTGCATTTTTCCGGTATTGCTTTATACTGAAAGGGAAAACAGGAGGATCTTACTATGAAATTGCTCATTATCACAGCGCCGCTCGGAAACGGACACAATGCCGTTGCCAATGCGCTTTCCGACCGCTTTGCACAGATGTATCCGGATTCCGAATGCAGGATTCTGGATATGTTCGAGTATATTAGTCCAACGCTGAAAAAAGCTACTGCAAGCGGTTATTTTCTCTCGATGAAAACACTATCCCGTATGCACGGCGTCGCATCCAATGTTTATGATCGTCAGGATGAGAAGGATTTTAACGAATACACACCATCCCGGCTTGCCGATGAATTTCTGGCATCCAGGCTGCGCCGTGCGATCGACGACTATGCGCCGGACTGCATTGTATGCACAATGGTCTTTGCTGCGCAAGCTGTCGATCTGCTAAAAGAACGCGGCGCCATTACCTGCCCGTGCTTTGGTATTATTACGGATTTTACGGTACAGAATTACTGGTGCGATGTGGAATATTTTGAATATATCGTTGCCCCCAGCGAATATCTGGAGCCGCAGTTCGCGCGTCGGGATATTGACTTTTCGCGCGTCCTGCCTTACGGAATCCCGATTCGTGACCGTTTTTGCCAGTCTCACGACAAAACGGAAATGCGGCAAAAATTTGAGTTGCAGCAGGATCTTCCCACCATTCTCATCATGAGCGGCGGCATGGGCTTCGGCGATGTTCCGGACTATATCGAAGCAATCCAGAAATTGCCGTTTACCGTGCAGGTCATTGTCATCTGCGGCAGCAATGAAAAGCTATATGAACACGTCCGTACAATGGATGTCCGTATTCCCATAAAGGTTTTCGGCTTTGTTGAAAATGTGGATGAGGTCATGGACGCGGCGGACTGCCTGCTCAGCAAGCCGGGCGGCATTACCACCAGCGAATCGCTTGCCAAATGCCTGCCGATGCTGATGATCGACCCGCTCCCCGGCGTGGAAGATCGAAACGTTGAATTTTTACAGGCAAACGGCGCAGCCATCTATGTGACCAAGACCTTCCAGATCGCGGACGCCATCCACCTGCTGTTCCGCTGCCCGGGCAGGCTTGACCGTTTGCGGGAAAGCATCCGATGCATCGCAAAGCCGGATGCAGCATCCGACCTTTGCCGGAAGATCGAACAAACTATTTTAGAAAGCAGGGAGTCATAAACCATGAGCATCAAATACGCATTTATCGGAAGCGGCAACATGGCAAAGGCAATGATCGGCGGTATCGTCACCTCCGGCCTTGCCGCACCGGATTGTGTGATCGCCGCAAACCCTTCCGCCCCCAAGCTGGATGCATTGCGGGAGCAATTCGCGGTTCAGACGGTCTTACGGGACAATGCCGCTGCCGCCGCACAGGCGGACGTCGTTGTCCTGTCTGTCAAGCCGTACTTGTATGAAACCGTAATCGCGGAGATCAAATCGGTTATCCGTCCGGAGACAATCGTCGTCATGATCGCCGCGGGACAGACAATTGCCGCAAATGAATCGCGCTTTGGCAAAGCTGTCAAGCTCGCGCGCGTTATGCCAAATACACCGGCGCTTGTCGGAGAAGCGATGTCTGCGGTATGCTTCAATGCACAAATGACCGAAGCGGATCAATCCACTGTTCTGTCTATGCTCCGCAGCTTCGGCAGAGCAGAGATCGTACCGGAGCATATGATGGATACCGTGACCGGTGTGAGCGGTTCCTCGCCAGCGTATGTTTATCTGTTTATCGAGGCAATGGCAGATGCAGCTGTTCTGCACGGTATGCCGCGCGCACAGGCATATACCTTTGCCGCCCAGTCGGTGCTCGGCGCCGCCAAAATGGTGCTGGAAACCGGCACACATCCCGGCGTGCTCAAGGATGCGGTCTGCTCTCCCGGCGGAACCACCATCGAGGCGGTTGCCGCGCTGGAGCGCAGCGGAATGCGTGCCTCCGTCATCGATGCAATCGATCTCTGCGTAAAAAAATCAAAAGAGATGAGCAAATAAACCACGGCACAGCCTGTCGACAAAGGTCGACAGGAGCCAAATGCAAGCATTTGGTTGAGATTAT
>CAYNPX010000065.1:0-9374 GCA_964399205.1 uncultured Butyricicoccus sp.
ACTTTCTCGCCTTGGTTGCAACGACCTCCGTCAGCATTGCCTCAAATGCGTCGTAGGGCATTGCGCCCAGATCGCCCTCGGCGCGGTGGCGCGGAGATACCGTGTTGTTCTCCAAATCCTTATCGCCCACGATCAGCAGGTACGGGATGCGCTGATTGCGTCCCTCGCGGATCTTATAGCCCAGCTTTTCCGAACGATGATCGACCTCGACGCGGAAGCCCTTCGCCGTCAGCTTTGCAGCGATATCATCCGCGTAATCCGCAGCGCGGTCGGTGACCGGCAGCACGCGTACCTGCTCCGGCGCGAGCCAGGTCGGGAACGCACCCGCAAAATGCTCCGTGATAACGCCGATGAAGCGTTCGATCGAACCGAGCACAACGCGGTGGATCATAACCGGACGGTGCTTCTCGCCATCCGCGCCGGTATACTCCAGTTCAAAGCGCTCCGGCAGCTGCATATCCAGCTGAATGGTGCCGCACTGCCAGGTGCGTCCCAGCGAATCCGCCAGATGGAAGTCCAGCTTCGGTCCATAGAACGCGCCGTCGCCCTCATTGATCACATACTCTTTGCCCATCTCGGAGACGGCGGTCTTCAGCGTCTCGGTTGCGAAATCCCAGTCCTTCTCGTCGCCCATATGATCCTCCGGCATCGTGGACACCTCGATCTGGTACTCCAGACCGAATACGGAATAGACCTCGTCAAACAGCCTGACGACATTCTTGATCTCGTCCTTCATCTGATCCCATGTCATAAAGATATGGGCGTCATCCTGCGTGAAGCAGCGGACGCGGAACAGACCATGCAGCGCGCCGGACAGCTCATGACGGTGTACCAGACCCAGTTCACCGATACGCAGCGGCAGGTCACGATACGAATGCGGCTCGGACTTATAAACCAGCATACCGCCCGGACAGTTCATCGGCTTGATCGCAAAATCCGTGTCGTCGATCACGGTGGTGTACATGTTTTCCTTATAATGATCCCAGTGACCGGAGCGCTCCCACAGGCTGCGGTTCAGCATCATCGGGGTCGAAATTTCCACATATCCATAGCGCTTGTGTACCTCGCGCCAGTAATCGATCAATGTATTGCGCAGCACCATGCCCTTCGGCAGGAAGAACGGGAAGCCCGGACCTTCCTCCATCAGCGTAAACAGACCAAGCTCCTTGCCCAGCTTGCGGTGGTCGCGTTTCTTCGCCTCTTCAATCCTTGCCAGATATTCGTCCAGCTCCGCCTTCTTCGGGAACGCGATGCCATAGATGCGCTGCAATGTCTGCCGGTTGGAATCGCCGCGCCAGTAAGCGGCGTTACATGCGGTCAGCTTGATGCCGTTGCCCTTGACGCGACCGGTGGAATCCAGATGCGGACCTGCGCACAGGTCGGTAAATTCGCCCTGCTTATAAAATGAGATGACCGCGTCCTCCGGCAGGTCGTTGATAAGCTCTACCTTATATGGTTCCTCCTTCATCAGCTCCAGCGCCTGCTCGCGCGGCAGCTCAAAGCGCTCCAGCTTGAGCTTCTCCTTGCAGATCTTGCGCATTTCCGCCTCAAGCTGCTCCATGATCTCCGGCGTAAAGGCGAACGGGGAATCCAGATCGTAATAAAAACCGTTGTCGATCGACGGACCGATCGCCAGCTTTACCTCCGGATACAGGCGTTTGACAGCCTGCGCCAGGATATGTGAGCAGGTATGCCAATAGGTCTTTTTGTACTGTTCGTTTTCAAACGTAAACTGATTGTCTGCCATTGATTCTTTTCCTCCTCTTACATGCGGGGCGGAAAAAAATCCCACCCCTGAAATATATCAGGGATGGGATGACATTCATCTCACGGTTCCACCCTGCTTGATACAGCAAAGGCTCGCTGTACCCGCTCATTCTCCGCTGTAACGTGCGGTCAACACGGCAGGCTTGTTTTCACCTGCGGCTCCGGGAATGGTAACACAGCGCCACATTGACCTGCGGATGCTTTCAGCTAACGCATCCGCTCTCTGTCGGCGCAACCTGCGTGGCATGTGCGTTCCCTTCAACGCCTTTTTGTATAATTGTTTTCATTGTACAACACGGATTTTTCGTTGTCAACCAACAGTTTGAACAAAAGCGGCCGTTTTATACGGGAGAATCAAGGCTTCCTGCCTGTGCGCAGGCTGCGAAGCGGCTTTTCGGGTGCGAAACGAATCTCGGATAAGCCGAACACAGGGCGCGCCGCAAGCCGCAGTTTCCCGCGCTTTCCGCAGGCATCCTTTGGATATGCCAGAAAGCGAATGACAGAAAAACGCCCGGCGGCGTTTCATACCTTCCAATTCCTGTCCGGTCATGCAATGGAAAAAAATGCTTGACAGTTAGCTGAAAGAGATTTATAATGTACCTCAAAGAGAACCCCAGCCGTGTGAAGGATGAAAAAACGGGGGGGATTCTTCCTATTGAACTGTGGAAAGCGATGTGCAGCCGCACAGCAATTGCCACACATCCGGTATCTGTATCTGACGTATTTACGTTTAGATAGAACTCTCTTACAATTGACGCTTTGCTCTGCCCGCATATGAGGGGAAAATCACACGGGCGGAGCAAAGCAACCGAACTTAAAGAACCTGTATTCACAGGCTGGACCGTCGCCTGTGCGGGTCTTTTTCCTGCATACATCGTTGCTTTCGCTTGCAATACGCAAGGTATTCCTGCGGAAAAGCGCCTTGTCCGGCAGGAAAATCCCTCGCCGCCCGGCATTCCTTTCCTGTGCATACAGGTTCTTTTGTTTAAAAGGATATTCCACTGACAGTCTTCGGTGCATCATAGAGTTATAGCGGGTCTTAACCAACCCGATATAATAGGATGAACAGGTTCTGCGAAAACTCCTGGATCATCCCGATGCGGTATGAAACCGCATTGTTCTTTCATGGCTGACTCCTTTCGGATCAACCAGAAAACCGCCCAGCCGGAGTGATGACCCGGCTGGGTGTCACAAAACGGCTGTATTTTCGGATATGGTTGTTTTCTTTTTTTCCGTTGTTTCGCAGCATTTTGCTAAATATTTGTTTCTTTTTGTATCTTTTTAGTCCGCATTCGGGCTTATTACTGAACGTCATATTTCAGAATATTATTGTAGTTATTGGAATATAAAATTTTGCGTGTTGCAGATGACGGATTGCTCCAAACCGCTTGATGCCGCCGCGATCATGTCACCCTGTTTCTGATCAGTGAATGCACGAGGTCATCAATGATTTGTAATTCCTTTTCTGTACAGCCCATGAGCAGATGATAAATATCTCGTATCACTGCGTGTTTCTCTTCCGATTGCGGAAAAACGAGAGAATCCAGCGACAGATGAAGCAGTTCCATAATATGCAGCAGGACTTCAATCGAAGGCCGTCGGTGCTCGCTTTCAATGTGTTTTAAATGTGTCGGTGTAATGTCCAGCAACTCCGCAAGCTCTTCATGTGTATATCCGGCCTTAATTCGCGCAGTACGGATTGCGTTTCCCAAAACGCCGCGTTGTAAACCCATGTTGTTTCAACTCCTTGTTTTTATTTATAAAATAAGCATACAAAGTCAAAAAATACTTGACGATTAGCTAAAAGAGATTTACAATGTATCTTAAAGATAATATGTATCCATGCAATGGACGCAAAATCCAGATAATCGGAGGGATTTATTATGAAATGTGGAAAAAGAGTGATAAGCCTTTTTCTCGCGCTGATTCTTTCAATTTGTTCCGTTCCCGCGCTTGCGACTTCTTATGTCACAGCGAAAACCGCGGTTAATATGCGTGTCGGTCCGGACAACGCATCCGCGATTGTATGTGTGCTGCCGAAAAATGCTGTCGCTGAAAAAATCGGCACGTTCGGCAACTGGTACGAGCTGAGCTATCAGGGAAAAACGGGATACTCCTATAAAACATACCTGACGGAAGGCGAGTCTGCGTCTGCAAAGACCCTGTACATTACCGCGAACTCACTGAATGTCCGTTCCGCTCCCAGCACCTCGGCCTCTATCATCGGTTCCTTAAAAAAGGGTGATTCCGTGCAGGCAACGGCGCTCAGCAACGGCTGGTACACCATTGTATTCAGCGGCATGACCGGCTACATCAGCGCGGACTATGTGTCCGAAACAGCGCCCGCCACCGGCAAGACGATCTACATGACCGTGGACGTGACAGTCTATGCCGCGCCAAAGACCAGCGCAACCAAACTGGGAACGCTGGAAAAGGGAGCCTCCGCAACCGCAACCGCTCTGGTTGACGGCTGGTACACCATCCAGTATAACAACACCGCCGGTTTTATTTCGTCGCAATATGCGACAACAACACCTCCCTCATCCGGTTCATCTACCCCGACCTTTACCGACGTTCCATCCGGTAAATTCTATACGGATGCAGTCGCGTGGGCAGTGGAAAACGGCATCACGAGCGGCACATCCGAGACGACCTTCAGTCCGAACAACGCCTGTACCCGTGCGGAAATTGTCACTTTCCTGTGGCGTGCGGTCGGTTCTCCTACTGTGTCCATTAAAAACCCGTTTTCCGATGTGAAAACCTCGGATTATTACTACCTCGCTGTTCTGTGGGCAGTGAAAAACGGCGTTACAAGCGGCACGTCCGCTACAACCTTCAGCCCGAACGCAACATGTTCCCGCGCGGAAGCGGTTACTTTCCTGTGGAATGAAGCGGGCAAGCCGTCGACCACCAACTCGATTGCGTTCAATGATGTCAGCAGCAGCGCGTTCTACTATAAAGCAGTGAAATGGGCGGTAAAATACGGCATCACAAGCGGTACTTCTTCGACAAAATTCTCACCCAAAGCAGTGTGCACCCGTGCACAGGTTGTCACACTCCTGTATCGGTACATCGTATAAAATCGTTTGGAACTCTCTTTCCAAAAGTCTTGTCCTGCATGTTTGAGGGGATTTTTTGCAGGAAGAAGCAAGACTGTTGGAACTCCATCGCTAATGGGAGTTATCCATAATGGAGATCCTCTGCGGCCTGTCGCCGCAGGGGATTTTCCATTTTATGCGCCGGACAGCAGCAGACCGGCGCACTCCCGCGTGATCGCGTTATGTCGCTTCTTTATCGAATCAATTTCGATCCATGCCGAATTTGTACAACATTTTGTAAAAAATATTCCCGCCAATTATCCTATGATAATTACAAAAACGCACGGATGGTGTAAAATAGAAAAAAATGTTTATTATGTCGAATGCGAAATCTTACAAAAAATGTTCCGTGATCGGGAAATGAGGAGTCGATTCAGGAAACGCCTTTCACTGTAAAAAGATATCTTTTCAGGGCGGTACGAACCCTTTTTACTATGGAAAGGCAAATACTGAACGATTTGTCATAAAAAAAGTATTATATCCGCACGATGGATGTAAAATCAGAAAATTGGAGGTAGTTATTATGAAATGTGGAAAAAGAGTGATAAGTCTTTTTCTCGCGCTGATTCTTTCGATCTGTTCCGTTCCTGCGTTTGCGGCTTCCTACGTCACAGCGAAAACCGCGGTTAATATGCGCGTCGGTCCGGATATGGCATCCGCTGTTGTATGTGTGCTGCCGAAAAATTCCGTCGCTGAAAAAACAGGCACGTTCGGCAACTGGTACGAGGTAATCTATCAGGGCAAGTCCGGATACGTTTATAAAACATATCTTTCGGAAGGCGAGTCTGCGTCTGCAAAGACCCTGTACATTACCGCGAACTCACTGAATGTCCGTTCCGCTCCCAGCACCTCGGCCTCTATCATCGGTTCCTTAAAAAAGGGTGATTCCGTGCAGGCAACGGCGCTCAGCAACGGCTGGTACACCATTGTATTCAGCGGCATGACCGGCTACATCAGCGCGGACTATGTGTCCGAAACAGCGCCCGCCACCGGCAAGACGATCTACATGACCGTGGACGTGACAGTCTATGCCGCGCCAAAGACCAGCGCAACCAAACTGGGAACGCTGGAAAAGGGAGCCTCCGCAACCGCAACCGCTCTGGTTGACGGCTGGTACACCATCCAGTATAACAACACCGCCGGTTTTATTTCGTCGCAATATGCGACAACAACACCTCCCTCATCCGGTTCATCTACCCCGACCTTTACCGACGTTCCATCCGGTAAATTCTATACGGATGCAGTCGCGTGGGCAGTGGAAAACGGCATCACGAGCGGCACATCCGAGACGACCTTCAGTCCGAACAACGCCTGTACCCGTGCGGAAATTGTCACTTTCCTGTGGCGTGCGGTCGGTTCTCCTACTGTGTCCATTAAAAACCCGTTTTCCGATGTGAAAACCTCGGATTATTACTACCTCGCTGTTCTGTGGGCAGTGAAAAACGGCGTTACAAGCGGCACGTCCGCTACAACCTTCAGCCCGAACGCAACATGTTCCCGCGCGGAAGCGGTTACTTTCCTGTGGAATGAAGCGGGCAAGCCGTCGACCACCAACTCGATTGCGTTCAATGATGTCAGCAGCAGCGCGTTCTACTATAAAGCAGTGAAATGGGCGGTAAAATACGGCATCACAAGCGGTACTTCTTCGACAAAATTCTCACCCAAAGCAGTGTGCACCCGTGCACAGGTTGTCACACTCCTGTATCGGTACATCGTATAAAATCGTTTGGAACTCTCTTTCCAAAAGTCTTGTCCTGCATGTTTGAGGGGATTTTTTGCAGGAAGAAGCAAGACTGTTGGAACTCCATCGCTAATGGGAGTTATCCATAATGGAGATCCTCTGCGGCCTGTCGCCGCAGGGGATTTTCCATTTTATGCGCCGGACAGCATCGCGTCATTTTCCCGCACATGCAGCGCGATCTGTCCGTTTTCCTCTTTCAGCTCGACCCAGCATCCCGCCCTGCCGGACAGCAGCAGACCGGCGAGCGGGTCTGTGACCTTCTGCGCCACAGCGTCGCGCACCGCGCGTGCGCCGCGTGCGCGGTCAACAACGCCCAACAGCTGTTCGGTTTTCCTGTCCCATGTCAGCCGCGTACCGCGCGCCAGGCAGCGCTTTGCCAGCTGCGCAAGCTCCTGTCCCGCAATCTCTGCGCAGTCCGCCGCTGTGAGCGGAGAAAAAACGATGATGTCATCCAGCCGCGCCGCCAGCTCCGGACGCAGAATCTTCTGTGCTTCCTCCTTGACGCGGGTCTGCTGCTCCCCGCCGGAGGAAAATCCGACCGTGCGTCCGCTGCTGCCGCTGCCCAGATTGGATGTCAGCACAATGACCGCATGACGGAAATCCGCGCTGCGCCCTTCGGCGTCGGTCAGCCGTCCGTCCTCCAGCAGCCGCAGCATGAGCCGCAGCACATCCGGATGCGCCTTCTCCACCTCGTCAAACAGCACGAGCGACCGCGGGCGGCGGCGGATCTTTTCCGTCAGCTGCCCGCCCTCGCCATAGCCCTTGTAGCCGGGCGGCGCGCCGATGAGCCGCGAAACATCGTGCGGCTGCTGATATTCCGACAGATCGATGCGGATCAGACCATCCCGCCCAAATAATGTCCGCGCCAGCGCGGTGCAGACAGAGGTCTTTCCCACACCGGTGGGACCGGTCAGCAGCAGCGCCGCCACCGGACGCGTTTCGTCCCGCAGACCCGCGCCGCCGCGCCGCACCGCGCGGCAGATCGCCGCCACCGCTTTTTCCTGACCAATGACGGTCTGACGCAGTTCTTCCTCCAGCCGCAGCAGCCGATACGCCTCCTTGCCCTCCGCCGCCGCGGAAAAGCCGCCGAACCGCTGCGCCGCGCGCGCAATTTCCTTTCCGGTAATCATCGTCTTGCCCTCCAGATGCGCTGCCGCGCAAGTTTCATCGAGCAGGTCGATCGCCTTGTCCGGCAGGTGCCGCTCCGGACGGATGCGCACGGAAATCTGTACGGCCGCATGGAGCGCATCCGGATAAATGTGCACGTGATGGTGCTCCTCGTACCGCGGCGCCAGTCCGCGCAGAATCTGTTCGGCGCCCGCTTCATCCGGCTCCGGGATGTCAATCCGCTGGAACCGGCGTTCCAGTGCCGCGTCCTTTTCAATCGTCTTGTGATATTCCTCGATGGTCGTCGTGCCGATCAGCCGTATCTCGCCGCGCGCCAGCGCCGGCTTGAGCAGATTGGACGCGTCGATCGCGCCCTCCGCCGAGCCTGCGCCCACCAGCGTATGCACTTCGTCAATAAACGCGATGATATTTTGCGCAGCGCTCAGTTCCTTGACGATCGACTTGAGCCGTTCCTCAAATTCACCGCGGTACTTTGTGCCGGAAATCAGACTCGCCATATCCAGCGATACCAGCCGCGCACCCTTTAATTCATCCGGTACATTGCCGCAGGCAATTGCCTGCGCAAGCGCCTCCGCCACGGCCGTTTTGCCGACACCCGGATCGCCCAGCAGCACGGGATTGTTTTTTGTGCGCCGCTGCAATATCGTCATCAGACGAAATAACTCTTTTTCGCGCCCGATGACCGGATCGAGCTTGCCGCACCGCGCCAGTTCCGTCAGATCAGTCGCATAGCGTTCGAGCGCGGAATTGGCCGAAAGCCGTCCCACGGCACGCCAGCCCGCCGGCTCCTGCGCTGTCGCAATCCCTGTCTGCCGTTCCAGCGCCGGAATATCCGCGTCCATCCGTTCCAGCACGCGCCGTGCCGTGCAGTTCCGACAGCCCAAAAGGGCGCAAAGCAGATGCCCGCCGCCCGCCTTGCCGCGTCCTGCGGACTGCGCCGCTTTTTGCAATACATCGCGCAGATTTTTGCTGATCCGGTTCGGTCTGTGTCCCGGGAATCCGCCGCCGGTTACCCTTGCGGTATAATACAGGCTGCGCCAGCCGCCGGCTCCCGCCCTGGCCAGCATTTTTCCGGCTGCCGTGTTCCGCCGCGCGGCAAGCCCCACCAGCAGATGCTCTGTCCCTACTGTTTCTTTCCCCAAAAATCCCGCTCTTCGCGCGGAAATTTCCAGCACGCGCTGCGCTTCCCGGTCAAACGCCCCTTGAAATTCCATGCTTCTCCCTCACTTTCCTGTGCTCGCTGTTTTCATCTTTACCCATTTGCTCCCATTTTAGACGTATGTTTCCGGAATTTCTTTTTTTCGTAAATTACAAAAATAGAGTTGTTTTTTTTTGGGTTTGTGGTACAATAGAAATGAAATTATTACAGGAGGTGCTACTCTCATGGCTTATACGATTAGTGATGCTTGCATCAGCTGCGGTTCCTGCGCTGGTGAATGTCCGGTTGGCGCTATCTCCCAG
The DNA here is from genome assembly GCA_964399205.1 of uncultured Butyricicoccus sp. Taxonomy (GTDB): domain Bacteria; phylum Bacillota; class Clostridia; order Oscillospirales; family Butyricicoccaceae; genus Butyricicoccus_A. The sequence continues at coordinate 9,196 of CAYNPX010000065.1, forward strand.
GGTGATTCCAGCTACGTAATCGACGCAGGCGCTTGCATTGAATGCGGTTCTTGCGCAGGTGGCTGCCCGGTTGGCGCTATTTCCCAGGAATAATCATTAAACCAATTACTTATGCAAGGAAGACCCGGTGCTGCGGCATCGGGTCTTTCAGCCTGTCGACAAAGGTCGACAGGCTGTCA
>CAYNPX010000066.1:0-9316 GCA_964399205.1 uncultured Butyricicoccus sp.
TGTTTTTCAACATTCCATGCGCAATAAAAGGGACAGCGAAGCCATCTGCTCCGCTGTCCTTGCATGTTTCTATGTGCGAATCAATCGTCGTCTTCGATATCCAGGTAATCCTCCAGTGCCTTGAACAGCGCCTTGGTGTCAGTGCCGTCCTCGACAACCAGCTTGAGCGGCTCATTCAGGCTCAACAGGAACATACCCAGCAGGGACTTCGCGTCAACCATACCGGACTTGCCGTGAATCCAAATGTCGAACGGGAACTGGGTTACAATCTTATTGATCTTCTGGATATCCTCAGTATTCTTTACACGGATAGATCTGGTCATGATAAATCAACCTCCTGATTAAGTATAGGTGAACTCCGGTACGCAGGGTGATTGGATCGGAGCATCTCTCATGGCTTCATTATATCATAGCGTTTTCCTTTGTCAAAGGGAATTGTGAAAATATTTTCCAACAGTTGCAAAATTTACACAAAATGCCCAACTTTTAACAAATTAACGGACAAAATTTGTCATTGTGCGGGCGCCGGTTTCCGGCGGATCAACAACGCCTTTTCCATATTCAATCAGCTTGAGCAGCCATGCCATATTGCGTCCCAGCTTCTGCATGACTTCAATTCCCTCGGTATCCTGACAGACCTCGCCTTTATTCAGGCCATGCGCCGCCTGCCAATAGTCGGATGTCGCCATAACCATTTCCATCGTGTTCATGTACGCATTGAGCTGCTGGTAGGTTTCCAGACCGCCGGAGCGGCGCAGCGTAACGACTGCGGCGCCGACCTTGTGGTGCAGCTGCGCGCCTGCCGCAAGAAACGCACGGTCAAGGAAGCACTTCATGCCGCCTGCGATGCCGCCATAATATACCGGCGATGCAAGGATAATACCGTCCGCTGCCACCATCTTATCAATCCACGCATTGACCTCGTCCTTCTGGACGCAATGCCCGCTGCCTGTGTCCAGACAGTGATAACATGCGACGCACGGGTTCGCCTTTGCGCCCACCTGTACGATCTCCATCTCGATGCCCTGTTTGTTCAGCTCCTCTTCAATGAGCTTCAGGCATATCTCCGTATTGCCGCCCTGACGCGGACTTCCGTTGAATGCGACAACCTTCATATATCATCCATCCTTTCTGTGTGCGGTTCTCCGCACATTTTTTCTCTTTTTTCTTTTGTTCTGACCTGCTCCTCGCAGCGATATCCGTGCATACCACGGCTTTCCCTTGCAGATAAAGTTGCGGCGTTTACGCTTCATCAAAATCAGGTTCAGTTCAAAGCCCAAAAACAGGATGATTCCTGTCATATACATCCAGAGCATCAAAATCATGATCGCGCTGATGGAGCCATACAGCGCATCATATTGACTGACGTTGCTGATGTAGAAAGTAAAAACAATCGTGCAAATAAACCATGTTACCAGCGTGAACAGCGCCCCCGGCAGCGCGTCCCGCAGGCGCATAATACAGTTCGGCGCCAAATAGCACAACAGCAATAAAAACAGGAACATCAGCCCGATTGCGATCAGGAAGCGTCCATATTGCCATAGCCATTGCAGCTGATAGGGGATTTGGACATATTCCCCGACAATGTTGTATATCGTATGTCCCAGAATCACAAGGACAAAGCTGAATACGATTGCAAAGATAAAGCCCGCGGCCGTCAGCACCTCGAAAATCAGCTGTCCAATACCGCCGCGACGATTGGGGATGTTATAGATCCGATTGACCGTATGCATCAGTGAGCTCATCGTCCGGCTGAGAAAATAAATTCCCAACAGGCTGAAGCTGAATATACGCCATATGAATGCGGCGGGCGATATCCTGCCCAAATATCGGGTGAGGATGGGCGAAATGATACGCTGGATGTCACCCGGAAAAAGGCTGAGAACCTTCAGCAGCGTGACCTGCGAAACCGATGTCACTGAAAGCAAAGAGCTGATCAGCAATAGCAGCGGGAAGATCGAAAACAGCAGATAATACGACAGCTCCGCGGATGCCTTCGGGATACCGTCGGTAAAATAGCAGCGTACCAGCTCCAATCCAAGTTTTTTGATATATTCCTTCTTTGTGTTGTTCGTCTGTTTTTGCAGAAAGACTCCCTCCCTTCGGGAATGTACCGTATCTTGCTGTTCAGTATAGCATATTTTGCGTTTATCGAAAAGAGGTTTTTGTTTCCTTCGGGACAAAAGTCAACAGCAAGAAGGACAGCGTCACATCTATTTCCGTCAGCGCGCGCAGCCGTTCCAGCCCCTCGCGCGGCGTGCGGTGCGCATATGGCGTCATAGCAAACAGCGTCCGGATATCGCGCGCATTGTCAATAGAAACGGAATACGTTATTTTATGTCGGTCTGACAGCTGATATCCTTCCAGCTGATGCTTTTCCTCGCGGTTTTTATACGGCGTATCATAAACGGCGCATTTCAGCTCCCATAGATGCTCCGCGCCGGGCACAGCGCACAATACCGCGCCGTCCGCGCGCAGCACACGTTGAAATTCCTTTGCAGGCGTCGGCGCAAAAATGGAACAGATCAAATCTGCACAATGATCCGCCAGCGGCATATGATATGCGCTGCCTGTGACATATTGCGTATCCTTATCCCGCTTTGCCGCGTACTGCGTCGCGGATTTTGAAATATCTATGCCGACGGCGCACCCAAGCCGCCCCTTCTGACACAGGCTGTGCGTCAGCTGTCGGGTATAATACCCTTCGCCGCAGCCCGCATCCACAAGATTGACCGCTGTCTTGCCCTCTGTCAGCTGCTCCGCACAGCGGCATAAGCCTGCCGCGAGGCGGGCATAATATCCGCCGTCCAGAAACTGCCGGCGTGCCAGTACCATTTCCCTGCTGTCACCGGTGTGTTCTCCGGCACGTGCGGACTGCAGCAGGTTGCAGTAGCCCGATCGCGCGATATCATAGCTGTGTCCCTGCGGACAACACAAAGCCTGCTCCTTTCGGAGCAGCGGCGCTCCGCAGTGCGGGCAGATGAGCATGATTTTCCGTCCCCTTTGCTGTTTCTTTACCGGTATTATACCATGCCCGCGCGACAGATTCAAATACAGTTGCATTTTTATATTGCCGGTGATACAATACGTTTATCTGACAGGAGGGATCTTATGAATACCGCCGTTTGCTGTTTTTCCGGCTATCGTCCGGAAAAAATGCCGCAAAATATGGCAGAAGGTACACCTGCCTTTGCGAACATGCAGTCGCGCCTGCGCGATGCCATCAGACGTGCGTCAAAAAACGGCTGCCGGTATTTTCTGTCCGGCATGAGCCGCGGCTTTGACCTGTGGGCGGCAGAAGCTGTGCTGGAGCTGAAACGCGGCGGCGAGGATATCCGGCTGTGGGCTGCAATCGCCTTTCCCGGAATGGACACATACTGGGAGCCGGAATGGAAAAAACGGTATCATACCGTCCTCCTTCAGGCTGACCGCATCTTCCCTGTGGCACCGAAATACGCGCCGGAATGCTATACTGCACGCGACCGGTTCCTGGTACAGCAGAGCGCCCATTGCATCTGCTTTTTTGACGGTGTTCCGGGCGGCACAGCCTACACCGTCGGGCTTGCCCGTCGATCCGGTCTGACGATCGACAATCTGGCAGATATGCAGCTTACCTTTGATTTCATATAAGGGCACCGCAAAATAAAAGGAGTTTTGTTACATGAATGAATTGATCTGCATGTTTCTCACCTTCGCCCGTATCGGCGCATTTACCTTCGGCGGCGGCTACGCCATGCTCCCGATCCTGCAACGTGAGGTCGTCGAAAAAAACGGCTGGTGCACCGAGGACGAGCTGACTGATATGTACGCCATCGGGCAGTGCACGCCGGGCGTCATTGCCGTGAATGTTGCGACCTATATCGGGAACCGCAAACGCGGTCCGATCGGTGCGATCGCCACGACTCTGGGCATTGTCTTTCCATCCCTCGTCATCATCATTGTAATCGCGTCTTTTCTGACGCATTTTGCGGAATATGCCGTTGTACAACACGCTTTCGCCGGTATCCGCATAGCGGTCTGCGCACTGGTCACCAAAACCATCTATACAATGGTAAAGAAAAACGTCAAGGACTTTGCAACGCTGCTTATCCTGCTGCTCACATTCGTCGCTGTGGTCGTACTCAATATCACACCGATCGCCGTTGTGCTGGTCTGCGGTGTTGTCGGCGCGCTGCTGCACGGCGGCACAACGAAAGGGCGTAGCTCATGATATATTTACAGCTGTTTTTTGAATTTTTTAAAACCGGCCTGTTCGCTGTCGGCGGCGGTCTGGCGACGCTTCCGTTTCTCAAACAGATCGCGGTAAAATACGCATGGTTTACCGTCGGTCAGCTGACGGACATGATCGCTGTCTCGGAATCCACGCCCGGACCGATCGGCATCAACATGTCAACCTATGCGGGCTTCCATGCGGCAGGTCTTTTCGGCGCTATTGTCTCAACCCTGTCGCTGGTTCTGCCGTCCTATATCGTTATCCTCATTGTGTCCCGCTTCATGGACAAATTCCGCGATTCCCCGCTGGTCAACAATGTGTTCTACGGCATCCGTCCGGCGACGGCAGGACTGATCGCCGGCGCAATGTTTGAAGTATTTGTCATGTCGCTGTTCAATACGGAAGCGCTGTCCGGCGGCTCGGTGATCGGCTTTTTCCGTTTCCTTCCAATCGCCCTTTACCTTGCGGCGCTGGTCGGTATTTTCAAACTGCCAAAGCTGCACCCAATCGTGTTTATCATCTGCGGCGCGGTATTGGGAATCGTGCTCGGTCTGTAAGCGGCTGCCGCACCATATAAAAAAATGACGTGCATGGAACCGGAAAGGCTTCATACACGTCTTTTTATGTGCCCGCCATTCCCAAAAGCACAGGGACTGCGAGCAGCCGCCATAAGGCAGAGCCGAGCAGCAGCAGCGTACACAACGCCAACACGCCGCCATACCGTTTTAAGCCGGCAGTATAGCTGCGCCGTTCGGTGTCCAGCACTGCCGTACACAGCAGGAGCATCGCGGGAAGCCAAAAGACTGCCGAAATACCGATCGACACCAGTGACAGATAAATCCCCCACACGCCGGATTCCGCCAGTGCCGCCGCTGCCGCAAACGCGAGCAGGAATCCTCTTGCCGCCACAAGAACGGATATCCACAGCAGCCGTCCGGCAATCTTGCCCAGCAGCACCGCCGCGCACGCCCAGCCAAAAATACCTGCAAAGCACGCTGCCACTGTGCGCAGCGTCGGCATCTGTCCGGCAGCATTGCTGGAAACCAGCGCCGCCAGTTCGTTTATATAATTCCCCTCCGACTGCGGGATGTGTATGCCGGTAAAGCTGCCCGCCAGCACGCCGCACAGCAGCACCGCGGTTAAAAAAGCAAATACCGGCGACTGCCGCAGGCGCCGGGCATCAGAAAAGCTGAGCATACCTCGTTTCATCGCCGTTCCCCTTTCCGGTTCCCTGCTAACAAGATATTCTCAGCCTGTTTCTGTTATTCATTTGTTTTTCAAACCTGCTCTGTCTCGATCTCACCGATCGAACGGAAACTATCCTCCACGGCAGATTTCATATGGTTCGGAAACCGATGCGAATAGGTCAGATGAAAGACCTCTGTTCCATCCTCACGCTGTTTCTGCTCCACGATAACAACATGTGTTGCCTTGGCAACACGATCCTGCACATATTCAATGCTGCGACCCGGAACTGTAGATACCAGCACACGTCCGCGTGTCGTACCGCAGACGGAGGAAAGCAGCGTAGAGAACTCCTGCTTTTCACCCGAAAGGATCATGATCTCCGAACGGAGCATCGATGCCGAAACATCCGGCGTACAGTCTACGCCGAGTCCCAGATAGCGTTCCCGCTGGACAGCGTCCTTTTCAGCAATATGAATATGCTTTGCGGAAACAACATTGTTCCGTAAAATTCCATCCAGAAGGCGATCGGAAAGTTCGCTTCTACCAATCATACCCAGTCCAATGCTATGCGGCATATAAATCACCTCTATTATGTTTCTGACATACGGCGATGGAGGGAAGCCCCGCCGTATAGACCGTCCGGTGCGCGATGCAGCCGGTTTTTAATATCTACATTATAGAGCGATTTTCTGAAATTTCAACCGAATTCTGAGCAGCTTGCTATATTTTGTCGGGTTGTTAAATTATTCTTCCATTAACTCGGCCGCTTTGAGGTAAATTGCACATTCCAGACGCTTTTTCTGTAATTCACAGCCCATCTCATATGGTGTTTCAATGTCGCCGTTCATATTGAAATTCGCGGCTGCGCAGCCGCCGGAGCAATAGAATTTCGCCCAGCAGTCCTTACATTTCGGGCGTGTGCATACATTCAGGCGGGAGAAATGATCGGAAATATCCATATCAAATTTACCGTTATCCAATGTGCCCAGCAGGAACTCCGGATGTCCGACAAACTGGTGGCACGGATAGATTTCGCCGTCCGGTGTGACCGCGACATATTCATATCCTGCGCCGCAGCCGCGCAGCCGCTTGATGACGCAGGGACCCTGCTGCAAATCGACCATGAAGTGGAAGAAATTGAAGCTGCGGCCTTCCTTTTTGCGCTGGAGCATGATATCCGCCAGCTTTTCGTATTCCGCACCGATGCGCGGCAGATCCTTTTCGCTCAGATCATAGCCGGTGCCCGGCTCACTCGTGACCGGCTCGACAGACAGCTGGTCAAATCCCTCGTCCGCAATGGCCAGCACATCCTCGGTAAAGTCCAGATTTTTGCTGGTGAACGTGCCGCGGACATAATAATCCCTGTCTTTACCGCGCCGGGAAACCAGCTTTTTGAATTTCGGCACAATGATATCATAGCTGCCGACGCCGCCGGCTGTCGGACGCATGTCATCGTTGATGCACTTTCTGCCGTCCAACGACAGAACACAGTTGTCCATATTCTCGTTGATGTAACCGATCTTCTCATCATCCAGCAGCAGACCGTTTGTGGTGATTGTAAACCGGAACTTTTTGTTCTTTTCCTGTTCGATGGAACGCGCGTAATCAACTGTTTTCTTTACAGTTTCCCATGCCATCAACGGCTCACCGCCGAAGAAGTCGATTTCAATATTGCGGCGCGCCCCCGACTTTTCCACAACAAAGTCGATTGCTTTTTTTGCCACATCAAAATCCATTGTCATACGCCTGCCCATGCCGAAGTCGCCGGTAGAAGCAAAGCAGTACTTACAGCGCAGATTGCAGTCATGCGAAACATGCAGGCACAGCGCCTTGATCGGCGCCCCTGTCGGGATCGCCGCCGCGATGTTGATGTAATCATCGTCCGCAAACAGATAGCCGTTTTGTTCCAGTTCATACAGTTCGCGGTATGCCTCGCGCAGCTGTTCCGGTGTGAACGAGTCGGACAGGCTGCGGATGATATCCTCCGGACATTCCTTTGTCATGCCCGGCGCAACAACAGCGGATAATGCATAGGCTGCATCGTCAACGACGTGAACAGAACCGCTGTTAATATCCATCAGGATATTGATACCCTTCATGGAAAAACGATGTATCATGTTAAAATTACTCCTGTTAAATCGTCAAAAAAATTCAGGACTGACGTGTGTCAGTCCCGATCCTGTTGTGGATGTAAAATCCTGACTTACTTCTCGTGCTCGCACTTCTGGTTTGCAACCGTGCAGGAAGTCTTGCAGGCAGACTGGCAGGAGGTCTGGCATTCGCCGCAGCCGCCCTTTGCAGCAGTTTCCTTAAATGTGCAGGTGTTCAAAGTCTTGATGTGAGTCATGACGCATTCTCCTTTCCTGAAAATGATAGCGCATCTGAAGACCAGATACTGTCCAGAGTCAATAAATCATTATTTGCGCCGTTTTTTCTTTTTTGCCGCCGCTCCCGCGATCGATCCCAGCAGCGAGGCGATGAGACTGATGCCGACCGTCATGCCAACTGCCGGCGCCGCAAATGCCGCGTCGCGCAGTGTCAGCCCCAGTACAAACAGACAGCCAAGTAACAGCAGACCGATGAGCAGCCCCATCGGCAGCCGATGCGCCGATGCGCGCTTTGCTCCCCAGAAGGAAGCAACCAGACCGCCGGCAGCCAGCGGCAGATAGGCTGCCAGTGGTGTCATGCCCTGTCCGAGCCTGCCGGATGCGAGCAGTGCCGCACCCGCCAGCGTGCCGCCAAAAATCAGCAGCAGACCGAGCAGCATTGGCGCTGCCCAGAAAACAGCCTTGTTGTCTGTCGATTCCACACGCTTCATCCATATCCCTCCCTGTCGTTCCTTTGTCTCCACAAATACGTTACGCGGGACGGAAAGAAATCATGCGTTATCTTTAATTGTTTTCGCTGTCAGTCCCGTCGATCTTGCCGCGGACCGCCCACTTCTTGAAACGCATCCGATTGCCGCTGGTCTCCATTACGATCTCGTCATCGTTTACCTGAACGATCTTACCGACAATACCGCCGATCGTGCAGATGCGGTCGCCAGTAACAAGCGAATTACGCATTTCCTTGTCTGCCTTATCGCGCTTTTTCTGCGGACGAATCAGCAGAAAATAAAACAGCACAATCAGCAGAATCAGCGGGAGAAACGAAAGGTACGTCTCTGCACTCGGCATCTGCGTGTCCAGTACAAAATTAAGCATAGCTATGTCTACACCTCCTGTCAAATTCGCAATAAAACAATTATAAACAATTGATTTGGAAATTACAAGCGTTTTTCCCCTGTTTGTTCAACATTTGTTTGTTGTTTTCCGTATCCGATGGTATAATAGACCTATCATCAACGAAAAACAGGAGGTTTGATTGTATGAAAGTAACCAGCTCAGGTATTGTAAACGGCTACTGGGGCGACCGTTTCGGCAAGCACGGCAGCGACCTTTCTCCGCAGGGCAAATCGATCCGCTCTGTTCCGTTCACGATCATCGACCCGCCGGAGGGGACCGTCAGCTTTGCTGTTATCCTCGATGATCCGGATTCCATCCCCGTCTGCGGCTTCAAATGGATCCACTGGACGCTGTGCAATGTAACGCAAACAGACATGCCGGAGGATGCCAGCCGCAATGACCCGCATCTCATTCAGGGCACGACCAGCTTCCACAGCGCCATCAGCGACGAGACACGCGAACAGGCGTCCTGCTATGGCGGCATGGCGCCGCCGGATGCGGACCACGCATATGATCTGGACGTATACGCGCTGGACTGCACGCTGGATCTTCAGCCGGGCTTTTATCTCAATGAGATGATCCACGCGATGCGCGGACACGTGCTGACGCACGCACGTCTCACAGCAAAATACCGCGCTTAATCAGCGGATATGCGCCCGCAGGCGGCACCTGCGGGCGTCAGCCTGTCGAC
>CAYNPX010000067.1:0-9012 GCA_964399205.1 uncultured Butyricicoccus sp.
ATCGGTAAAAATATCCGTACTTACAGACGTTTCAGAAAAATGCGGCAAGAGGATTTAGCCGAAAAAACCGGACTCAGTGCAAATTATATCGGTATGGTTGAGCGCGGAGAGAAAATCCCTGCACTTGAAACTTTTATTTCAATCGTGAATGCTCTGGATGTATCTGCTGATATGATACTTGTCGATGTTCTGAATACCGGATATGTTGTGAAAAATTCTCTGCTCGCTGAGAAGCTCGATAAACTTTCCAGCGAGGACAGGGATAAAATTTATGACGTTATAGAAACTATGATTAAGCATTCTACAAAAGTAAAACCATAAAATACAGACACAACAATACGCCGAAGCGGCTTGCCTCGGCGTATGTTTGTTTTCGGGATATTCTATTCAGTCTGCAATCCCATGATGCAGCTTTGCAGCTTTCAGGGTATTTTTCATCAGCATGGTGATTGTCATCGGGCCAACACCGCCCGGAACCGGCGTCAGATAAGCGGCTTTTTCATTGACCTCATCGAAGCAGACGTCGCCGCACAGCTTTCCGTTTTTGCGGTTCATACCGACGTCAATGACCGTCGCGCCCTCCTTGACCATATCCGCGGTGACAAAATCAGCCTTGCCGACCGCCGCGACCAGAATGTCAGCCTGCGCACACACCTCTTTCAGGTTCCGCGTGCGGGAATGGCAGATCGTCACTGTTCCGTGGCGATGCAGCAGCAGCATAGCCATCGGCTTGCCAACGATATTGGAGCGTCCGATTACAACGCAGCTCTTTCCCTTCGGGTCAACGCCATACTCGTCCAGCAGTTCCATCACGCCCGCCGGCGTGCACGGCAGAAAATCAAAATTGCCCACCATAATCTTGCCGACATTGACCGGATGGAATGCGTCTACATCCTTTTCCGGAGAAATGGCGTCAATAATCGCCTGCTCGCTGATATGCTTTGGCACCGGCAGCTGGCAAAGAATGCCGTCAATGCGCGGATTGTGATTCAGCGCATCAATCAGTTCCAGCAGCTGCTCCTGTGTTGTCTCCTCCGGCAGCGCATATTTTTCGGAATAAAAGCCGCATTCCTCACAGGCACGCTCCTTATTGCGGACATAGACCTGCGATGCCGGGTCTTCCCCGACAATGATAACCGCAAGCCCCGGACGCACGCCCTGTTCCTTCAGCTTGTTTACCTCGTTCAAAATGCTTCCGCGCACCTTTGCGGAAACCATTTTACCGTCCATACGAATTGCGCTCATGTTGTTTCCTCCTGTTTGTTGTCATGCTCTGTCTTCGGCGCTTCCTTTAAGAACGGCATCGCCCGGTTGAGCAAAAAGCCGCCAAACCCAATGATAACGGAAATCAATGCGACCACCTGTGATACCCGGACATCCGTGTTCCAGAGATACAGGCTGTCTGTCCGAAGACCTTCTATGAAGAACCGCCCAAGACCATACCAGCCCAGATAGAGCAGAATGATCTCGCCGCGGTATTTCCTCTTTTTTGAATATAAATATAACAGCAGCACACCGATCGCATTCCATGCCGACTCATAAAAGAACGTCGGATGATTTCCCAGCGCACCCGCTTCATCCAGCCCTTTTCCAATGACCATACGCCACGGAGCAGAGGTTTTGCTGCCGAATGCCTCGCAATTGAAAAAATTTCCCCATCGACCAATACTCTGACCGATCGGTACCGCGCTCGCAATCAGGTCGAGCATATCCATTGGATCGATCTTTTTCACATGGCAGAAAACGATAATCGTGATCATTCCGCCGATCAATCCGCCGTAAATGGCAAGCCCGCCGTTCCAAATGGCAATAATCTCTGCCGGATTATCCTTATATTGTTCCCATTGAAACACAACATAGTATAATCGTGCGCATATAATGCCGATCGGCAGCATAAAAAGCATCAAATCAAATACATCATCTGTGCGAATCCCGAAATAATCCGCACGCCTGGACGCATAAAAAACTGCGAGTATAACACCCAGCATGATGATAATACCATACCAGTAAATCGGCTTCGCGCCGATGGAAAACGCTATATTGGAAAAATGGAATTCCAACCCCAATCCCGGGAAGGATACGACCTGGCTCATTCTCCCGCCCCCTTTGCCGCAATGACAGCCAGCGATGTCACATCGTCCTGTGCCCACCGGCGGATGCGCCGCATGACATCCTCCATCGTAATCGACTGGAAGATTTCTGCAAAATCGAAGCACATTGCGCCGGAAAAGCACGCCTCCGTTTGCGCGCGGCATACGCCGGATGCGTCATCAATCCGACGGATATAAATGCCGTATATCGCTTTTTTGACCCGAGTGAATACCGCTTCATCCAGTCCTTCCGCCGCGATGCGGCGCATTTCCGCTTCCAGTGCACAGCGTACAGCCTTCGGGTTTTCACTCTCGCCGCCGAACATCGCGCAGGCGCCGCCGCGGAACGTGAAATAATCGGTATAGAAACTGTGGTCGATCAGACCCTTCCGATACAACGTATCATACAGCGGCGCAGACTTGCCGCAGATACATTTTGCCGCAAGCTCACCGGTCAGCTGCCGCACATACGGCTGCTCCGGCACGGTATCCTTACAGCCCATCAGAAACATCGGACGGGATACCGCCATGTGCTTTTCTATATACGGCTGCGCCGCCCGTGCAGGTTCCTCGCCGTAATCCCGCGCCGCAATGCGCGCCGATTGTTCCGGTGTAATGCGCCGGGCAAGTGCCACAACGCGGTCAAAATCATACTGTCCGCAGACCGTCAGCGCCAGATTTGCCGGAGAATAAAATCCCCGATGGCATACGTTTAATATTGCCGGATCAATCGGCGCAATCGTTTGCCTGCTGCCCGCAATCGAAATGCGCACCGGATGCACAGCGTACAGACCTTCCAGCACACCGACATACGCCTGCCAGCTCGGCGTATCGTCCAGCATCCCGATCTCCTGCCCGATAATGCCCTTCTCCTTGGCTACATTTTCATCTGTAAAATACGGCGTGGTCACAAAGCGCAGCAGTATCTCCAGACAGTCGTAAAAATGATCCGTACAGGTAAAATGATACGCTGTCATCGTATGGCTGGTAAACGCATTGGGCTGTGCGCCGAGCGCTGTGAACTTTTGCAGCGCGTTGCCGTCCGCTTCCTCGAACATCTTGTGCTCAAGGAAATGGGCGATTCCCGGTGTGACATCATATTTCTGTCCGTCCAGCGTGAACCGGCAGTCGATGGAACCAAAGTCCGCCGCAAGCATGGCAAAGGTTTTTGCGCTGTTTTTGCGCGGTACGCAGTAAATGCGCAGTCCGTTATCCAAAACGGCGGTCTGGATGCGTTCATCCAGAAAAGTATACGGAATTGTCGTCATTTGCCTGCTCCTTTGAGAAAATAAACGGTATCCGGTACAGCTTTCTGCGCCGCCCGTGTGACATCCTCCACCGTGACCTGCGCAATGCGCGCAATCAGATGCTCCAGTGTTTCGTCCAATCCCGCTGCCGCCTGCGTCTGATAAAAGTTTTCCAGCGCCAGCGGCGTGTCAAACATCGTGCGCAGCGAGGCCGTGACCGAACGCTTTGCCGTTTCAACCTCGTCTGCTGTCAATCCGCCGCTCTGGATGTCCTCCAGCTGGTGTAAAATCTCCTGCCGTGCCCTTGGCTCACTCTCATTTTCAATACCGGACGCCACCGCAATGACGCCTTTCAGCTTATCCGTCTGCGAGGAAGCGTAATAGCACAGGCTCAGCTTTTCGCGCACGGTGCGGAACAGCCGCGAAGCGGAATTTCCGCCAAAGCAGGCATTGAACACCACCATCGCCGGATAATCTTCATCAAACGCTGTGATGCCGGTGCGCATACCGATGGTCAGCTTTCCCTGTGCGACCGGTTCCTCCTCTTCGATGCGAAGGATTCCGTCATGCGGCGCGGTGCGCGGCGCGGAAAAGACAGGACGCACCGGATCGTGCACCGCAGGCTTATCCGCCCATGCCTCCTCCAGCTGCCGTGCGGCCTCCTCCGCCGGCAGGGAACCGCAATAAAACAGCTCCAGCGGCGCAGTGCACATCATATGCTGATACTGCTCCATCAATTTCTCCGGTGAAGCCGCCCGTACTGCGTCGGGGTCGCCCAACTCCACCGCGCTGTATGCCTCGTCCGCACACATATGCTGATACATGCGGCGGACTGCCCAGGTGCGCTTATCGTCCGGCAGCGCGGCAATGCGCGCGCACAGCTGCGCCGCTTCACGCGCAATCATCTCCTGATTCCATGCATCCGGATGCAGCAGTATGGCGGACATCATCTGTGCTGTTCCCGCAAACAATCCCTTTGCGCCGCCCATAGCAAGCCGTTCGTCGATCACATCCGCCGCAAAGCCGATCAGCTGCGCCTCGCCGCGCTTGCGGACAATCGGCTCCAGCTGCGCGCCATACAGCTCGTCCAGACGGGCGGCAACAGCCATCCGTCCCGGAAAATCCCGACAGCTGCCGCGCAGGACATATGGAAGCAACGCGGATAAACTGCGCCCCTCCGCTCCCAGCGGCAGCGCCAGTATCGCGCTCAGACACGATGTTTTGGAGCGGTCTGTTGTCACACAGGTCAGACCAATCCCATTTTTTAATGACATTTTTGTAGTTGTAAACATATCCATCTCCAGCTTGATATATAGCTATCTCGATATGTTGCTATTATATCGCGCTTTTTCCCGTTCGTCTAGGGTGTATCTGAAAAGTCAAAAATTTTTACTTTTGCCGCCGATTCGTTTGCATTTGCCAATATCGCGTGTTATGATAATGTTTTAGTAAAAAGAAGAAAGGGGCGTGTTTCCCATTGGCAAGAAAAAAACCGCGCTCTCCCGCTGTCACCGCGCTGCTCTGGCTTTGCCTGATCCTCTATCTTGTGCTGCTGCTTCGGGTTATCCTGTTTAAATTTGATTTCAATACCATAATAGACATATTGAACGACGAGGATGAACTGGCGTTTACCCGCGTCAATCTCGTGCCGTTCCAGACCATCCGGTTCTATCTGTTTTCCGGACGGGTCTCCGGCACAATCGCTTTCCGCAATCTTGTAGGCAATATCGCCGCGTTTGTTCCCATCGGCATTCTGGTTCCGCTGCTGCGGCGCGATCTCAGCCTCGGTACAACCCTTATGGTCGGCCTGCTGCTCAGCGCGGGCATCGAACTGACGCAATATTTCACCGGCCTCGGCTCATGTGATATCGATGACATCATTTTGAACGTGCTCGGTGCAATATCTGTCACGCTGGTTCTGGCCATAGCCGATGTGATTCTTTTTATTTTGAAAAATTTCATCCGAATTGTTAAAAAAGCTCTTGACAAACGGTAACATAAGGTATAAAATGTTCCAGTCGATGTAAAGTAAAATGCCTTTACACCGCAACATTTCACCGGAGGTGTACCATGAAGAACAAACCGTTTGAAATGTGTATGCTTTATGATTTTTACGGCGAAATCCTCACACCGAAGCAAAAAGAGCTGTTTGACCTGTATTATAATGACGATCTGTCGTTGGCAGAGATTTCGGAGCATATGGGTATCACCCGTCAGGGTGTGCGCGACGGCATTGTCCGTGCGGAGCACGCGCTGCGCGACACAGAAGAAAAACTCGGACTTGTTGCCAAATACGGCAAAACACAGGCTGACCTTGAGCATCTGGCCGATCTCGTTTGGGAACTGCGCGGCATCAATAATGTGCGCTATCACGACCCGAAGATCACCGAACTGTGTGAACAGGCGCTCCAGATTGCAAAGCAGCTGTTGGAATAAGGAGAAAGCATGGCATTTGAAGGTCTTTCCGAAAAAATTACTTCTGCCTTTAAAAAGCTCAAAAGCCGCGGACGGCTGAGTGAGGCGGATGTGAAAAGTGCGATGCGCGAAATCAAGCTGGCGCTGCTGGAAGCGGATGTCAACTTTAAGGTCGTAAAGGAATTTACAAAGACCGTCACCGAACGCGCGACCGGCGCAGAGATCCTCGAAAGTCTCTCGCCCGCACAGCAGGTCATCAAAATCGTCAACGAAGAGCTGACAAAGCTGATGGGCGGCTCCAACGCAAAAATCAACATCTCCCCCAATCCTCCCACCGTTATCATGATGGTTGGCCTGCAGGGCGCCGGCAAAACCACAAACGGCGCAAAGCTGGCGGGATTATTCAAAAAACAGCAGCAGAAGCGTCCGCTGCTCGTTGCCTGCGATGTATATCGTCCGGCTGCGATCGACCAGCTCAAGGTCGTGGGCGGGAAACTGGACATTCCGGTCTTTGAAATGGGGCAGGGGGATCCGGTCGAGATCGCAAAGGCCGGCGTAGATTACGCGAAGAAAAATGCGTATGATATGGTATTTTTAGACACCGCAGGACGCCTTCACATTGACGAGGCGCTGATGGATGAGCTGAAAAACATCAAGGCTGCGGTCAATCCCGCCGAAATCATGCTGGTCGTTGACGCAATGACCGGTCAGGACGCAGTGAATGTTGCAACCGCATTTAACGATGCCCTTGGCGTCGACGGCATCCTGATGGCAAAAATGGATGGCGATGCCCGCGGCGGCGCGGCGCTGTCAACCAAAGCGGTCACCGGTAAGCCGATCAAATTTGTCGGCACAGGCGAAAAACTGGGTGACATTGAGCCGTTCCATCCGGATCGCATGGCATCCCGTATCCTCGGCATGGGCGATATGCTCACGCTGATTGAAAAAGCACAGGAAAATTATGATGCCAAAAAAGCCGCTGAACTGGAAAAAAAGGTACGTGCGAACCGGCTGACGCTTTCCGATTTTGCCGACCAGCTCAAGCAGTTCAAGGATCCGGAGGCTGTTCAGAACATGCTCGGAATGATCCCGGGCATGGACGCAAAGGCACTGTCCGGCGCCAAGCTGGATGAAATGGCAGTCTCGCACACAGAAGCAATCATCAACTCGATGACGCCAAAGGAACGCGACAATCCATCTATCATCAATTTCAGCCGCAAAAAACGTATCGCTGCCGGCTGTGGATTGAAGATCGAGGATGTCAACCGCCTGCTCAAGCAATTTGAAGCAATGCAGAAGATGACACGTCAGCTGAACAACATGACCCGTCGGGGCAAAAAGAAAGGCATGGGGGTTCCCGGCCTTGGTAACTTCAACAAACGCGGCGGCGGTTTCCGTTTCCCGTTTTAATATTCTATCTCGTGTAAAGAAATTTACAATAATCAACTCACAGGAGGTGAAAACAATGGTAAAAATTAGACTTCGCAGACTGGGTGCTAAGAAGGCTCCTTTCTACCGTATCGTTGTTGCAGATTCCCGTTACCCGCGTGACGGTCGTTTCATCGAGGAAATTGGCACCTATAACCCGCTGGCTGATCCGGTTGAAATCAAAATCGATGGTGATCGTGCACAGCAGTGGATTAAGAACGGTGCGCAGCCAACGGATACTGTCCGTGCTCTGCTGAAAAAATCCGGCGTACTGTAAGCAAGTGAGGTTGTTTAGATGAAAGAACTTTTGACCTACATCGCAAAGAACCTTGTTAACGACCCGGACGCTGTCAGTGTAACCGAAACCACACAGGGCGAGGAGATTATTTTTGAACTCCGTGTTGCGCCTGATGATATGGGTAAGGTTATCGGTCGTCATGGTCGCATCGCAAAAGAGATTCGTACTCTGATGAAGGCGGCCGGAAATCGTCAAAACAAAAAGGTATCTGTCGAAATCATCGACTGAGTCTTTTCAAGAGCCGCGCTGCGGCTCTTTTTTCTATCAATTCGCTTTTCTGTGGAGGATTATATGAAAAAGCAATATCTGGAAATCGGTAAGATCGTCAACACACATGGCATATACGGTGATGTAAAGGTACAGCCGTGGTGCGACTCGCCTGATTTCCTCGCAGAATTTGAAACATTGTACCGCAAGGATCGCTCTCCCGTTGTCATTACCTCCGCCAGAGTACACAAGGGCTGTGTGCTGATGCATCTGGAGGGCGTAGACACCATCGATCAGGCGCAGCTGCTGCGCGGTACAACGCTGTATATGAACCGCGATGATGTCGAGCTGGAGGAAGGCGCGTTTTTTATCCAGGACGTCCTCGGTCTGCCGGTTTATGACGAGCGTGTCAGCCGTGAGATCGGCACGGTTCGGGAAATCACCGATGGTCCCGCCGGTGATCTGTACATTGTGCAGGAAGGCAAAAAACAGCATATGATTCCGGGCGTACCATTTGTCAAACAGGTTGATCTGGAAAACGGCAAGGTAACTGTCCGCACCATCGAGGGCTTGCTGAGTGATGAAATTTGATATTCTGACGCTGTTTCCGGAACTGATCGACTGCGTAATGCAGGCAAGCGTCATCGGACGCGCCCAGCAGGCGGGGCTGATTTCCATCCGGGCAACCAATATCCGTGATTTTACACAGGACAGGCATAACCGCGTGGATGACACGCCGTATGGCGGCGGTAAAGGCATGGTCATGCAGGCCGACCCGTTATACCGCTGCCACCGGCACGTGACCGGCGGCGCGCATGTCCACACTGTCCTGATGAGCGCACAGGGCGCGCCATTCTGTCAGAGCAAGGCGCGTGAGCTGCTCGCGCGTGAGCATGTCGTCATCGTCTGCGGGCATTACGAGGGGATTGACCAGCGCTTTATCGACGAATGCGTCGATGAGGAAATTTCCATCGGGGATTTTGTGCTGACCGGCGGAGAAATTCCGGCGATGGCGGTTGCGGACGCGGTCTGCCGCATGGTTCCCGGCGTACTGGCAGAGGATGTCTGCTTCACCGAGGAAAGCCACTGGAACGGCCTGCTGGAATATCCGCAGTATACCAAGCCCGCTGTCTGGCATGACCGCGCCGTGCCGGATGTCCTGCTGTCCGGACATCACGCCAATATTGACGCATGGCGGCGCAAAAAAAGTCTGGAACGAACCAAAACGGATCGTCCGGACCTGTTCGCGCAGTTTGAGCCGCAGGACAAGCGGGATGAGAAAATCCTGCGGGAAATCGAGGAAGCGGAAGGAATCGTGCGCTTCTGA
>CAYNPX010000068.1:0-8899 GCA_964399205.1 uncultured Butyricicoccus sp.
ATATTCAGCGACAACATTTCCTTCATGGTTCGGGTTCGGAAAACAATATTCATTTATCAATATCCCAATTTCTCATGAACCAAAATGATTTCAAATTCACCTGACATTGGTTTTCCCCACAAGACCGAAAGCCCTCGACAAATTCTTTCCGGACTTTTACAGTCATAGCATTTATCTCCCTTAATTGCACACGGCGTTTTTACACCGATTCTTTTTGCATTCAAAGGCGAAGCCACATTTCTGGCACGATATAAGGCACGGTCATAATCTTTTTCCAGTTTGTTTTCACCAATTACTAAATATACTTTCTTATGGCCGTAAAAAATAGAAGAGACTCGATTGCAATTTCCATCAATATTTATTATTTCACCTGTTTCCGCTAATCCATTTACAGAAGAAATATAGATTGCCGCTTGATTGGCAGCAGTTATCATTTCAGCACTTGTTTTTCCTGCCGGTAGCTTGTGATGCCAAAATACTGTATTATGACTTTGCAGCGTTTCAAATAATTTCATCTGTTCAAGAGTTACTGACCCGCCAAATCCTACTGTCTGATTGTCAATTTGACTGTCTAAGTAATGCGTGGCTTCGGCGGCTGTTTCAAAAACCGTAACCTCAAACCCTCTATCTTTCAAATTTTTTTCAACGATAGAAAAATCCATTTCTCGTTACCTCCTCTTGGTTTCTTATTACTTACAAAAATATTTTCCTGCCTCTGATATTTCTTTAGCTTAATCGTTCATATCCACAATTCCGCGAAACAACTCACCCTGAATATCAGCGATGTCATCAAAGGGGATTTTCGTGCCGTTTATAAGAACAAGGACACGCTCGTATTCATCGATCTTTTTCAGGTTGCCGGTAACTGTCAGATACTTTCCTCCGGCTTTCCTGTCGTCCTTCTTGAAATACGTCACGGTTATTTCCGGCTGTTCTGCGATTGCATCCATAAGGATGTGCTGCTTGATGTCCAGCAGATCCTGCGTTGATTCATCCAGTTCTATCTTTTCGTCTGTAAGACGTGCCGTTTCTTCGACCGCATCCTCGTATCCGGTCAAAGCGGCGAATGGAGAAAACTGCGCCGCCCGATCCGACATCGGCATCTGCGGTCTTTTGGTTGATACGTGGTGCGGTAGGTTGATGATATCTTCATACATTTTATTTTTCCTGCAAGCCCGATCTGCATAATATTATATCTGCTTGTTCCTTATTTTCTTTACGTTCAGATTCATAAGATGTCTGCCAACGTGTCTGAATAGAAGTTGCTTGAATGCGGACATCTCCTGATGATGCTGTTTTAGCAATTCGTCTGGTGAATCATAGATTCCGAAATCCTGATTGATACCTTCGCTCTGAATGTAGGTGTTATTCCCATTCCACTCAATGACTGGATTCTTGAAATCGGATACTGCAACACCATATCCGCAAAATGCCCCGGTGCAGTCGGTGTGTAATTTTTGAAGCTTACCCAGATAATCTGTATCAAGAATGAAGGCTTCAAGTTCATACCAAACTCCCTGATAAAACACTTCGACCCAACTGTGGAAAATATTCTGAGGAGCATTTGCATATACGAATCCGGTCATTGCGCCCTTTTGCAGCTTCTTGTCAATCGTAAAACCGTGGACTCTGCATGGAACGCCCGCAGCTCTCAGAAGTGCCATGAATAAAGTCCCCTTCGTGTTGCATTGCCCATATCCGTCCTTTAAGACATGAGATGCCGAAATGGAGTCGTCAATATTGTAGCCAAACTTAATTTCATCTCTCACGAAATTGTATATGGACTTGATTTTGTTAAACTCATCTAATTCCCGCCATTTTTTCTCTTGAATCAATGCTTGAACAGACGGTTCGTCAAAGTCAAGCATTTTTGTGCTTTTCAGTAAATGATCCATATCCTGCTCCCTATAGGTTCAAATCATCCTACGCCTTATGACCTCCGATCTGCGAGTTGCGGTCACGCGCCGTCGCGCCTTCTTCGAGGTTCATCCCTTTGAGGATGGCATTTTTCCCATACTTCTTTTTGATGTTCAGCATAACCTTCTGCATTTTCTTTTCCTTGTCAAGCTCCGCCTGTTCCCTCTCCTGCTTGGCTTCAAGAGCATCATAGTCTGTAAAAAGATCGAGCTGCTCATATTGGGCTTTCTGCTTTACATCAGCTTCGTTTATGACATGGTTTGCAGTGATGTTCAGCCTGCGGATCAGGAGGTTCTTATCTACAATGCGGTCAAAGAGTTCCGATGCCGCCTCCATGATTTTCTTTGTGGAGGAGGTGTGTTTGCCGAGATTGATCGTACCATGTGAGTGCTTTGGAATTTTACGCCCATAGTGGTCGCGCACAATTTTCCCGTGATAGGCTTTATTCCGTTTGGGATCGGTAAGGTTTTCAATATCATATCCGACTGTGACAACGATCTGGTCGGTGACAAGACCCTTATCAACCATGTCCAGCACAAGGAGGTCAGCCATTTCCCGTAGGACGAGTTTTGCCTTTTCCGCTTCATAGGGCTGGTGAAGCACCTGCCCTGAGCCAAGACTGTTGGTACTGGGACGGTATGCCTTTATCGCGTCTACCGTGCAGGGTTCCCATCCCCACGCATGGTCTATCAGCAGCTCAGCGTTTTTTCCGAACAGCTGATAGAGGAAGTCCTCGTCCGTGATAGAGCGCCGCGCCACATCTCCCATCGTAAACATCCCGTTTTCTTCGAGTTTCTTCGCATAACCTCTGCCGACTCTCCAGAAATCAGTTAAAGGCTGATGTGTCCATAGGATCTGCCGGTAACTCATCTCATCCAACTCTGCAATCCTTACGCCGTCTTTGTCTGCCGGGATGTGCTTGGCTACAATGTCCATAGCTACTTTGCAGAGATAGAGGTTTGTACCGATTCCGACCGTCGCGGTGATGCCGGTGCTGTCCAGAACGTCATGGATGATCTTCATCGCAAGGTCATGGGCGGACAGGCGGTAGGTGTTCAGGTAATTCGTAACGTCCATGAAAACCTCGTCAATGGAGTACACGATGATGTCCTCCGGCGCAATGTATTTCATGTAGATGCTGTAAATTCGGGTGCTGTACTCCATGTAGTAAGCCATTCGCGGGGGTGCAATGATAAATGCTATCGCCAGTCTGGGGTTTGCAGTCAGCTCGGAATAGAAACAGGATTCACCGTCCAGCCTTCGCTCCGGCGCATCATACCGCCGTCCGGCATTTGCCTCTTTTACCTGCTGCTTCACTTCAAAGAGCCGCGCCCGTCCGGATATACCGTAGCTTTTGAGGGTAGGAGTAACCGCAAGGCAGATCGTCTTGTCCGTCCGGCTTTCATCGGCAACGACAAGGTTTGTATCCAGCGGATCCAAGCCACGTTCCCGGCACTCAACCGAAGCATAAAACGATTTCAGGTCGATTGCGATGTATTGCCGTTCCATAGCTTTCACCCCTCTCTTTGAAGATAATTATAATGGCTCAACAAACTGGAATTTGTTAGTCTTCTTTTCTATCGGTAGCATCGTTCTTTTGATTAGAGACAATCTTTGAAACGATGAAGCCAGTGCAGGTAATGACCACAACGCAAAGATACATTCCCATTCCTAAAATGCACGCATCTCCGTAATCCATGCCGTTGAAGAAATTTCCGCAAAAGACCGAAAAGAACATTCCTATTATTGCGACTACGCAGCCGACAGCAAAGTATGCACATACTTTCTTTATACAATCACATCCCTTAGTCAGATCTCGCCTTGTTTCTCGGTTATTTTAGTTAAGTATATCATGCTTTCCAATGATTTTCTATAAGGACTGACCCAATATTTTCCTTCAATCACCTCTTGACTTCATACCATTAGACTTATCTACACGATCCTGCTTCCACACGCTGTTACTTTTCTTCCTTCCCCCTGTATCCTGCGGCTCCGTGATCACCCCGATCTCCATAAACACAGGATACAGATAGCTTGCTCCGAAAGTACCGAGTTTCTTGGGACCACTCACAACACCGTCAAGTTCTCTCGCTTTCTTATACGCCATATTTACGGTGCTTCTCGTGATACTTTTCTCTTTCCGACTGATAAACAACTCGTTGCCTCGGATGCTGTAGGTGAAGGAGAGCCCTTTGGCGGTGTGGAATTCCACGCCTTGTCTTTTTATCAGCTGTTCCCAGAGCAAGATTTCTTTTTCTGTATATTGGGTTGTCTCTGCATAGCGGGGCATCACACCAAATATCCTTTCGCTTTTATCACATCAATAACACTGTCCACATACTTTTCGCAGGTTTCATTCGTTTCCGCTTCGACCATGACTCGGATCACTGGCTCTGTGCCGCTCTCCCTTACCAAGATGCGCCCGGTATCACCCAGCGCATCCGCTACGGCTTTTACGGCGGCCTGCACATCAGGATCGTTCTGAGCCTCCGGCTTGGATTTCACTCGCACATTCTTCAGCACCTGTGGGTACATCTTCATCTCATCTGCCAACATGGAGAGTGGCATCTTCTTATCCAGCATCGTCATCATGACCATCAGCGAAGTCAGGATACCATCTCCTGTCGTTGCATACTTGCCGAAAATAATATGACCTGACTGCTCGCCGCCAAGGACATAGCCATTCGCCATCATGTTCTCAGCAACATACTTATCGCCGACAGCTGTTTTCTCCGTGTGGATGCCGATGGCATCGCAGGCCTTGTACAGCCCCATATTGGACATGATCGTCGTGACGATCGTATTACCGTCCAGCATTTCATCTTCCAGCATGTGCTTGCCGCAGATATACATGATTTGATCTCCATTGATCAGTCGACCCTTCTCATCGACCGCGAGACAGCGATCCGCATCGCCATCGTATGCAAAACCTACATTCAGCCCGTTTTCCAGTACATATTTTTGCAGTCCTTCCATATGCGTGGAGCCGCAATTCTTGTTGATGTTTACACCGTCAGGCGTATTGTTAATCACATAAACTTTTGCGCCAAGCGCCTCGTAGACAGCCCGCGCAATATTCCATGACGCACCATTGGCACAGTCCAGCCCCACTTTGTAACCGTTAAAAGCCCGTGTGGGTACAGTCATCAGAAAACCTATATAACGATTCCTGCCCGTAGCATAGTCAACCACATTGCCCATATGCTCACGCTCGGCAAGCGGCAAATCCTCATCAGAATCAATATAAGCCTCGATCTTATCTTCAAGCTCAGCCTCAATCTTCTGCCCATTGGCGCGCATGATTTTGATGCCGTTATCATAGAACGGATTATGAGATGCGGAAATCATAATTCCGCAGTCAAAGCCATCTATACGGCAGCAATAAGAAACGGAAGGTGTGGTCGTAACATGAAGAAGGTAGGCATCCGACCCTGAAGATGTAATCCCGCACGAAAGTGCGTACTCCAGTGTGTAGGAAGATCGCCTGGTGTCTTTCCCTATAATGATTCGTGCTCTGCCATCCTCATGCTGCAGCCCATAATACCAGCCGATGTAGCGTCCAACCTTAAACGCTTTATCAGCAGTCAATTCTTTATTTGCTTCTCCCCTGAACCCATCAGTTCCAAAATACTTTCCCATTTCAGCATTTCTCCATTCTTATCAATTTCTTTATATTTATTTGTGGACGATCATGAGAGTCTTGTCGTTCTTCACATTAGACGTGATGAAACCGGCTCCCATGTGACTGTAGCAGCCCAGGATACTGTCGCCCACATAGTTGTAGTGCGGCTTTTGAACGTGGTCAAAAAGAATCACGTTTTTGTTCACACACTCTTACTTCCACAATCTCCGCTTTCTCTTTTCTCCTGCCGCCCTATAATGTCTTGAAATTACCCTATAAACTCCGTATCCAGTCATCATCCCGACCGTGTTGTTCAAAATATCGTCAAACTCAAACAGACCGAGCCTGAACACAAGCTGACACAGTTCAATTGAAGAGGAGGCGCACAGACCAAAGAGTATTGCTTTGAGCCACTTTAACTTCCCTCTGGATGTGCCGTTCTCTGCTGTTATATTATCTCTCGTTCTGCCATTTTCCGTTCCACCCTGTGACCGATTACCTTGTGGCGGATTGCACTCTTTCAGCCCGCCATACAGCCAGCCCATCGGAACAAACAGCATAATATTATCCAATATCTGTATCCACCAGCCAGTATCCCCACTTAAGGCCAGCCGGTACTCCCACAGGAAAGAAAACTCCATTTTGTATTCTGT
Organism: uncultured Butyricicoccus sp.; assembly: GCA_964399205.1. Lineage (GTDB taxonomy): Bacteria > Bacillota > Clostridia > Oscillospirales > Butyricicoccaceae > Butyricicoccus_A. Next base: position 6,193 of record CAYNPX010000068.1, read on the forward strand.
ACTCGCTTTCCTGCCTAGCAATGTCAAATAAAGGAGCAGCAGTGTGTAAATCACAGCGGACAATGTGAGATACGTTTTATAATGGCGGCTGCCTTTCAGAATCACAGAAACGATAAGCCAGATGACGATTATAAAGATATAAGTTTCTTTTATCAAGTTCCACAGCCAATAAGATTTCAATGCATCACCACCATCTCACCGTATCTACTTCACACTCCGGTTCTTACTCTCCCGCATCATGAATATTAGCAGAAGTTACCTCAACGGTGTGTACGACTCCACTGTCTTTATCCACTCCGATATGAGCTTTGCAACCGAAGTGCCACGTATTACTTATCTTCGTATGATGCGCTTCCGAATCTCGTTTCTATTCCCCGTTCTTGGTAGAAATGGGGCGGAAAAGATTGTAGAATCCACAATGATACCCTTCTATATTTCTATTATACTACTGCTTGCTTCCTTCTGCATCTTTTTTATGTGGTATTTCCCTATTTTTTTAATAGTACGACAGATCGCTTTATGGACTGTTCGGTTCCGGTCTGGTATAGTTTACATAGCTGACTCATTTCATTATGTTCTGGGTCATCCTGATGAACGAATAGATAAATTTCCGTGTTTCATTCTTATGTATTGCCACCCCATAAGAAATAGCGGGGTAATCCGTGTAGGGAATGATGGTGAGCCTCTCATGCTTTTGGTATTTAAACTTTGCACAGGTGCAAATAGAGCAGACTATTATGAAGGCGGCAGCGGCTCTGACCGATGCCGCCTTGTCTGCAATAACCTCCTTCATGGTGCTTCTATTCTACACAATAACGGAGGTTTACACAAATTTCGGGACGGTCTCGATCCTGCAAACTGGAAGTTATCCTACTAAACTGTAAAAGTCATAAAGAATCCTTGCCAATGTTTCTGGTGCTTCAATGTTCACCTCATGCCCAGAGCCATTTATGACCCGAATTTCTGCACTTTTCATAATGCGCGCCAGTTCCTCAGTGGCTTTTTTATTTGAAGAATCCTTCTCTCCGCAAATTACTAATGTGGGACAGGTGATCTTCTGAATGGAATTGCTAAAATCCAACTCCATCATGGTTTTACAAAGCTGCAAAAAATCTTTTTTGCTAAAACCCGTTTGCTGAAACATCGTTTTTGGAATAAATCGAAAGAGAATATTTTGAAAACGCAACAAACCTTTCGGCATTTTGTACTGTGCAGCAATAAGCACAAGGGAATTCACTCTTTCTGGATACTCACAAGCGTAATTCAGAGCCAATACTCCGCCGAGAGATAAGCCGCATAAATCAATTTTTGCATCGAAGCTGTCACACATTTTGGAAAAAGCTTTGTACAGATTTTGATAGGTTGCGTCCTGTCCTCGAATCAACTCAACCAAATCAGGACATATACTGTACGCCTCAGTTTTTAACTGTATAATCGTTTTTTCCCAACTATTGGGTGTTTGGCCTAAACCATGTAAATATATTTGCTGCATATTAGCCCCTTTTCAAATACCGATTCTTCGCGCTAAATAAAACACAGCTCACTGTGTGAGTATTCTCGGTCGTATCAGTTATACTCTTGGATAGGCACACGGTGAGCTAAAATCATTCGTATTAATCTTCGATCAGTTTCCGAGTAAGCTGAACCATAGGTATGCCCTCAAACTCTACATTGCCAATCTTCTTGAAAGCATTCCGATTGAAAAAATCGACAAGTGCCTGTGTATCATGGCACTCTACCATCACATATCGCCCTCCTATCGATTCCACAGCCGTCATCACAACAGAAATCGCCAAGTCAATCAACTTGCTCCCCGCTAATGTCTGCTGCTCCTTCTGAACCGCTGAATTTTTACCAAGCTGACCAATAAGATAGCATGGAACTTCACGAATAAGCTCTCCATGTATCTTAGCGTTGAAACCATCAAATTCCTTTCGTTTCCTATTGGAAACACCATCCGGAATTCTCAATGTCTTTAACGACAAGGAAAAATAACCTAAAATAAGAAGTCTTCCTTCATTTCTTAGGACTTCTTCCTCACAAACTAAATATGTACGCGCCTTGGATAATATTTCAAACTCCACAGCGCGGTTTTGCAAAAACGACTCAATATCCGTGTCCATCCGGCAAGAAAAAGAGGACAACAGCTCATTCAGACGTTTACTGCTGTCCTCTTTACTTTCACCATCTATTAGTGACCGGAGTGGAAATAATACTGCGCTAATAGGTCTTCACTCTTCTTTCTCTCCGCATCGGAAAAGACCGGCACGGAAATTGGTTTAACTGGTTCATCAGAATTAATGAAGTCCTCTAGCCTCTTTCTCGACTCTTCGTCCTTGATAACAATGGGACGATCAAAAGTAAAGGTTGCCATCTGCTTTTCCTCCTTTCCGATGGATTCTTTGTTAATTGATGGAATCCAGCAACACCGCAGTGCTGCTCTGCCTCCCTTAGTGACTGATTTTATCGTTGTCCGTCAACCTCAGGTCCATACGCCCTGCACTTCTGTCAGGTTTTATCGTTGCCTGCCAACCTCAGACACATACGTTCTGCTTTAATCTCGGATTTTAGGTGTCAGCCACACCAGCAGATTGACGTCTGCTTTCCTGCTTATATTATACTCAAAGTCAAGAGAAATAGCAACAGATTTTGAAAATCTCTTTGTAAATTTTTTGTGAACAGGTGTTCTGTTCATTCCTATCCATTC
>CAYNPX010000069.1:0-8760 GCA_964399205.1 uncultured Butyricicoccus sp.
GTGTCAATGCACGCGCATTTTCTCAGTGCCATCTTATTCAACCTCCATAATCTTGACCGGACAGCCTTCCTGAATGCCTGCCGGATCTGTGTTTACGTCTGGAATGCGGTATTCCGCAAATTCTCTCGCCGCATCGCTTGCAAACGAGTCTGTAATGGTTTCCGCAGCAAACATGGAACTGTTTGTTGCGTGCGCCGTGCCGATGCGCCCGGCGCCGATCATACCTATTTTCATATAAATCGCCCATTCGGCCGCTTTCCATCCGCACAGTGCAGACAGACGGCCGCCTTTCCTGAGCAAATCATTTTTCCTGATGGATTCAGTCTGAACCATCCGGATTATTTCACTCATGCGAGTGTGATTTTGGAACATATGCGGTTGTTGAATTTCGCAGGATCAGAGATGGCCGCAAATATGTTTTGCCCTGCGCAATATGACCTTTTGGGTGATTGGCAATTTGCAGCAGACGTTCGACCGCCTGCTTTGCCAGATCCTCGAAGGGCTGTCCGATTGTTGTAAGCGTCGGGCGGCACATCATGCCGATATCCAGACCATCGAAGCCGATGATGGAAATATCCTCCGGTACGCGGAAATGATGGTCGAGTAACGCGCCGAGCGCGCCAAGCGCGCCCAAATCGGACTGCGCAAAAAGGGCAGTTGCATCTTGAAAAATGTCCAGATTGTTTTCGACCTCCTGATAGCTGGTGATATAGTCAGCCGAACTGTCGAATCCGAAGACGAGGCGCGGATCATAGGCGATGTTCGCCTCTTTCAGTGCCTCACAATACCCGTTCATGCGCTCCGGAAATTCGTCCAGAGAGGAAGTCAGCGTCGCAATGCGCCGATGTCCGAGGTCAATCAAATGCTTTGTCGCAAGAAAACCGCCGATAAAATTATCGGTATCAATCACATTCTCCTGCTTTGTGGTACGTCGCTGGTGATAGAACAGGTAGACATGCGGGATTCCGATTTCCTTAAAATACTGGTCTATGATATCGTCATATTCACGGTTGATGATAATAAAGCCCTCGATCAAATCGAGTGACAGGAGATCCCGTAGCTTTTCCACGCCGAGCGCACCGCTGAAGTCGTAGAGCGGCATGGCATAATAGTTTTCCTTCTCAATGATAGAATTGACAATCAGCAGAAGCTGGTTGAGGAACAGATCTTCAAAAAAGATATGATGCATCACCAAAATGCCGATCGCCTTGCGCTTAGAAGAGCATACGGTTTTGCTTCGTTTCTTTTGAACAATGTATCCGTGCTCACGCGCAAGCGCACGTACACGTTCTTTGGTTTCAGGAGAAATTTCAGGTCTATCGTTCAGGCTGCGCGATACTGTAGACTGGCTGACGCCGGCCAGTTCAGCGAGCTTTCGAGTAGAGATCATAATCGCACCTCACGGATTGACGGCAACCCATACGTTGCCCTGCTGATCGGACTGATAACATGCCTCGACAAACCGCATACCTGCCAGACCGTCCTCGATGGTGGGATGGCGAAGCGTCCCCACAGACGCGCCCGTTTGTTTTGCAAGCAGATGTGTGCAATAGCTGTGATAAACATTCCCAAACGCTTCGTAAAAGCCCTCCGGATGTCCGGCAGGCAGGCGGCAAAGCTCCAGGCAGGCGGGAGAATTGTATTCGCGGTTTGCCGTGATGGTGCGTACCGGCTGATTCAGCGGCGCGTAAATGAGTTCCATAGGGCTTGTATGCCGCCATTCGAGCGAACCGGTTTCGCCGTACACACGGATACGGACAGCGCAGTCGCTGCCGGTCGCGAGCTGTGAAGCCCACATGATACCGGGAATGCCGCCTTCATATTCCAGCAGGATCTGAATATCGTGTTCCAGCGGGGAATTTTTATAGTGTGTAAAGCGCGCCAATACACGATCGAGACGCAGCCCCGTCATGCGGGAAATAAGAGCCTCCAGGTGCGTGCCGATGTCGGAGCAGCAGGCGGTTTTTCCGGCGCGTTTCGGATCAAGACGCCAGGATGCCTGATCGCTTTTTTGGGCAACTGTGGATACGATCAGCCAATCCTGCGGGTATTCCGCAACAATGTTAATGATCTTTCCGATCTGTCCGGCGTCGATCATCTCGCGCGCCTGCCGAATGATTGCATATGAAGCATATGTATATGTAACGCCAAATTCCAGCCCGCGTTCCTCTGCTATCCGCTTCAGTTCCTCGCATTCCTCCAGTTTTGTGCAAACGGGTTTATCGCAGACAACATTGATATTGTGCTCCAAAAAGCATTTTGCAATCTCGTAATGCGTATCTGTCGGGGTGACAATACTGACAAAATCGATACAATCAGGACGTTTGGACTCTGCTTCCGCCATTTCGCGGAAGTTTGCATACACACGGGACCTGTCATCGACATCCCACGCATCAGCGGTTTCAAGATTTTTTTCCGGATTTCGGGTAAAGCAACCGGCGACCAGTCTCGCCAGATTATCCATCGTCGCTCCGCGCCGATGCACATTCCCAATAAATGCGCCGTTGCCTCCGCCGACCATACCAAATTTTAATTTCATACGATCAACTCCTTGTTCAAAATATACAGCAAGAGAAAAATCCACAGGATTCAGGGCATACTTGCAGTTTTCGACCTTTCAAAGTAATAATACGAAACGAAGGGAAGAAAATCAATCCCAAAAAAGGAATCAGGCGCAAAAGTTATGCATCAATTAAGCATCTGCATACACAGAATTGTAAGATGAATCCGAATAAACGCAGGATATATTGTGCAATATATACAATTTTTTGCGTTCAAAAACAGCAAAGATATCCATCTGATGCATAAACTATGCATAAAAACACGAATTATGCATAAAAGATGCACAATTTCCGGTCGATTTCGGTTGAATTTTATTCTTTGAAGGTGTAGTATATTCTCACTATAAAAAATGTTAAATGTCCATGAATAATTGTGTATGTTACTGATAAAATGATGTGTCATGTTATGAAACGAATGCGCAGAGAACCGGTACGCTTCATGATTTTTATGATGCGCTGTTTGCAGGAACAGAGGATGATGCATGGCAATAACGCATAACATTTTACAAAGGAGTGTTTGAACAATGGAGAAAACTGTCAGAGCTGCTGTTGTGGAAGGTCCGGGTAAAATCGGATTCCGGGATCTTCCATATCCTAAGCTGGAGTATGGCGACGGAGGAGCGATTATGAAAAGCATCGCCTCCGGCATTTGCGGCACGGATAAGCATACGTTTAAGGGCGAAACAAAACAGAACACCGGTACGGCAACAGCCTTTGAAGCCGCTTATCCGTTGATTCAGGGGCACGAGGCGGTCGGTATCATCGAAGAAATTGCGCCCGGAACCGTTCGCAAGGACTTTTACGGAAACGAGCTGCGGCCGGGTGACCGAATTACCTTCTGTCCGGATATTGTGTGCGGAGAATGCCACTATTGCCGCACTTCACCGTGGTATCCGTGGTGCGAAGATCCTTCCCGCGAGTGTTATGGCAACAGCATGTCCTGTGAGCAGGGGAAATTCCTCAACGGAGCGTTTGCGGAATACATGTATTTATATCCAAAGGCATATCTCTATAAGGTGCCGGATAAGCTCTCCAATGATCTGGCTTGTCTGACGGAGGTTATGTGCGTTACTTATACGCTGGATAAAGCGAAGGAGCTTTTTGCTTTTGACGGAGAAGGCTTTGAATTTGGCGGTGCAGTCGTTGTACAGGGCTGCGGTCCCCTTGGTCTTGCCCATGTTATTAAGGCGAGAATGATGGGCGCAGGAACGATTATTGTTACGGATATTTCGGATTACAAGCTGCAGCTTGCCAAGGATTTCGGCGCTGATATCACGCTGAACGTAACCAACACGACGGCGGAAGAGCGCATTGATATTGTCCGGCAGGCAACGCATGGCTTTGGCGCAAATGTCGTATGCGAGTGCTCCGGCGTACCGAGCGTTGTGCCCGAGGGATTGGAAATGGTTCGGAAAACCGGCGTTTATCTGGAATGCGGTCATTTTGTCGATGTTGGCGATACCAAGGTGAATTTCCATAAGATCTGTGCGAAAAATATTCGCATTGTCGGCATGAACAATCATGCGGTCACAGGATATGTGCCGACGATGGAAATGATGCTGCGGCATGAAAATGATTTTCCATGGAAGAAGTTCTTCAGCCATCATTTCAAACTCAAGGATTACGAGAAAGCGATCCGTACCAGCATGTCGCCTGAAAGCATGAAGGTCATCGTTGAATGCTGGGATTAAGCGCAGTTGATAATGAGAAAACAGTCTGTTTTGCTATTGCAACACGAATGTTTCTAAATATAACAAAAAGTGTAAAGTAACAGACTGTTTTCCTTTATTTAACAACCATTGAACAACGGGAATTATCACGGGATACCCGTAAATTCCGGCCTCTCAAAGAAATGGAACTGAAAAAATGCAGAAGCATTCAATTCCCGGCAGTTGCAATGATTCAATACGCGAGAAAGGAGTGATGGAACAAGTGAAGCCTATCCGAAGGGAAACGCCGATTATTGAGTTCCGTAATGTTTGTAAAAGTTTTCCCGGCGTGCGGGCACTGGATGATATTTCCATGAAGGTGTGGCCCGGCGAGGTGCATTGTTTGCTGGGAGAGAACGGCGCCGGTAAATCAACATTGATGAAGATATTGACGGGCGTATATCACCCGGACAGCGGAGAAATCCTTGTCAACGGTGAAAAGGTCACAGTCGATGATATCCATCAGGCACAGAGACTGCATATTGGCACCGTATTTCAGGAAAACAGCCTGATCCCTCATCTCTCTGTAGCGGAAAATGTTTTTTTAACCAGAGAAATTAAGAATCGGTTCGGTCTGATCGACTGGGCAAAGATGTATGCGGAATGTACGCGCTGGTGTGAAGAATTGGGCGTTCAGCTTGATCCGAAAGCGCGTGTTGATCGTCTTTCTGTTGCGCAGCAGCAGATTGTGGAAATTGTCAAAATGTTTTCACAGAACCCTCATATTGTTATTCTGGATGAGCCGACCTCTGCGTTGTCAGATCATGAGATTGACAATCTGTTTGATATTATCCTGAGAATGCAGGCGAGAGACATTACATTTATCTATATTTCTCACCGCATGGAGGAAATCAAACGCATTGGAAACAGCGGTACCGTTCTGCGTGACGGAAGATTGGTTGCGGCGATCGACGACGTTCAGAAAATCGAAATGGATGAGATCATTAAAATGATCGTCGGACGCACGCTGGACGAAAAGTTCCCAAAGCGAACGTCAAATATCGGGGACGTGCTGCTGGAGGTTGAGGGACTGACCGTCCCGAAGCTGATCTACGATATCAGTTTTTCTGTGCGCAAGGGAGAAGTGTTAGGGTTTTCCGGACTTGTTGGTTCAGGACGGACTACAACGGCAAAGGCTTTGTTCGGCGCACTGCATCACAGCGCCGGCAAAATAAAAATCAATCACAAGGAGGTACAGATCCACAGCCCGCATGATGCGATCCGGCATGGCATCGGTTTGCTGCCTGAAAACCGGAAAGAGGAAGGTCTTGTGCTGAACCAGCCTGTGGCGTGGAATGTCTCATTTGCATCGGTTGAGCGGTATCGAAAGAGGCTGTTGCTTGATCAGAAGCGGGAAAAAACAGATGTGCTCGCGTATGTCGATCAGTTGGCGATCAAGACTCCCGATATCAGACAGCAGGTAAAACTGCTTTCGGGCGGCAACCAGCAAAAAGTGGTTTTTGCCAAATGGATGTGCGCGCAATCCGGTATTTACATTTTCGACGAGCCGACACGCGGCATTGACGTCGGCGCAAAGACCGAGATATACAACATGATAAATATGCTGGTAGCAGAAGGCAACGCGGTTATTGTGATTTCGTCTGAGCTGCCGGAGATATTGGGCATTTGTGATCGTATTCTGGTATTCTGTGAAGGCTACATCACCGCTGATATTGACCGCCAGAATGCAACGCAGGAAAACATCATGTATTATGCAATAGGAGGGACATAATGGACGAAAAAGAAAAGCGGCCTACTTTTTTGCGACGTATCAAAGGCATTGAGGGATTGGGCGCATTGTTCCCATTGCTGATTATCTGTATTTTTCTATGTATTTTTACCGATTCGTTCGCATCATATGACAATATTATGCAGGTTCTTCGTCAGGCAGCCGTATATGCCATTATGGGCATCGGTATGACTTTTGTCATTATCACGGGCGGAATTGACCTGTCGCAAGGCTCTATGCTGGCGTTCTGCTGTGTGCTTGGCGGCATGACAATTAACGCTACCGGGAATATGTGGCTGGGTATGCTGGTCATGCTGATTTCCGGCGCGGTTGCCGGCTTTATCAACGGCGTTGTCATCGCATATGTACGGATACCGGCTTTCATCATGACCTTGGGCAGTATGTACATACTGAGAGGAACAACGCTGTGGCTGACCAATTCAACACAGATTGCCGTAAATCATGCGTCATTTAAATTCATTGGACAGGGATTTTTGTTTGGCATTCCTGTGCCGGTATTTGTTTTTCTTGGAGCCGGTCTGCTGGCGCATGTTGTACTGAGCAAAACTGCGAGCGGACGCTATATTTTTTCGATTGGCTCCAACGAGGAAACGGCAAGACTGTCCGGCGTCCGCATAGAGCGCAATAAAATCAAGGTCTATGTGCTTTCCGGAATTGCAATCGGTTTGGCAAGTATTATCTATTTGTCCCGGCTGAGTGCGGCGCAGCCTACTGCCGGACAGAGCTATGAAATGGAAGCGGTCGCCGCAGTCGTAATCGGCGGAACAAGCATCGCAGGCGGTGAGGGCGGTATTATCGGCTCACTGATCGGCGCAGTCACTGTAGCGGTTATCCGCAACGGATTGGTACTGCTGGGTGTCCAGAGCTTTTTCACGCAGATTGTTATCGGTGTAATCATTGTTGTCGCTGTTGCACTTGATATTACCCGCAAACGGATTGCAGCCGCTAAAAATTGATGCGTCAATTGACTTTTGAGGGGGTGAATAATTTTAAATTGATTTTTCGGACATATTATATTTAGGCATGAGAATGAAAGGAGTTTACGATGATGAAAAAAAGATTAATTTCCATGCTGTTGGCATCTTGTATGTGTCTGGGCATAATAACCGGATGTAGTTCGGGATCTTCCGATAGTTCGGCAGATGATTCGGCAAATACTTCAACGTCAGGGTCTGCTGCGGGTTCTACGTCAACCTCCTCAGACGGGGCAAAGACAATTGCGTTTGTTCCAAAGACCTTGAATAATCCTTTTTTCGTAGCAATTAAAGACAGCATTGAGTCCTCCTGTGAGGAACTCGGATGGTCGGTTGAAGTCAATGCCGCGGATGCTGAAACAGATGTAGACAAGCAGATCAGCATTCTTGAAGCATATATCGAAGAAGGCGTGGACGCAATCATTACCGGACCCAGCTCGCAGACTGCATTGGTCGATGTAATCAATAAGGCTGACGAAAAAGGAATACCGGTTTTTCTGGTCGACTCAGGCGCAGATGAATGTGCGTATCAGGCTTATGTTGGCACAGATAACTATGAAGGCGGCAAGGTCGGCGCACAGTGGATTGGCGAAAATGTAAAATCAGGTCAGGTTGTCATTTTGGATGGTTTCTCCGGCAATGACGCGACAACCCAGCGGCAGAAAGGCTTTATGGATGAGATCGCAAATTATCCGGATATTGAAGTCGTTGCTTCTGAATACGCCAACTGTGAAATTTCAAAGGGCATGGAGGTTACAGAAAACTTCTTGACCGCCTATCCCGAATTGAAGGGCATCTTTGCTGTAAACGATATGATGGCAATCGGCGCAGGTCAGGCTGTGGAAGCGGCAGGCAAGCGGGATCAGATTATGATATGCGGCTTCGACGGACAGCCGGATGCGGCGCAGAAGATCATTGAAGGAACAATGGATGCAACAATTGCGCAAAAGCCAGCCACAATGGGAACAATGATTGTACAGAGCGTCAAGGATTACTTTGACGGAAAGGATATTGAACGTTCTGTCGATACCGGATGTGATGTTGTCAATAGCGATAATGCAGAAGAATATTTAGATTGGCATTAAATGCAAAACAGACCTTCTCTTTCTAAAAGCAGTTTCATCCGGTTGTGTCTGCACTGATGGCAACGGCTTAGTAAATGAATCGCATTGCCGGATGGCGCAGTACTTCCGAAGTTTTATTTTCTCTTTCATGCATCTGCCGGAATATGAATGGACTTTTCCGGCAGATGCCGCTTATAAAGCCAATTATTATGGAATATATTTGGGGAAGGATAGTTATGTGTAGTGTAAAAGTTGACTGGAATGAAAAAATGATTCTTCAGGATCGCATGGGGCAAGAGGGTAAAATGACGCCTGCAGAGCAATATGCGATGAAGATGGAAGCCCTTCAGGAAATCATAGACAGCGGGATTGATTATTGCTCGTGTACGGAAAAATGCGGACATCACGGAAAATGCTGGGAATGCGTCATGATTCATCGAGGACACCGAGGTCATTTGCCGTTCTGCTTCCATGATATGGTAAACGAGCGGTTATATTCGCTGAGCGGCTTGACAGAAGGTTCTCTGGCAGCATATAGACCGGCAGAGTCAGCAGATAAATGCGAATGTTTGACCCATACTCCGGAAAATAAAGCAGAATAGAAGTATCATGAATGCTTGTGTAAAATTTGGGACAATATCAACATGCAACACCCTCCGAATGGGACAGACGGAAACCGTCCCAAACGGAGGTTTTTTCATT
>CAYNPX010000070.1:0-8490 GCA_964399205.1 uncultured Butyricicoccus sp.
CCGTCTGCGACCCATGTCGACAGACGGAACAAACAACCGGTAAATTCTTTCTCATTTAACCGTGACCTATCTTTGATGTGAAGCAACCATTTGCTGACAAAAGGCGTATCAAGCAGAACAGACACCCCGAAGGATGCCTGTTCCAGAAAGAAAACTGCGTTTCTTTTACAAGATACACTGTGTGTTACTTGATGCTGTTCTCATATGCCTCGACCATCTTCTTCACCATCTGGCCTCCAACAGAGCCTGCCTGACGAGAGGTCAGATCGCCGTTGTAGCCTTCTTTCAGGTTTACACCAACCTCATCGGCAGCTTCCATCTTAAAACGCTCCATTGCAGCCTTCGCTTCCGGTACAGTCAGCTTGTTAGAATTGCGGTTCATATTCGTTATCTCCTTTTTCTTTCCCGTCCGTTCTCTGTGCTAGTAGTGTATGGAGATTCCATTTTCCTATGCAAAAACTCTGTCGAATCTGATAAACAATTTTTGGCTGCGCAATCAATTTTCCACGATGCAGACAGTTAACGGTTTCATCGCCAGATCCTTCAGCAATTCAAATTTTTCATCATTTGCCGACGAGGGAACGATAAGAAAGGGAATGGTGCGTCAAACCGGGACTTCCTCGCAAATGGTGTAACAGAAAAAATAAACCCCAGCCTTGTTGCCAGGGTTTATTCTATACTTGTTTGCAGTCATGAGATCGTGTCGGGGTTAGAAACGCTCAGCGCTGTCTCAAAAGACACTCCGCCAACATTGACGTTGACTGCTGAGGTGCGCATACCGGTCATCGACTGAATAGACGAGCGTACTGCACTCTGCACCTTTTTGCTAACTTCACAGATGTTATAGCCATATTCTGCAAGCAGGCTGACCTCGACCTCAACGAGATCGCCGTGGAATACGACCTTTACGCCCTTCGCCAGGCTCTTTTTGCCCAGAAATTCCGCAACATTTGTACCGATTCCGGAATATAGATTGCCAACGCCCTCTGTTTCCGAGGCTGCAATTGCGGCAATCGATGCGATAACATCTTCAGAAATACGGACGCTTCCCTGATCGCTGTCGGAAGTCCAGTATTCCTTGCTGTCTGCCATAGGTATCACACTCCTTACGAAGTGATTATACCATACCCGACGACATTTGGGAATAATAAATTCAAAAAACTCTGGTTATTTCGCTTCACTGATGCGAATGACAGACGGATCTGCGCCGGTTTCGGATACAATGATATCGGAAATCGTGGCGGCATCTGCGGCCTGCAAACCGTTTTCCGGCGAAGAAACGACTACGCTGATGGTCTCCGTTGTGATATAAACCACAGCATCCGCATATCCCTTCGCCTTGATCTGGCTCTCAATCCGCTCCTCCCTCACCATATCACCTGCAATGCTCGTGATCTGGTCGCTTGCATCCTGCTTTGCCCCCTCCGCCGCATCCTCGCTCGCTACAGTCTCCTTCAGCATGGAAAGCGCTTCATCGCGGGCTGTCTGACGTGAAAGACGCGCCTGTGCAAAATAATCCGTATTGTCCGCCTTTTCAGCCGTGCCGGAATCAGCAGCGTCCGACCCGGCGGCATCGGCTGTCTCCTTATCTACGGCAGTGACCTCGCCATATACACTCCCGACATCCTCTGCCGCCTGATTAGCTACCGTCATTTCCTCCGGCGTCTGGAAATAACTCCAGTTGAGATAAACCGCCACACACAGCATCAAACCGATAACGCCATATACAGCGCCTCGTTTCCGAATGGACACCATAAAACACCCTCCCTATTGGCTCATTTTTGATATAGAAATATGATCGGTTGAAATTCCGCAAAGCGCGGAAACCGCCTGCGTGATCTGCAGGCGGACAACATCGTTGTCCGCGCCATCACACAGAATCACCGCACCGCGAAAGGTCGGATAATTGCTCTTGATAAGCACGGGTGATTCGCCATAGCTGCCGTCCGACAGGATGGACATCGTGCTCTGGTAGCTCTCGCTGGAGCTGTCGGTATTTCCGCCGGAAGTCTGGCTGGTCTGGCTGATGTCGGACGCATAAACCGATTCCTCGCCGGATTCCAGCGAGAGCAGCACCTCGACATTTCCGGCGCCGTCGATCTTGGAAAGACTCTCTGACACCGAGCGCTGAAAGGACGCGAGATCAAATTCCTGTGAATCCGCTTCGTCTGCGTCCGCCGCGCCGCTTTTGCCGTTTGGAATGCCGGCGGAAACCAGCAGCAATACGCCAACCGCAATCACTGCGATAAAATATTTATATTTTTCCCACTGGCGATTCAGTCCTGTTTTCCAGTTTTTCATACAAAACCTTCTCAATCCATCAAAATTGCATCCGTCGAAACGCCCAATGCCGCTGTAAGATTTTTGCACAGCGCGGATAAAGCACTGCCGTCCGCGTTTTCATCCGCCGCAAGATGCACCGTTGTTATGGAAATCTGTCCTTCGTCATCGACAGAAGCTGTGACGGATGCCTGACAGGAAATGCCCATCCCCGCTGCCTCCTGCACGATATATTCCGCCGTTTCTACCTCTACCTGCTGTATTACGGCCTGCTGGTAAACATCTCCCGCATCCTGTTGCGCAACGGTGTCCATTTCCGGTAATTGATCCGGCAAGGACAGCGGCAAAAGCTGTCGGAGCGGTTGGATGAGGGACAAAATCAGTACAAAGCCGACACCCATGCGAACCGCTTCCCTGAGCGCGCCGTCAGGCACAAGCGACAAAGCGACCGCACCGAACAGCGACGCCGCGGTAACGCAGAGAATCAACTGCCGGAGCAGCGCGATCATGTCGTCATCACCACCGAATACACCAGTTCAAAAAATACAATCGCAGAACAGCTTCCCAACATACCGAGAATCAGACCGACACTGCTTGTGATGCCATCCAGAAGTCCGGAAAGCTGCGGCGGGCAGATGGGTGACAACAGCGCTGTTCCGGTCTTAAATATCAGATAGCTGATGCCGACACGCAAAAACGGGATCAGACAGATCGCCGCCACACATAGCATACCGAAAATGCCCAGAGAATTTTTCAGCACAACAGCGCCGGACAGCACAATATCCGCCGCGCCGGACAAAATATTGCCGACGACCGGAACCGAACCGGACAGTGCAAATTTTGCCGCCTTGACAGCATTGGAATCCAGTCCGTGACTTATCGTACCGGAAATCGTAATATATGAAAAAAACAATGTCAAAAGCAGCTTGAGCACGCTGACGATCAGCCACCTCAAAAACGCGGCTAAGCGGGACAATGTGTCATTCCCCATTGCGGCATTGACCGTTATCATTGCTACATAGGCGGATACGGACGGGATAAACACGCCCGTAATCAGTGAAATACACAAGTCGAGGGCGAACATCGTACCGCTATAGGCAAGCGCCGCTGCGGAAGGGGAACCGGCAAGCGTCACGGCGGTCATCATGACCGGCAGCATGGATTTGGAAAAAATCCGTATCGCTTCGGTCGTCTCGCTGCACAGCCCGATCAAGCCGGATATTTCCTGATATACCACCGCTGTGACGCCGAGTGCTCCGGCAATGTTGAGCACCAGCGGGGATATTTTCGATGTTTTGGCAAAGCTGCTCGCACAGCCGCACAGAACCAATACGACCGCGACCCGTGCCAATGTGGCAGCGGCGCTTTTCACCGCGCCGCTCTGCTGTTGTTCAGTCCGCTGAAGCAGCGTATACAATCCCTGCGCCAAATCATCGTCCGCGGAAATACCCGATAACAGTGACTGCGCTTCTCCGTTCAGCGCCTCCTGCATTCGGGCAATCCCCTGTGTCTTCTGTTCAGCGAACGGCTGCTCCGCCGCCCGTGCGGGCGTCCACAACAGCAGCAGACAGAAAAGGACAGCCGCTGCTCGTTTCATTTTCCTCGCTCCTTTTTCCTCCTACAGCAGCATGGATTCCAACAGAGCAAAAATCTGCTGCATCAGCGGAACGCATACCGCAATGGCGGCGATCGTTCCCGCAAGCTCCAGCTTATTCCCCAGTGCGCCCTCCCCCGCATCGCGGCACACCTGCGCCGTGATATGGACGATCACAGCAATACCGACCGCTTTGATGACCGGAAGATAAATCTCCCCAGAAATACCGGCCGCCGTCAAAAATGCGGATAACGCGCGAAAAATCTGTCCGATCGGGTCAAGCACGGCGGTCAAAATGACCAGACCGCAGGCAAGCGCTGTGAGAATGCCAAACACCGGAGACAGCGGCCGCAAAAACGCGGCAAACAGGGCGCCGCACAAAGCGGCAGCTGCCAGTTTCAACACAAGCTCCATAATCGTTAAAACCCGAATACATTCTGTATCAATGTGAATAATTCGCTGATCTTCTGTACGATCAGCATCATTACGACGATCAGTCCGGCGAGCGTTGTCATCATCGCCTGCTCCTCTCTCCCCGAACGCACGAGCAGCTGGTTGAGGACAGCGACAAGGATACCGACGGCCGCAATCTTAAAAATCAGATCGACTTCCATAGGCGTACCGTTATATCAGCACCAGCACAAGCAGGATACCGGCGGCAATGCAGCATGTGCGGTAGACCATGCCCTTGCTCTTCATCTCTGCGGATGCAATTTCCAGCTGGCGCGACAGGCGGCTTTTTGCGTAGTCCACGCTCCTTTGCTGCGCCTGCGCGTCGTATTTGCCGATAAATTCCGACAGATCGCACAGGATACCGATATCCTCGTCCGTCAGACCGACATCATGCCCATGCTCCCGGAACGCCTTCATCCATTTGTATGTGAGCGATAGATTATCGTCCTGCTGTACCATCGTATGCATGGCGCCGAAAATGTGCGCGACGGGCGCGCGTTTGTCCTGCGCAAGCCGCGCAATGATCTCCGGTATGCTGGTCAGATGAAAGGACAATTCGCCGGAAATCAGATCAAGTACCGAGATCAGATCGCCGAGCACTACGACATGCCCGCGAAACTGCTTCCGCTGTGACATCCCGATTCCGGTAAAAGAACCAATAATTAAAACAATTCCAATCATTTTCAGCATTCCTTTTCTCCTCCCAATACAATGTTTTACAAAATGCGCCGGACAGCCCGATTCCGCTCAATGCAGAATATCCGTGAAAAAATCCGCGTGTCCAACAATCGGCGGTATAACGGACGCTGACGAAAGTCGTCCATATCCCATGCATGGGCGGATGCCAGCACCGCAGTGCCGCAGTGCGCGGCATATTCTGCCGCGAATACATCGGCTTCCGCCGTAATCTCATCCAGAACCAGAAGCTGCGGTGACATCGTCTTTACCAGCATCATCGCGGCCTGCGCCTTGGGACAGCCGTCTATGGCATCTGTGTGCCGCCCAATATCAAACTGCGGCGCGCCATGATACAGCGCGGCAAGCTCCGACCGTTCATCCGCCAGAGAAACGCGCACACCGCCGTCGGACAGCTGTCTGGCTATATCCCGCAGCAGCGTTGTCTTTCCACGCCCCGGCGGTGAAAGAAATAACGAACTGTACAGGATATCATCCTCCCGCAGCTGTGCAAGCAATGTCTGATCCGCAGCTCCCGTGACCTGCCGTGCCACACGGATATTCAACGAGGAGATGTGCCGAAAGGAAAGAATGTTTCCGTCCTGCACAGCGGTCTGACCGCACACACCGATGCGATGCCCGCCATGTACTGTAACAAAGCCCTGCCGCAGACTATCTGCGAAGGTATGCATGGAATATTCTGTCGCCCGGCTGAGTGTATCCTCCAGATCTGCCGACGTAAGCGTTCTGCCTGTCAACGTCCTTTCCTGCCCGTGCAGCGTAACGGTCAGTGGCTGTCCAAGTCGAAGGCGGATCTCCTCACAGCACTGCTGCTCCGGACAGGTCAGCTGCTCCAACATGCCGCGCAGCTGCGCCGGCAGATATCCCGCAGCTTCGGACAGACGTGTCTCAATCATATGTATCACCTCCATCTGCTTGTTCGTTTGTTTCAACCTATGGCGAAAGCGGAGAGACTAGAACCAAAAAACTCTGACCATCTCACCCGCCCGACTGCGCAGTTCCGCACGATATAATGTTGTATATCTCTCAATCCTGCGGCATTTCTCAATTAAATTGCAAAAAAATCGTAAAATCTATTGAGAAATGTGTGTGAATCAGTTATTATTAAGCGTAGTTGGATTTTAATTGTTTTCAGATTTTTGTTAATTTAAATAAGAGGAGGATATGATATGTATCAAATTCTTAAAAAGCGCCGGCTCAGCGCGAATGTCGTCCTGATGGAGATTGATGCGCCGTATGTAGCGAAGAAGGTTGAGCCGGGTCAGTTCATCATCCTGCGTGTTGACGAGGATGGCGAACGCATTCCGCTGACGGTTGCGGAATACGACCGTGAAAAAGGTTCCATCACAATTATCTTCCAGGAAATCGGTGCGACCACCATGAAGCTGGGTCTGCTGGAAGAGGGCGACTGCCTGCATGACTTCGTCGGCCCGCTCGGTCGAGCTTCTGAACTGGAGGGTCTTAAGCACGTTGCTGTCGTCGGCGGCGGTCTGGGCTGTGCAATCGCATATCCGCAGGCAAAGAAGCTGCATGAAATGGGCGCTGAGGTTGATCTGATCGCCGGCTTCCGCAGCAAGGATATCATCATTCTGGAGGACGAGATGCGCGCCGCATCCACCAACCTGTACATTTGCACCGATGACGGCTCCAATGGCACCAAGGCACTGGTCACTGACATACTCAAGCAGCAGATCGAAAGCGGCAAGCAGTACGATGCTGTTATCGCAATCGGTCCGATGATTATGATGAAGTTTGTATGTCTGACCACCAAGCCGTATGGCATTAAGACGATCGTTTCCATGAATTCCATCATGGTTGACGGTACCGGCATGTGCGGCGGCTGCCGCCTGACTGTTGACGGTGAAACCAAGTTTGCCTGTGTAGACGGTCCGGACTTTGACGGTCATCTGGTAGACTTCGATGAAGCTATGCGTCGCTCCCGTGTTTACAAGGCGCAGGAACAGGCAGCAATTGAAGCGCATAAATGCAGACTGCAAAGCATGGAGGTAAAATAAGATGGCAAATATGTCACCCGTAAAAAATCCGATTCCGGAACAGGATCCGAATGTAAGAAATAAGAACTTTTTAGAGGTTTCCCTCGGCTATGATGCTGAAACCGCTGTAAACGAAGCGGAGCGCTGTCTGAACTGTAAGCATCGCCCGTGCATCGGCGGCTGTCCGGTCAATGTGCAGATTCCGGATTTCATCTCGCTGATTAAGGAAGGAAAGTTCCTCGAAGCAAATGCAAAGATCAAGGAAACCAGTTCCCTGCCTGCTGTCTGTGGCCGTGTCTGCCCGCAGGAGAGCCAGTGCGAGAGCAAGTGTGTCCGCGGCATCAAGGGCGAGCCGGTTGCCATCGGTCGTCTGGAACGCTTTGCCGCCGACTACGCAATGGCGCATCCGACGGGAGAACCGGTTGAGGTTCCGGCCTCCAACGGTCACAAGGTCGCTGTTGTCGGCGCCGGTCCTGCCGGTCTGACCTGTGCGGGCGATCTGGCGGCGAAGGGCTATCAGGTCACGGTATTTGAAGTGCTCCATACCGCTGGCGGCGTGCTGATGTATGGCATTCCGGAATTCCGTCTGCCAAAGGCGATTGTACAGAAGGAAATTGATACTCTGAAGGCAAAGGGCGTTACGTTCGTGCTGAACTTTGTTGTCGGTCGCACCGAAACCATTGACGACCTGTTTGCGGATGGCTATGAAGCGATTTTCGTAGGATCCGGCGCCGGTCTGCCGAACTTCATGCGCGTACCGGGCGAGGGCTACAATGGCGTTTACTCCGCAAATGAATACCTGACTCGTGTGAATCTGATGAAGGCTTACAAGGAAGGTTCCGATACCCCGATCTACCACGCAAAGAAGGTTGCGGTATTCGGTGGCGGTAATGTAGCAATGGATGCCGCGCGTTGCGCAAAGCGTATGGGCGCTGAAGAAGTATACATTGTATACCGCCGCAGTGAGGCTGAACTTCCGGCACGTGCGGAAGAAGTCCATCATGCAAAGGAAGAGGGCATCATTTTCAAGCTGCTGGCAGCTCCGCTCGAAGTCCTCGGCGATGACGATTTTCAGGTCAAGGGTGTGCGCTGCCAGAATATGAAGCTGGGTGAGCCGGACGATTCCGGTCGCCGCCGTCCTGTCCCAATTGAAGGCAGTGAGTTTGTTCTGGACGTCGACGCTGTTATTGTAGCAATCGGCACCTCCCCGAACCCGCTGATCCGTACCACGACGCCGGGTCTGGATACCAACCGCAAGGGCTGCATCGTGGCTGACGATAACGGCGTAACCTCCAAAGAGGGTGTATTTGCCGGCGGCGATACCGTTACGGGCGCCGCTACTGTTATCCTTGCAATGGGCGCCGGCAAGAAGGCTGCCGCTGCAATGGATGAATATATCCAGAACAAGAATAAGTAAACATTCTTTATCTGGAAGAAAAACGGCTCCCCGTCCGGCTCACGCTGAACGGGGAG
>CAYNPX010000071.1:0-8451 GCA_964399205.1 uncultured Butyricicoccus sp.
CCTGTCGACCTTTGTCGACAGGCTCGAATCCTCTGCATCCGCAATGGGTGCAGAGGATTTTTCCGGTTTACATTGTGTGATACTCCATTCGGGCGCCGGTTATATCATAGCCCAGTCCGGACAGGCAGTCGCGCAGCTTCTGCGGCGTCACACCGGTATCGTCGAAATCCACAGTGACCGTATTGCGGTCAGCGGCAACCGCGACAGAAAGCACACCGTCACAGCGCCGGTCAAGCTCCTGCCTGATGCGTTTGAGATCATGCACGCCGCTCAGCGGGGAGACAGAAAAGTATGCACTATTTTTAGACATGGTATCACCTCGGGGATAGTTTAACCGATTATCCCGCATTTGATACAGCTTGACATTTGATATCCGTACCCCTACAATAAAGGTATATAATATATACATCCTGAGGGAGGAATGATTACGAAAATTCCGGGAAGCCGGGCAATGGGACAGCGGAAACGGTCATTTTGCCGGTCTAAGCGAGGCGCCCTGCTGCTTGTGCTGCTGGCGCTTGCGGCCATCGGCTATGTGGCTGTCAGTCAGGATGCCGACTGGTACAGCACAACAATCGTAACGATTACAGATATCCAGACCGCGCATACGGAGACACAGGATGCAGTCTCCGGCGGAACGGAAGAATACTATGTGCAGACCATCGCTGCACAGGTGCAGAATGGTGCATTAAAGGGCAGCACGGTTGAACTGTCTAACCAGTATACGACCTCCGGCGTGCGGGATGAGCAATACCGTATCGGGGACAGACTGCTGGTTGAGCTGGGGCGCGATGGGAAAACCGGTAAAATCCTGGAGCAGAAACGGGATACGCTGGTTTATTTGCTCGCCGCCGCATTGCTGCTTGGAATGCTCGCGGTTGCGGGAAGTTCCGGTCTGCTGGCTGTGCTTTCGCTGGCGGTGAATATTGCGCTGCTGACCTTCGCACTGTACAGCTATCTTGACGGCTGGAATATCATGGCGCTGACTGCGGTTATGATTTTGCTGTTTACCTTTTTATCGCTCCTCATCGGCAACGGGATCAACCGGCGGTCGCTGCTTGCCATCGCCGTTACCCTGTTGTCCATTGCGGTGACGGCGGCGATTTATTTGATCGTGCGCGCGGTTTCACCCGCACTGCAATATCAGATGCTGGAATATGCGGTTGTACCGGATGATCTGAGCGCGCTGTTTTTCTGTGAAACGATGGTCGGCGGTCTGGGAGCGGTGATGGATGTTGCGATTTCGCTGATTTCCACAGCGGATGAGCTGCTGGAGCATGACCCGCATATGTCCTATCGTCAGATGAAAGCCTCCGTGCGCGCGGTTTCGGACGATATCATGGGCACGATGGTGAATGTTCTGTTTTTTACCTATATCTGCGGCGGTATGCCGGAGCTGCTGCTTATGATGCGCAACAGCCTGCCGGTTTCGTTTGCATGGGAATATGTGCTGTCGTTTGAGATGGTGCGTTTCCTGATCGGCTCCATTGGACTGGTGCTCGCCGTGCCGATTTCCCAATTGGTGCTGCGCGTCTGGATGAAGGGACGGGAGACAGCGCATGGTTAGTATTCTGGCAGTGATATTGCTTGTGCTGATGCTGGCGGTCGGCCACGACCGCGGACTGCAGGCATGTTTCACTATTTTATTGAATATGGCTATTTTAGCGGGCGTTGTGCTTGCGATTACCTTTGGCGCGGCGCCGCTTCCGGTATGCACTGTCGCGGGGATTGCCTTGACCGTGCTGATTTTGTTTTATCAGAACGGCAATAACATCAAGACGCGCACGGCATTTGCGGTTATCGTCGCGGTGCAAATGGTGACGCTTTTGATTGGGATGCTGCTGTGCCGTGCCGGACATGCGGGCGGTTACAGCGAGGTAAAGATCAATTTGGACGATGGTCTGTTTCTGGACGGGAATGTGCGGCTGTCCATGCTGGACGTCCAGATTGCGATGATCCTGCTCGGTCTGCTGGGCGCGGTGAAGGACGCTGCGGTGGCGGTGACCTCTGCGGTTTATGAGGTGAACCGAAACAATCCGCAGCTTCCGTTTGCGCGGCTGTATGCGTCCGGTCTTAAAATTGGCAGGGAGATACTGGCGACTTCGATCAACACACTGTTTTTCTCCTGTGTGGGGGAATCCTTGCTGCTGTTTCATATCGTGTGCTATTGGGGCTATTCCTTCGCTTATTTCCTCAATTCCAAGGCGCTGTATCAGGTAGTATTGTTTTCCGGAATTGCCGGACTCGGCTGTATTGCGGCAATTCCGCTGTCCGCCCTTATGATGGCGGTCGTACTCAAAAGAAGAAGCGATTCGGGAGGCACACATGAGCCAAAGCCAGATGAAAATCAGCGGGATACCGGTAACGGTTGACCGCAGAAAGATCAAATCCATGAACCTGTATGTCAAGCCGCCGGATGGGGCGGTGCGGGTTTCCGCGCCGATGCGGACCAGCGACCGGACGATTCGTGCTTTTGTGCAGGCGCATGTGGACTGGATTCAAAAGCAGCAGGAAAAAATGCGTGTCAGTTTCCCGCAGCGTGCATATGTGACAGGGGAAACGGTTCCGTTTTTTGCGGAGCGGATGTCTCTTTGCGTCATAGAAGCGACTTCAAAACATACCTGCGGCGTATGGAAAGAAGATGGACGGCTTGTTCTGGCGGCGCCCGCCGGCAGCACAGCGGAGCAGCGGGAGGAAATATTGCGCCGATGGCAGCGGGAGCAGCTGCGCCAAATAGCGGGCGAGATGCTTGCAAATTGGGCGGAACGGATGCAGGTGCATGTCAGGGAATGGCATATCAAGCGCATGAAGACCAAGTGGGGCAGCTGTAATTTTCAGGCGCACCGTATCTGGCTCAATCTTGCGCTGGCAGAACAGCCGATGGACTGCGTGGAATATGTTGTGGTACATGAGCTTTGCCATTTGCTGGAGCCGAGCCACAACGCACGGTTCTGGAACCTCATGACACAATATCTGCCGGACTGGAAAGCGCGCAGAACCCGCCTGAATGCCGGATCGGATAAAACAGGAGTTTAGCGCGTCATTCTGGCGGTGCGCGCAGGAAAAAGCCGATGTGTTCAGGCGGCCGGCGGATATGGCGGCAGTTCCGTGTCTGAGGAAAATGCGGCGGAACAGGAAAAAAGGCTTTTCGTGCCGCGCATGAAATGATATAATAGCCCTGTATTTGAGAACCGATCGCTAATTTTGTTCTCAGATAACGCCAAAACGAACGCAAAGCTATCATGTGAGGGAGTTTGGATATTGAAGGATATCATGATTCGCCCGGCGACCGAAGCGGATGCAGCGGAGATGCTGGCATTGTATACGCCGTATGTCATCAACACAACCGTAACAAGTGAATATGAGCCGCCGTGTTTGGAGGAATTTCTTGACCGTATGCGGACATATACGGCAAAGACACCGTGGCTCTGCTGCATTGCGGATGGGCAGATCGTTGGGTATGGCTATGCATCGCCGCACCGCAAGCGTGCAGGCTATCAGTGGTCGTGTGAGACGTCGATCTATACGCGCATGGGCTGGCATCGCCGCGGCATTGCGTCAGCGCTGTATAGCGCATTGTTTGAAATTCTGGCATATCAGGGCTACTATAGCATTTATGTGGGCATTACCTGCCCAAACCCGCGCAGTATGGCATTCCATATGGCGATGGGCTTTGAACGCATGGGTGCGTATCAGAACAGTATGTATAAATTTGGGAAATGGATGGATGTGATCTGGATGGGGAAATCTTTGCGTCATCATGACGGAAAACCGGAACCGACGATTCCGTATCCGCAGATTCAAAACAGTGCATTTTGCCGCAGTATACTGGAGGAATGCACCGCAATGGTGCACGAACCGCGTCCGGTTCAGGTGGAACATGAGTGAGCCGCTGTATCTCCGTCTGTACCGGCAGCTGCGGGAGGAGATCGAAGGAGGGAGGCTTGCACCTGGGACACGCCTGCCTTCCATCCGGCAAATGACACGGGCATCGTCCGTCAGCCGCACCACGGTAGAAACGGCATATGAGCATTTGTGCGCAGATGGCATCGTCAACTGCGTACCGCAGAGCGGGTATTATGTCAATGCGGTGCCGCATCGGCAGCCGACACGCCCTGCTCCCGTGCCGCAGCCCGCGCAGAAACCGTGCCGGTATGATTTTTCCGGACAGCATATGGATCCGGAACTGTTCGATTTTGATATCTGGCGGAAGCTGTCTCGCTCGGTCATGATGGATAGCGCGCCGTTTCTCGGCTATGGCGAAAATCAGGGAGAATGGTCGCTGCGGGAGCAGATCGCGCGTTATCTTTCCGCCGGGCGCGGTGTATATACGACTGCGGAGCATGTTGTCATCAGCGCGGGCATTCAGAGCCTGTTGGGCGTGCTGTGCGAGATGTTTGACAAAAGCCGGCAGCGCATTGCTTTTGAGGATCCGGGTTTTCGGAAGGGATATCGTGTGTTTGCCGACCATGGATATGATATGGTTTCGATCAGCGGGAGCGCGCATGGAATCAACCTGACCGAACTGGAAGAGTCGAGAGCGAATATGCTGTATATCTCGCCATCCCATTCGTTCCCTTCCGGCGCAAGCCTGTCGCATCACAAACGCGTGCAGCTGCTGCGCTGGGCACAAAAAAACGGGGCAATCGTGTTTGAAGATGATTACGACGGCGAGCTGCGTTATACCGGCAAACCGCTTGCGACGTTATCTGCAATGGATTCCGGCGAAAATGTGATTTATCTTGGCACATTTTCCAAGCTGCTTCCGCCTTCCATCCGTATCAGCTATGCCGTGCTCCCGCCGCGGCTGCTGCCGTTGTACCGCGCCATCGCGCGAAATTATAACCAGACTTCGAGTACAATGGAGCAGCTGACAATGGCGCGGTTTATTGAAGAAGGACGGCTGGAAAAACAGGTACGCCGGCTGCGCCGTATCTATGCGCATAAGAATGCACGCATTGAACAGGCATTCGCAGAGCATTTCGGCGCGCGGGCGGTTGTCAGACCAAATGACACCGGTCTGCATGTCGTCGTTTCCCTTTCGGGTGCGGGCGATGCGGAGCAGATGTGTGCACAGGCACGGCAGGCGGGTGTGCGTATCGTGCCGATGTCATCCTATCAGCTGGGCGGAAAGACGGTTGAAAAGACAGATTTTTATTTATCCAGCGCCGGAATATCCGAGCAGGATATTGAGCCGGCAATTGCCTGCTTGCGCACGGTATGGGATTGAGTGGGAAAGGAGACACTGTTATGTCAGGTGAGGTTCATAAGAACCATCGGGCGCGGATGCGGCAGCGCTTGCTGGAGAACGGTCCGAAAAACTTTGCGGATCATGAGGCACTGGAGCTGCTGCTGTATTATGCGATTCCGCGCGGCGATGTCAATCCGCTGGCACACCGGTTGCTCAACGAATTTGGTTCGTTTGCAGGTGTGCTGGAGGCAGATCCGATAGATTTATGTAAGGTTGAGGGCGTAGGCGATAGCGTTGCAGCGCTGTTAAAGATTTTGCCGCCGCTGTTCCAGCGATATCAGCTGTCTAAAATACAGGAAGAAAAATTTAACTCCACAGAGAAGCTGGCAGGATATCTCGTCAACTATTATATTGACAAGCCGCGGGAGCAGGTGTCTGTTGTACTGCTGGACAACAGCTGCCGGATTATCCGTATCTGCGAGGTCGGAGAGGGAAGTGCGTCCTGCGTACAGATCAATATGCGCAGATTGATGCAGAGCGTATTGCAGTACAACGCGGCAAGTGTGGTGCTGGCGCACAATCATCCGCGCGGGGACTGTCGGGCATCCCGCGCAGATATTTTACAGACCTCAACTACGCGGGATCTGTTGAAAAAGGTTCAGGTGAATCTGGTGGATCATATTATCGTTGCAGAGGACAAATGGATCTCTCTTGCGGCGGGAAGCCGTCTGACGTATTGACAAGGGAAGATAGAAGAAAGACAAATCTGGGATGACCGGATTCACGGGAGCGATACAGAATGGATCAGAGCCGCTGATATGCAGTGCGGGACTCCGCCTTTTTGCCATGCTCCCTTTGCGAATAGCTGCCTGAACGATCCGGTGCGGACGAGCATGAGAAATGAGCTTCGGGGTAAGGCGCAGGAACGGATGGAATTACCTTGTAATTGTTTTGGGCTGGAGACAGCGCAAGATCGTCCGCATTGCGCTTTCCGGGTTCTGATGGGATGAAAATGTCCTGCGGATTCCTTCGGCAGTTTCCATTTCCTTCGGCGTCATTAACAGTTCGCATCTTCGCGTGCTGGATTTTGTGATGTCTATTGCGGGGAAAATATGACGTTCCTGAAGTTCGCGGCTTAACACAAGCTCCATATTGCCGGTTCCGCGGAATTCCTCAAAAATGACGTTGTCCATGCGGCTTCCGGTATCGATCAATGCTGTCGCAATGATTGTAAGGCTGCCGCCTTCACGCAGTTTTCTCGCGGCGCCAAAAAATTTCTTTGGAGCAAATAGCGCGGCAGGATCGAGACCGCCCGATAGCGTTTTGCCGCTGGATTCAATCGTCAGATTGTATGCCCGAACCAGTCTGGTAATGCTGTCAAGCAAAATAACGGCATCTTTCCCGCATTCGACAATTCGCTTCGCGCGTTCCAATGTAAACTCGGCAACACGCTTATGGTGCTCCGGAGATTCGTCAAATGTTGAGGCGACAATCTCAACATTATCCCCGCATACATTGTCTGCGAAATCTGTAACCTCTTCGGGTCGTTCATCAACAAGCAGAACAAAAACGAACGTATCCGGCTGGCTTTTGATGATGCTGTTTGCGATGTTCTTGATGATGGTTGTTTTTCCCGCCTTGGGCGGCGCGACGATCATTCCGCGCTGACCTTTTCCGATAGGGGAAATATAATCGATGAGACGGAGCGTGACATTCTCTTTAAATTTTCCGGATAATTTAAAATTCTCTCTTGAAAATTCAGGAGTTCCGTCTTCAAATTTTATCCGGCTCCTGCTTTGGAATGGTTCTGC
This sequence comes from uncultured Butyricicoccus sp., assembly GCA_964399205.1. Classification (GTDB taxonomy): domain Bacteria; phylum Bacillota; class Clostridia; order Oscillospirales; family Butyricicoccaceae; genus Butyricicoccus_A. Next base: position 7,003 of record CAYNPX010000071.1, read on the forward strand.
TTCATTTACTGAATTGACATAGAGGAGACGTCGGGATTTGTCCTCTTCTTTGCGTCCGGCAATGCCATCAATGACATCTCCGGTGCGCAGTCCAAATTGCTTGATGTGCTCCGGACTGACAAAAATATCGTCGCTGCTGATGGAACATCCGTTACAGCGGATGAAACCATAGCCATCATCAACGGGTTCAAATATCCCCTTGATGGAAATTCGATTTAATGTAGTTTTTTCTGACATAGATGAATCCTTTCTTGATTATATGATAATATCATACCATAAATATGAGAAAAAGGCAAAGAACTTTATTGCCGTTATTCCCTGCCTGTGAATACAGATTCTGACAGTATGAAACGCGGACACGAATGAACAGGCACAGAATGGGGACAAGGGCTTCCGCCGGAGCGTCCGGCGGTGGTTCAGCTATTGAAAATAAATAAAAGTATAAATAAAAGGTGGAATTTTCATGAAAACAAAGCAGGCGGGAAGCATCCTGATTCCCGCATTGCTCTGCACATTGTTGTGGGGCAGTGCGTTCCCTGCCGTAAAAACGGGATATGTGTTGTTTGGCATCGGCGATGATGCATACAGCAAGCTGTTTTTTGCAGGCTGGCGATTTACGCTGGCGGGAGTTGCTGTGCTGGCGGTTGCAGCGGTGATGAATAAAAAGCTGCTGGTACCGGCGCGTTCCAAATGGAAGGGAATCCTGTTGCTCGGTCTGGTACAGACGACAATGCAATATGTTTTCTTTTATATCGGGCTATCTCACACCACAGGTGTCAAAGGCTCCGTGATTACAGCGATGTCAACCTTCCTGGCGGTCGGCATCTCTCATTTTCTGTTTCCGGACGACCGCCTGACGGCGGCGAAGTCCATCGGTTGTCTGGTCGGCTTTGCGGGCGTTGTTATGATTAGCCTGAGTTCAATGGATTCCCTGAGCGGCGGCTTTGCACTCAATGGGGAAGGCTTTATGCTGTTATCCACGGTTGCGTCGGGCGCAGGCGCAGTTATCAGCAAATTTGTTGCGAAGGGTGAATCACCGATGATGATTACCGGCTGGCAGTTATTCTTCGGCGGCGCAGTGCTGCTGATCGCCGGCATCGCAGGCGGCGGACATTTTTCCAGGCTGTCATTCAGCGGCTTTGCACTGCTGGGCTATCTCATCTTTCTTTCGGCGGCAGCGTTCAGCATCTGGACCTGGCTGCTGAAAAAATATCCGGTCGGAAAGGTCACGGTGTATAATTTCCTTGTTCCGGTATTTGGTTCATTGATGTCCGGCGCCGTGCTGCATGAGACGGTGTTTACCGTGCGCAACATGCTGTCACTGTTACTGGTGTGTGTCGGCATTGTGCTGGTCAACCGCGTAAAAACAGAAAAAGAAGGATAAAAAACGGCCTGCTGCGGAATATTTCCATAGCAGGCTGTCAACCAAATGCAAGCATTTGGTTGAGG
>CAYNPX010000072.1:0-8418 GCA_964399205.1 uncultured Butyricicoccus sp.
ATTGAATATGCTGTTCGCATTGGCGAATCTGATTCTGGCTGACAGGCCCTGTCTGACGGCTTAAATCAGTGCGCATATGCGGACATTTTGAAAGGGATTCCGATCGTTATTCTTGGTCGGGATTCCCTTTTGTTGTCAAACAGGCATTTGCGCGGTGTTGCCTAAGATTTCTTGGTATATAATACGCCGGCTTGCTTGCGGTATTTACGGGGCGACATACCAATATTCTGTGTAAACATTTTGACAAAGTGGCTGAGATTGTCATATCCAACCCGTTTAGCGACCTCAGTAATTGAAAGGTCTGTAATAAGCAGAAGTGTTTGCGCCTCGCCCATGCGTCGTTGAATAATGTATTGCATGAGTGAAGTTCCAGTGACCTGCTTGAACAACCGGAACACATAAGCCGGACTGATATTAAAATGATCTGCCACGGACTGGACGGACAGGTTTTCCAACACATGCTCATCTACATAAATTTGAATCTGACGACCGAGTCTGTTTGCCTTTGAATCCTCCTTTGCATGAGCCGGGATTACGATGCCGCCGCTCATCAGCTCATATATCATGCAAAGCAGCGCGCGAAAGAGATACTGGCAGGTCATGCTTGCGGTTGGTGTTTGTTTGGCGGAATGCTCGTAAATATTCCGGAACAGATGACGAATTTCCAAAGAATTGTCGCCCGGCGAAATGACTGGACAAGCATCTGCTGGAATGAGAAAATTGGGCGGAAGCCCTTCTGTCTGGATACCGGTGGATTCCAATCCATATAACGCAGGAGGCGGGAACTGATAGGCCTCGTGGTGGACGACATCACTGTTATAAATCACGATATCACCGCTATGCACAGGATACGGAATCCCATTGATTTCAAAAGTTCCGTTGTCACGCAAAATGTAAAGAATCTCAACCATATCATGATGCGAATGCGGACTGCGCGGATGCTGTTGATACTGTTCGTCGCAGTAATTGGTAAACAGCAGCACGGGGTCTCCGAAAAGATACGGAGCCTCTGCTTCTGGCGGGAGAATGGAATAGTGCATGAAATCAGCTCCTTGTTTTTTGCTGATCCTATTGTTTCATAAAAACCGGCGGAAGTCAATATCAAAAAAAAATTTGTATAGTATTTGACAATTTACATCAGATGAATACGAGGCGCATGAGGGAAACGTAATTGTATAGAAAAACGATAGTATCAAAATACATCACACAAACTATGCAAGGAAATTAGTTGTTTTTTAGAAAATTTCCGAGGGAATTGCGTAAATTATAACAAAATAAATATGTAAAATAAAAATAGTTCTTTTGAAAAGTATATACGTTTTAGATAAAAAAACAACAAAAAACTTGGTGTTTTTGTCGTATGGACAGCGATGGAATAGTAAAGTATACTGTGTACAGTAAAAACAAAAACAAACAGAGGGAAAGTAAAATAAAACATCAAAAATTTTGCTTTTCTATATCAAACAGCTAGGAGGAAAAATCATGTCAGATGAACTGAGAATTGGTTTGGTAGGAACCGGTGGAATCGGACGCACGCACATTGCGCGTGTCAATACCAGTCTACAGGGTGCAAAGGTTGTTGCCTGCACGGATCCGGCGGCTGCATTCGGACTGTCGGTTGCGGAGAAGTTTGGTATTAAGGGATATGAGGATCCGATGGAAATGATTCACGATCCGGATATTGATGTAATCATGAATACCACAGCGGACGCATATCACGAGCAGTATGTGACTGCGGCAATAAAAGCTGGCAAGTATGTATTCTGCGAAAAGCCGCTTGCACCAAAGGCGGATGCCTGCAAACGCATCATTACCGCAGAGATGGAAGCAGGTAAGCAACTGGTACAGGTCGGATTTATGCGCCGTTATGACGCCGGCTATAAACAGCTGAAGGAGGCGATCGTAAATCGGAAGTATGGCGAGCCGCTGCTGCTTCACTGTGCGCACCGCAACGCAGATGTTGTCGGCGATTGGGACAATTCTTCCGCAGTTGAGAACTCAATGGTTCACGAGTTGGATGTTCTGCGTTGGCTACTGGGTGAAAACTACACAACGGCAGAGGTACGCTATGGCAAATCCACCCGCAAGGCAAAGGAAGGTCTCCATGACCCGCAGATCATGATACTGACGACAGAATCCGGCGTGCGCATCGATGTAGAATCCTTTGTCAACAACGGTCATTGCTATGACATCCGCTGCGAGGTTGTTTGTGAGGATGCAATTCTGAATCTGCCAAAGCCAGCTACGATTGAGGTCTTAGCAAATACGGTTCGAGGCAACGCGGTTGACGCGGATTATTCCACTCGTTTTGCTGACGCATATAATACGGAAGTACAGGAATGGATCAACGGCTGCAAGGAGGGACGTGTTGACGGTCCGAACGCATGGGATGGTTATTGCTGTCAGGTTGCCGCTGCCGCTGCATCTAAGGCGCGCGATACGCAGAGCATCGTTGCAATAGAGTATGATCCTATGCCGGACTTCTACAAAAAGTGAGCCAAAGCGATACATTATTTAATGGGAAAGGATAGAAAACAATGAGGTTTTGCCTGAATACAGATTGTCTGGGTTATATGCCATTTGAAGAAATGCTGGATACCGTCGCAGGACTGGGCTATGAATCAATTGAAATTGCTTGCGGTAACTGGTCGCAGGCGCCGCACATCGACCTTGATGAGATGCTTGCAAGCGAGGAAGCGCGTAAGAATTTTATGGATGCCATCGCAAAACGCGGTCTGGTGTTAGAGGTACTGAACTGCTCCGGCAATCAGCTTGCGCCGAATGAAGAGGGCAGGCAGCATCAGGAGGTAGTCGAAAAGACCTTCCAATTGGCTGGACTTCTGGGCATAAAGACGATTGTTATGATGTCCGGCTGCCCGGGCGGTTCTCCGACCGATACTACGCCAAACTGGATCGTCACCAGCTGGCCGCCGATCACCACGAGGATTCTGAACTGGCAGTGGGATGAGGTGCTGATTCCGTATTGGAAAAAGACCGTTGAATTGGCAAAAAAGCACGGCATTGAAAAAATTGCGCTGGAAAACCACGGTTGTCAGATGGTTTACAATCCGGAAACATTGATCCGCCTGCGTGACGCGGTTGGCTCGATGGTCGGTATGAACTTTGATCCAAGCCACTTGATGTGGATGGGTGGCGACCCGATCACGGCGATCAAAAAACTGGGAGCAGACCGCATTTATCATGTTCATGCCAAGGATGTCCGCATGGAGACAAATTATATCGGGCCGGACGGTGTGCTTGACACAAAAACTATCGACAAATTTGCACAGCGTACATGGAACTATGTTGCGCTCGGCCACGGGCATGACGTTCGCTGGTGGAAGGAATTTCTTTCCTGTCTGAGCATGACGGGTTATGACGGTCCAATCAGCCAGGAGATGGAGGATCTGACCATGCCGGCACTTACCGGACTGAAGAAGTCCACGGCAGTACTCAAGGAAGCTATGCCGAAGGATTTTGACTGATAGGGAAGCGCTGATTCGATCGGCAAGAGTTGGCGGCGCGGGATTTACTCGTAAAATGCCGTGAAAATTAAGCAATATTTTCCTAACGATGCCGCAGCAACCGCATTATAATAATACCATAAGCTGTGAAGTATAATAAAAGTTATAAATTAAAACCGGAAATAAAGAACAATATTATTATGAAAATATTGATTTATCCGGTTTATCTCGCAGTCTTATTGGTAAAATTGCTGCAATTTTCCCAAATAAAACATACCGGAATGTCGGACATTACAGGTCATTGGCACTGAGCATTCAGTGTATGATGATAGAACGCTAAAGATAAAAAGAAGAAAGGCTAGGTAAAACTATGACAAAGAAGAAAGACTAGGTAAAACTACGACAAAGAAGAAAGGCTAGGTAAAACTATGACAGTGAAAAAAAGATTTTTGAGCGTAGCGCTTGCAGGCGCTATGTGCGTAGGTATGCTGGCAGGCTGCGGCAATTCCTCTGGTTCTTCCAATTCCGCTGGCTCCGGTACTTCCGCATCCTCAGATGACGCATATAATATTTGCGTCATTGTAAAGCTGACAGACGGTCACTTTAACAAGGTTATCGGCGGTGCAAATGCCTATGCAGATGAGCATGATAACGTCAATGTTGAAATTCAGTCCCCGACCTCCGCTACTGCATATGATGAGCAGGCAAACATGATTGAAACCGCTCTGGGCAGCTCTTATGACGCGGTTATCATCGCTCCGCAGCAGTCTGCGGCAGCGGCAACAAAGGTTGCCAGCACAGATAAGGTTATCATTTCCCTCGACACGGACTTTGATTCCGAGAAGAAGTCTGCGTTTGTCGGTACCGGTAACTTCGACGCTGCAAAGTCAGGCGGCACAGCTGCTGCAGAAGCTGCAAAGGCAGCGGGTTCTGAAAAGCCGACCGCTATTATCCTGACCGGCGTACAGGGCGACGAAACTCATGACACCCGTCTCGAAGGCTACACCGAGGGTATCGAAGAAGCAGGCGGCGAAGTCCTTGAGGTTCAGTACTGTGACGCGCTGGCGGAGAAGGCTGCAACCGCAATGGAAGGCATCATCCAGAAGTATCCGGATGGCATCGACATTATTCTGAACACCAATGACGATATGGCTGTGGCAGCCGTAAAGATTATCCAGGATTCCGGCAGCGAGGCATATGCGGATACCATTGTCTGCGGATTCGACGGCAATCAGTCCGCCATCAAGCTGGTCGAGCAGGGCACGCTGGCTATGGACGTTGCACAGCTGGGCTATGACATGGGATATAAGGCAGTGGAAGCAGCTGTAGCTGTACTGGACGGCGAGGAAGTTGAGAGCTTTATTGATTCCGGTTCTCTGGTTGTCTCCTCCGAAAATATCGATGAATACATCTCTGATATGAAGGATAAGGGTCTGTGGGAAGAATAATCCCGGAGCCTGTGATTGAAGGAAAATAAAATGCGACGAAATGTTCCCTGGCCGGTGCTGCACTGGTCAGGGAATATCAAAAAAACGATTATTCCTATCGGAGAAAAGGGTGAATAGCCAATGAGTAATGAATATGTAGTAGAGCTGCGTAATTGTACCAAAATATTTCCGGGCGTCGTTGCGCTTGATAAAATGCAGCTGGCAGTCAAGCCGGGCGAGATTTTAGGCCTGATCGGTGAGAATGGCGCAGGTAAATCGACTCTGATTAAGGTACTGACCGGTGTACATAAGCCGGATGAAGGCGAAATTTATGTCAATGGACAGAAGATGTCCTTCAAGAATCCGAATGAATCCGCTGCAGCCGGAATCGCCTGTGTATATCAGGAGCTGAATATGGAAAAGCAGCTGAGTATCACAGATAATATCTTTATCAACAAATGGATCAAGGGGTCGGGCGGTCTGCTTGATTACAGAACCATGCATAAAAAGGCAAAGGAAGTTATGTCCTCCCTCGGTCAGGATGTTGATCCAACGCAGGCAGCAGGCACATTCGGCATGGGCGTCCAGCAGATGATCGAAATTGCAAAGGCAGTTTTGATTGACGCAAAAATGATTATCATGGACGAACCGACCTCCTCCCTCGGTGAGAAGGAAGTAGAGCAGCTGATGGTTACCTGCCGCCAACTGCGCGACAGCGGCGTTGGCATCGTCTTCGTATCGCATAAGCTGGAGGAATTGTTTGAGCTTTGTGACCGTGTGACGGTTATCCGTGACGGACAGTACGTCGATACCAGGGATATTAAGGATTGGGATAACGATTCGCTGATCGCGGCAATGGTAGGCCGTACACTGGACAACCTGTTCCCAAAGGAGTTCGGCACCAAGGGAGAAGTCGCTTTGAAGGCGGAGCATCTGGTAGAAGGCGGCGTGCTGGATGATGTCAGCTTTGAAGCATATCGTGGACAGGTACTCGGCTTTGCAGGCCTGGTCGGCGCGGGACGCACCGAAACCATGCGTGCGATCTTCGGCGCGGATCCGCTGGACAGCGGCAAGGTTTTCATTGGCGGAAAAGAAGTCAAAATTAAAAGCCCCGCGCAGGCAATTCGTGCCGGTATGGCGTTCCTGACGGAAGACCGCAAGGGACAGGGTCTGGTACTTGCTGAGTCTATCCGCAACAATCTGATTATGGCAAATATCAAGGGCTTCTGCGACGGACCGTTCCTCAACCAGAAGCGTATTGTTGACGCAGGCAATGAAAACATTACATCTTTGCGCATTAAGACGCCGTCTATTGATGAAATCGTAGGACAGCTGTCCGGCGGTAATCAGCAGAAGGTCGTTATCGGCAAGTGGGTCAACACGGACGCCGAGATCTTTATCTTTGACGAGCCGACGCGCGGCATTGATGTAGGCGCAAAAATTGAAGTATATAATGTTATGAACCGTCTTGTGAAGGAAGGAAAGTGTGTTATCATGGTTTCTTCTGAAATGCCGGAGATTCTGGGTATGTCTGACCGCGTGATCGTCATGCGCGGCGGCCGGGTGATGGCAACGGTTGACCGTGACAGCAAGCATTTTAACCAGGAGAGCCTGATGAAGGCAGCATGGGGAGGTACTTTAGATGAGTAAGAAAAAATTTGGCGGCTTCGGTCAGTATATAGCTACAATAGGTGCACTGCTTATTTTGTGCATTATTCTGACGATTGTCAGCGATACCTTTTTGACCTATAACAATATCATGTCTGTTCTGAAGCAGACAACCTTTACCGCGCTGTGCTCTGCCGGTATGCTGCTGTGCCTGATTACCGCAGGTATTGACTTGTCGGTTGGCGCGAATGCAATCTTCTGTGCCTGCATGGTCGGTATGCTGTTAAATAAGGGCATTACCAATCCGGTGATCCTGATTGTTCTTCCGCTGATTGCGGGTACTGTGATTGGCCTGATCAACGGTCTGCTGCTGACCCGTCTGCATCTGCCGCACCCGTTTGTATCCACATTGGGTATGAAGAACTTCCTGTGGGGCGCTGCGCTGCTTGTAACCGGCTCTCAGATGGTTTCCGGTTTCCCGGATTCTGTTATGTGGCTGGGTACCGCAACCGTAGGCGGCTTCCCGATCGGCTATATCGTTGTTATTATTATTTACATTATTATGCATGTCCTGCTGACCCGCACAGCGCTGGGTCGCTCCATCTACTGTGCAGGCGGCAACCCGGAGGCAACCCGCCTTTCCGGTATCAACTCTGCAAATGTCCTGACCTTCTGCTATACCATATCCGGCTTGATGGCAGGCATTGCGGGTATCGTTTCCATCGGCCGTTCTGGCACCGCCAACGGCGCAAACGCAATCCAGCCGTATGATACCGATGCCATTGCATCCTGTGTTATCGGCGGCGCATCCTTCATGGGCGGCAAGGGCACGATGCTCGGTACCATGATCGGCGCACTGGTTATCGCAACCTTGCGCAATGGCTTCACTCTGCTGGCCATCAGTTCCGCAGTACAGAATATGGTTCTCGGTCTGGTAATTATCGCAGCCGTACTCCTCGACGTATATCGTGAGGCTATGTCCGCATCCGCCCGTCGCAAGGAAGCTGCTGCAAAGGCAAAGGCTTAAAGTGTGCAGGATTTGGAATGAAAAATGATACGGCGTGCTCCGCAGTCTGCGGAGCACCCGTTCAGAGCGCATCAGTTAAAATGAATGGTGCGCCCTGAACGGGGGACGGATCCCCTGGCTGAAAACGTGCAAAGGATATACATGCCCTCATCCGGTAAGCGCGCAGCTGATTAGGAACCTGCTGCAAGGCAAATCGAAAATCCTTTTTGAGCGTTTTTAGTTTCTCTCTTTTCTTTGCTTGCGGAAGCGGCATTCCTGCCGCTTCCCAACATATAAAACATTGCACACCCCACTTTCTTTACTTTTTTTGCACGCTGGAGGAGGGAAAGAGCAATCCTCTTTCAACGTGCAAAAACCCGTAAAGTATTTCCTTTTTTTTAAACTCTTTCAGGCACTCGACGGGGAAAGTTCCACCTCCCGCCGATATGTCCATCAGGTAATGTGATCTTTGGTTTAATTGGATTCAGATTGAGGAGGAATCAGCGATGAAAAAAGGTTATCACAGCGTACAAAATAAAGCGTTCGGTACAATCCCTCGTTCAGAGTTTGTCGGTATTGCGCTCGGTTATGGCGTAGGTATGTTCCTTACTGGTTTGTTTCACATGGATGGATATATTTTAGAAATCGCGGGCGCTGTCATCGGATTTGCGATCGGATGGCATATCGACCAGAAATATTATCTTGAAAAGGACGTTCCGGTAGAAGAATTGGAACGAATGTGGGAGGAAGAAGAGAGAAAGAAAGAAGTCATCTAAGGAAGCGTTAAGGCAACACCGCATAATGCAAATCAAGCCGAAGTGTGTTATAATACGCCCATGGATAAGCAAATGAGTCTGTCCGACCTGAGCGATGAGCTTGCACAGGTGCGGACAAAGAAAAAAGAATTTCTCGC
>CAYNPX010000073.1:0-8417 GCA_964399205.1 uncultured Butyricicoccus sp.
CGCCGTTTTCCTTGCGGAAACAATTTTTACTCCTGTTTTGTCATGAAATTCATGGCTGATTTCGCCATCAGGCGTTTGGTTCCGACCTTGTCAAATATGACTTCCAGCAGAATATCGCCGCCCATCGGCTTACATGACGTTATCATGCCATGACCAAACACCTTATGCTCCACCTGATCGCCGGGCTTCAAATCCATCGCAGCCACGCTGGCTGCATTTTTCTCGGCAATCGTCTGCCTGCGCGCCTTCGTGCCGCCAGATATATCATATGTACGCTTGGACTGGAACCTCGGATTTCCCTTCATGTAATATTTTCCCTGTGTCTCCTGCCGCGTTTCCTCAATATCAGTATCCACATATTCTCCTGGAATCTCATCCAAAAACTGTGACGGTCTGGAATATCGCGTCTGTCCGTACATCATGCGCCGTTCCGCACATGTCAGATATAACCGCTGCTTCGCCCGTGTGACTGCAACATAGCACAGTCTGCGTTCCTCCTCCAGATCCTCCGGATTATCCATCGAGCGGAATCCCGGAAAAATGCCATCTTCCATGCCGACAAGAAATACATTGGGGAACTCCAATCCCTTGGCAGAATGCATTGTCATCATGACAACAGCGTCGGCTTCCGCATCCATTCGGTCAATATCCGTAAACAGGGAAACTTCCTCCATAAAACCCTCTAACGTCGGATTTTCCTCGCGCTGAACATATTCTGCTATATTGGATTTCAGCTCCATCGTGTTTTCAACGCGGTTTTGCGATTCCTGGTCGCCTTTTGACTGCAACGCTTCCAAATAGCCGCTATGCTCCATCACCTGCTGATAAAATTCATCCAACGGCAAATATTCCAGCATTTTCTGTAAATCCGTGATCAGATCGGCAAATTTTTTCAATGCGTTTGCCGCCCGTCCCAGTTCCGGATATTCTGACGCATGGCAGACAATATCAAACATCGTTGTATGATGTTGTTCTGCGAGAATCGACACGTTCTCAATGGTTTTATTTCCGATTTTCCGCGCCGGCACATTGATAATGCGGCGCAGGCGCAGATCATCCGCCGGATTTGCAATGACCCACAGATACGCGAGCATATCTTTTACCTCGGCACGGTCGAAGAACCGCAGTCCGCTGACAATGCGGTACGGGATGCCATTCCGCTTAAACGCACCTTCGATATTATTAGAAAGCACGTGATTGCGATATAAGATCGCATAATCCCCCCATTTTGCGCCGTCGGCTACCCCGTCTGCAACGGTCTGGGCAATATATTCCGCTTCTCCTTCCTGTGTTTCCGAACAGTGTATACAGAGCTTCGCGCCTTCTCCCTTATCTGTCCACAGTTCTTTTCCCTTTCTGTGCGCATTGTTGCGGATCAACTCGTTTGCCGCATTCAAAATATTCTGTGTAGAACGATAATTCTGCTCCAGACGGATCGTCTTTACATTTTGATATTGGTGCTCAAATTCCAGTATATTGGTGACTGTTGCGCCGCGGAATTTATAGATGCTCTGGTCGTCATCGCCAACAACGCAGATATTCTTATAGCCGCCGGCAAGCAGACTGGTCAGTACATACTGGGCATGGTTGGTATCCTGATATTCGTCTGCAAGCACATAACGAAATTGCCGCTGATAGCGCTCCAAAACATCAGGATTCCCCTGCAGCAGCTGCACAGTTTTCATAATAATATCATCAAAATCCATCGCATTGGATTCTCTGAGCTGCCGCGCGTATTCCTTATATATTTCCGCAACGGTCGCGTGATAATAATCATCCTGATTTTCCAACGCGAACATGCGCGGCGTCTGCAAATTATCCTTCGCTCTGCCAATCATGCTGGCAACGCCGCGTGCGTCAAATACCTTTTCATCCAACCGTTTTGCTTTGATGATCGCAGTCAACACGCGCTTCTGGTCATCCGCATCATAGATCGTAAACGAACGCTCGTAGCCCAGTACCTCACAATCCCGGCGGAGGATACGCACACACATGGAATGGAACGTCGATGCCCAGATATCCTTGGCAAAATCCTCGCCCAATGCGCGCGCCAGACGCTGCTGGATCTCTTTAGCGGCTTTATTCGTAAATGTAATGGCCAAAATCTGCCACGGACGTGCCGGCTGTACCGCGCACAGCAGCTCTGCACGCATACGATCCTGCTCGTTCGGCTTGCGCAGGTAGTTTCGCAGAAACAGCAAATCTTCCTCTGTTGCGTCTGCCGGTGCAAATTCATCCGAATAGCCGCGTCCAAATCGCAGGATATTGATAATGCGGTAAATCAAAACCGTGGTTTTCCCGCTTCCCGCACCGGCCAGCACCAAAAGCGGGCCTTCTGTGTGAAAAACCGCCTCGCGCTGCCGATCGTTGAGATGTTCAAATTCCCGTTCAATGATTGCGCTGCGCATTGCAGAAAACTGTATGTCAAATCTCGATTGTTCCATGATCCGGCTCCTTGTCATACGCTTGGCTTTCAGTATAACACAATTCGACAGGAGTGACAAGCAGCTATTCCTCTGTAAGTATCGCGCGAATATGGTCGACTGCACGGTGTTCCAAACGGGAAATCTGTACCTGTGAAACGCCCAATGCCGCAGCGCATTGCTGTTGGGTCTGGCTGCGGAAATAGCGGAGGAGGATGACCCTGCGTTCCTTTTCCTCCAGCCGTTCAATGGCGTCGCGCAGCGTTACCGACTCCAAAATACGTTCTTCGATGCCGTTATCTCCGATCAGATGCTCCAGTGTTGCACCGTCCTCGCCGATTTCCCGCTGCAGAGAATCTGTCGGCAGCAGCGCGGTTTCGCTCGCGGCGATTTCTTCCGGTGATACGTCCAGCAGCTCTGCCAGCTCCGAAATCGTCGGTTCATGCCCTGTTTTCAGCAACATCTGTTCCCGCGCTGCATTTACCTTCGCTGCCAGCGATTTCATGGTTCGGCTGACCTTGACCGTGCCGTCATCGCGCAGAAACCGGCGAATCTCACCGCTGATCTTAGGAACAGCATAAGTGGAAAATTGTGTGCCATAATCACAGTCGAAGCCCTGAATCGCTTTCAAAAGCCCCATACTGCCAAGCTGATATAAATCCTCCATGTCCACACCGCGTCCGGCAAATCGACGCACAATGCTCCAAATCAGACCGCTGTTCTCTGTGATCAATGCTTCACAGGCAGCTTCCTCTCCGCTCTGTGCCCGACGAATCAGGCGGAGCTGCTCCATAGCGCTATCTCTGTCCAAAGCGCGCCGCAATCCGTTTGGTCATTACGACCTGTGTGCCGATACCCTCCCGCGACCTCACGCGGAGCTTGTCCATAAAGCTCTCCATAATCGTAAAGCCCATGCCGGAACGTCCGGCATCGCCGGTGGTGAACATCGGCTGCCGTGCCTGCTGCACATCAGCGATGCCGCAGCCCTTATCACGGACGGTAATCTGAATCTCTCCGTCGTCATACAGCTTCGCCGCAAGTGTTATGTAACCGAGCGTGTCCTGATAGGCATGGACGATGCAATTCGTGACCGCCTCGCTGACCGCGGTCTTGATATCGTTGATCTCCTCAATGGTCGGGTCAAGCTGCGCGGCAAACGCCGCCACCGACTGCCGCGCAAACGCCTCATTGTTCGACCTGCTCTGGAATTTGATGCTCATCTGGTTTATTTCGCCGTGCATACTTTTTCGTCCTCCTCCAATTGCGGCAGCTCCGGCAGAAATTTTACTCGTGCCGTAATGCCGCTCGCCTGAAAAATACGCATTGCCGTCGGCGGCGTACCGACAACGCAAAATGTCTGTCCCGCGCCCAAAATATTCCGCTGCGCTCCCAGCACAACCGCAATACCGGAGCTGTCCATAAAGGTCAGTCCGGATAAATCCAAAACAATCGGGTCCGTTGCATATAAGGTCATGGTTTTCTCCAAATATTCTACGCACTGCGCCGCTTCGTGGTGTCCCAGCTCACCTTGGAACCGGATCACAATGCCGCAGTCTTCCCTTTTGTGCGAACATTTCATTTCTTTCACTCCAATAAAAAAATAGAACTGTCTTTCTTTCAAGAACAGTTCTATTATACAAAATATATCCCGCTGAATTTGTCAGATAATGCCATCCTTCAGGGCATTTTTCGCTTCTCCCGCGACATAAAGGGAACCGCACACGATCACCGCATCCGCTTCCTGCGCGCTGAATATCGCACGCCGCAGTGCGGACGGCACATCGCCGCAGTCAAAGACATTGACATAGGGCGTAAACTCCCGCACAATGGACGCCAGTTCCCCGCTCGGCAGCGCGCGCGCTCCCTCCGGCTGCACAGCGTACACAGCGTCGGCACGGCGCGCCAGCATACGGATACATGCCTCATACTGCTTATCGGCAACCATGCCCAGCACCAGAGAAATGCCGCCCGCCGGAAGCATACCATCCAATGTTTCGCAGAGCGCGGTAATGCCGTCTACATTATGCGCGCCGTCAATCAGCAGCAGCGGGTCGGTCTGTATAACCTCCTGCCGCGCAGGGATCACTGCTGCGGAAAAGGCCGCTGCAATCGTTTCATCTGAAATATGCCAGCCCCTTTCGCGCAGTACCTGAAGCGCCGCATAGGCGGTCGCCGCATTCTCCGCCTGGTGGCGTCCGACCAGCCGCAGATGAATCGGATGCCCGTCAATGACACAGTCTGTACCTTCTAACGAACAACCGGTGATCTCCGGCGCGGGAGCGGGTACATATGTCGCACGCATATCATAGCAGCGTTTTTGAAGAATCGCATTCACGGATTCCTTCTGTTCCGGATAGTTGACCAGCGTCGACTCAGATTTGATAATATGGCTCTTATCCGCCGCAATCTCCTCAACAGTATTGCCCAGCACTGCCATGTGATCGAGCGCGACATGCGTCATGATGCACACCTCCGGCGAATCAATGACATTGGTCGCGTCAAAGCGTCCGCCAAGCCCAACCTCAAGTACGACGATATCGCACTCCTGTTCCGCAAAATACAGCATGGCACAGGCTGTGGTAAATTCAAATTCGCAAATAGCCTCTCCCGCAGGCAGCTGTAAGGAGCGCTCCACCGCAAGCGCCCGCGCCGCTATCCGGCACAAATCCTCCCGTGGAATGGGTTCCCCATCGACGCATATCCGCTCGCAGAAATCCATGAGATACGGCGAGGTGAACAGACCGGTTTTATAGCCGGCGCGCCGCAGTGCGGAAGCGCTCAGCACCGCAGTGCTTCCCTTGCCATTGGTGCCTGCGATGTGGACAAATTTCAGCTTTTTCTGGGGATTGCCCAGCGCCGCCAGCAGCGCACGCATACGGTCAAGGCATGGCGTGCCGCTGAAACGGCCGTGGGCATGAATCTCGGATAAAATCTGTTTGTAATTGCGCATACGCTGTCAGTCCAATGCGGCAAGGCTCTCGACCAGCTTGGAGATCTGCTCTTTCAGCTTCGCAGCCTTGACACGCTCGCCTTCCACGACCTGCTCCGGCGCTTTATTCAGGAATCCCGGATTGTTCAGTTTCTTTTCGATGAAAGCAAGATCCTTCTCGGCCTTTTTCTTCTCCTTGCTCAGGCGCGCCTTTTCCTTCGCAAAATCAACCAGCTCGTTCATCGGCAGATACATCTGCACATCGCCGGTGACGACCGATACCATCTTTGCGGCGCCCTCCGGAGCGGTACCGGAAACGGTCAGCGCATTGGAATATGCCAGCTTGAGGAAGCAGGCCTCGCCGTCGGTAAAGACAGCCTGACGCGCCGCATCCGCGGTGACAACATAAACGCGCGCCTTTTTAGACGGCGGTACATTCATTTCAGCACGGCGGTTGCGGATCGCGCGGATGCTCTCCATCAGGATCTCCATCTGTGCTTCTTCCTGCGGGAAGCACAGCGCTTCGTCGTACTCCGGCCACTTGGACAGCATGACGGTTTCGCCCTCATGCGGCAGCGCCAGCCAGATCGTTTCCGTGATAAACGGCATAAACGGGTGCAGCAGCTGCATCGAGCCGGACAAGACATAGCACAGGACATTCTGTACATTCTCGCAGGTTTCCCTGTCTTCCTTATTCTGTAAGCGGGTTTTTGCGATCTCAATATACCAGTCGCAGAATACGTCCCAAATAAAGTCATTCAGCTTCTGCGCCGCAATGCCCAGTTCATACTTGTCAATATTGGTTGTGACATCCTGCACCAGCGTATTGTACCGGGACAGAATCCACCTGTCCTCCATGGTCAGCTTTTCGGGCAGCTGTACCTTATCAATGGTCAGATTCATCTGGATAAAGCGGGATGCGTTCCAGATCTTATTGCAGAAATTGCGGCTTGCTTCTACGCGATCTCTGGAATAACGCATGTCGTTTCCGGGCGAGTTGCCGGTCGCCAGCGTGAAGCGCAATGCGTCCGCACCATACTGTTCGATCACCTTGAGCGGGTCGATCCCGTTGCCGAGCGACTTGGACATCTTTCTGCCCTGCTCGTCGCGTACCAGACCGTGGATATATACGGTTCTGAACGGAACCTGCTTCATATGCTCCATGCCGGAGAAAATCATGCGGGCTACCCAGAAGAAGATGATATCATAACCGGTAACAAGCGTGTCAGTCGGATAGAAGTATTCCAGTTCCCTGGTATTGTCCGGCCAGCCCAGCGTAGAAAACGGCCACAGCGCGGACGAGAACCAGGTATCCAGCACGTCCTCCTCCTGACGGATATGCGTGCCGCCGCACTTGGGGCATACGGTGACATCGGTCTTGGAAACCTCCATATTGCCGCAATCCTCGCAATAATAAGCCGGAATGCGGTGTCCCCACCACAGCTGACGGGAAATACACCAGTCATGAACATTTTCCATCCAACGGATATAGGTCTTGCTGAAGCGTTCCGGTACGAACCTGATCTCGCCATCTTCCACAACACGAATGGCTTCCTTCGCCAGCGGCGCCATTTTTACGAACCACTGCGCGGAGGTCATCGGCTCTACCGTTGTGCCGCAGCGATAGCAGGTGCCGACATTATGAGTATGGTCTTCAATCTGAACCAGACGGCCTTCCGCTTCCAGATCGGCCAGAACAGCCTTGCGGCATTCATAGCGATCCATACCCTGATACTTCCCGCCGTTTTCATTGACCGTCGCGTCCTCATTAAATACCAGAATCTGCTCCAGATTGTGGCGCTGACCCATTTCAAAGTCGTTCGGGTCATGGCACGGCGTGGTCTTTACGCAGCCGGTACCGAAATCTTTATCAACATAATCATCCGCAAAGATTGGAATTTCACGTCCAATGATCGGAAGAATTGCCATCTTGCCAACCAAATGCCTGTAGCGCTCATCCTCCGGATTGACGGCGACGCCGGTATCGCCCATAAAGGTTTCCGGACGAGTCGTTGCAACAACAACACTCTCATCGGAGTCCTTGATGTCATAGCGGATATACCACAGCTTGCCCGGCTGTGTCTCATATTCTACCTCTGCGTCAGACAGTGCCGTGGTGCAGTGCGGACACCAGTTGATGATACGGCTTCCCTTATAGATCAATCCCTTGTCGTACAGATTGACAAAGACTTCCTTAACCGCCTTAGAGCAGCCTTCATCCATCGTAAAGCGCTCACGGCGCCAGTCACAGGAGGAGCCGAGCTTTTTCAGCTGCTGAATAATACGGCTGCCATACTGATCCTTCCATTCCCAAACGCGCGCAAGAAACTTCTCGCGTCCGAGATCATAGCGCGTCAGCCCCTCTTCCTCACGAAGATTTTCCTCTACCTTGATCTGTGTCGCAATGCCTGCGTGGTCTGTGCCCGGCATCCACAGCGCGGAATATCCCTGCATACGCTTGGTGCGAATCAGAATATCCTGCAAAGTTTCATCAAATGCATGACCCATATGCAGCTGACCCGTTACATTCGGAGGCGGAATAACAATGGTAAACGGTTTCTTTGTCTCGTCTACCTCGGCATTAAAATAACCCTTTTCTTCCCACATCTGATACAGCTTGTCTTCCGTGGAACTCGGGTCATACGTCTTTGGCAATTCGTTTGTCACGACGATTGCACTCCTTCCTATGATACATTCTTATGATTTGCGTTTGCGCATCATTGCCTGTTCGTATGGCGCCATAAAATAAAAAAATCCCCGTCCAATCATCAGGACGAAGATCACTGCTCCGTGGTACCACCCAAACTTCGCACAGGCATAGCCCGCCATGCGCACTTTACTGCCGGATAACGGCGGCAGACCGAAAGCGCTTACTTATCGGGACATCCCGTTTCAGCGCGTTGACTCGGAAGCGACCTTCCATCCCTTACCGCGAAGCCTTGCACCAGACGGCTCCTCTCTGTGCCGGTAAACGGATGTACTCCTCTTCTTCAACGTCTTTTCCTGTTTATGACGTGTTTATTATAGTATCTTATGGCATTGTTGTCAAGAATACTCTCGCGTCA
>CAYNPX010000074.1:0-8232 GCA_964399205.1 uncultured Butyricicoccus sp.
CACGAGATAGCCCCTTGTTTTATTCATTTACGTGAATGCTGCATACGGTCAATTGCTTTCCGCTGACGCGGAATTTAACCTCCAATCCGGCGAATGCCATGCCATAAACACGTTCCGGATCATCCTGATAGGAAGGTCGCGGGTCATGCGCGAGTACGCCGCGCAGCGCGTCCCGCTTCTCCTCCGGCACGCAATCCAGCCATTCCTGCGGGATGGCAACCGCGAGAACCTCTCCGCTGCTGTTTTGGGTAAATCCGCCCGAGGCGTCCGGATGATTATCCGCATACGGAAGGAACGGCTTGATGTCATAGATCGGTGTACCATCCATCAAATCCGCGCCGGAAACCACCAGTATCGGTCCATCCTTCGCCTGCGTGTCAATCTTCTCCAGCCGGACACTGGACAGCCCGATCGGGTTCGGACGGAATGGGGAGCGTGTCGCAAACACGCCCATTCGTGTATTTCCTCCCAGACGCGGCGGTCGGACAGTCGGTGACCAATTGTCGCGGATTCCCTTGGAAAACTGCCAGATCAGCCAGATATGGGAAAAGCCCTCCAACCCGCGCAGCGCATCGGGATTCCGATATTCCGGTTCAAATACAATGGTTGCGCGCAAAGCATCTACAATCCCGCTTTGGCGCGGAATGCCGAATTTCGTCGGAAATTCCGTATGGATGCGCGCAATCACCTTCATCTCGTGTCCGTTCATCACATGTCGTCATCGAGAACCTGCACTGCCGCGCCCAGCAGATGCGGACCTACATAAGAAGCCAGCGTGCAGTCGATCTCACCGGAAAATTCTTCTGCGAAATCCGGCGCCGCGCCGCGCAGCATTTCCGCGATCTTCTCGCCTTCCTCCGGTGCGCCGCCATGCGCCCACATGATATTATACCGCTTATCCGGATCGATATGAGACACCGCGGTCTGCACCAGCTTACGCATCGCCGCCGCCCGTCCGCGCACCTTATAGATGCTTGTCAACTCACCTGTGGCTCCATCGAACGCCAAAATCGGTTTGATGCCGAGCGCCGTACCGGCAAACGCCGTGATCTTTCCGATTCGCCCGCCGCGCTGCAAATACTCCAGGGTATCCACGGAGAAGAATGGATAGATATTCTTCATCATACGCGGAATCATCTCCATGATCTGGTTCCATTCTCTGCCTTCCGTGATCCAGCGCGCAATGGTTAAAATCATCGTGCCCTGTCCCAAACTGCCGCTCATGGAATCGAATACAACGATCTCCAGCCCTTCGTATTCCTGCGCCATCAGGCGGGTCATCTGATAGCAGCCGCTCAAGCCGCTCGACAGCATAATGGCAATCGCTTTGTTATAGCCGTCGTCCTGAATCCTTTGAAATGTATCTGCAATCACGGCGCCAGACGGAAGTGAGGTTTTCGGCATTTCCGTAGTCAGTCTGCGGTAAATTTCCTCCGGAAAAATATCCACGCCATCCTGATAGGAGCCATCTGAAAACGTAATCGTATACGGGATCGTATAAATCGGATACTGTGCCGCTATTTCCGGTCTGATATCCGCACCGGAATCTGTAATCAGCGCAATTTTATCCGCGCTCATGCAGCCATTCCTCCTTCCTCTTTGTGACGCAATTGCGCCAGTTGTCTATGATATTAACATTTTAATTATATCACAGACAATACAAAATGCAAATGCCAGAGCACATCCGAAAGGTCGAAAACTTTGACTTTTTTCTCCAAATACAGATTGCTTTCCCATGGAGAACATCTGCAATCCGAAAGGATTCCCGCATGACTTTGCCCCGAATCCGTCTCATCCCTGCAAACGGGTTCATCGTCTCCCGCGATTTTCGGGCAGCGCCTTGTGTCGATTTATGGACGCAGGGCACGACATATCATTTCCACCAACGCAAATTTATTACAGCTGTAATGCCCTTGTTCCTGTATACAGAGATATCCCGCCGCCTGACCGACCAGTGCAGATAACGTCACATATTCGCAGAAGCTGTCGTCCAGCTGCGGGTCAATTTCTCCGTTCCGCCGTCCGATTTCAAATAGTTGTGATTCTATCTGCTTCATTCGGGTCAAAAAGCCGCTCAGTTTTGTCTGATTCCATGTTCGCAGTTCCCTGCGCTGCTCCGTAGACATGGAGGAGATCAACATCACAATAGAACGTATCATATGCTTTTGATCCAGCTCCAGCCTGTCGGAAAAACGTTCTAATACCTGTCGAAACGTCAACTGTTCCTGTAGGATATCCTCAGCCCAAACAAGGAGCCGCTCTATCGCAAATAAAATCGCGCCGGATAAAATCTCTTCTTTTGAATCGAAATATTCGTATACGGTTCCCTTGCCAATGCCGGCGGCTGTCGCAATATCCTGAACTTTCATTCTGGAAAAGCTCTTGCCGCTCGCCGCCAGCTGAAACAGCCCTTCAAATACCGCAATTTCCTTCAGAGAATACTCTATTTTATCAGGCATCCCATTCACCGTCCTGCTCCCCAATATCAACCTGCTTCAATTCCTTTTTGCGATTGAACAGATCATAAATGATCGGAACAACAATAAGCGTTAAAATCGTCGCGTAGGTAAGACCGCCAATTACGACAATCGCCATCGGCTGCGCCATCTCTCCGCCGGAGCCCATACCCAGCGCCATTGTGGACATCGCCAGAATGGTCGTCAATGCGGTCATCAGGATCGGGCGAATACGCATCCTGCCTGCCGCAACCAGAGCCTCGCGCTTCGGCATACCTTCAAGACGCAGGTCGTTCACACAGCTGACAAACACAATGCCATTGTTGACTACGACGCCCGCCAGCAGAATAAAGCCGAGCATTGCCAGCACCGAAAGCTCCTGTCTGGTAATCAGCAGCGCAAGCAGACCGCCGGTGAAGGCAAGCGGCATGGTAAACATAACGATAAACGGGCTGAGCAGGCTCTGGAACTGTGCGACCATAATCAGATAAATAAAGGCAATCGCAAGCAGCAGCATGAGCACCAGATCGGACATCGCTTCCATGATTGTCTCATTTTCACCGGACATTTCGATATCAATGCCTTCAGGCAGATCATAGTCATCCAGCATTGCCTCTATCTCACGGCTGACCAGCGTGACATTGTGGTCGTCATCTACCGCCGCTGTGACCGACATCGTGCGTTTATTGTTCTCACGGTTGATCGAGGTCGGGGCACGGCTTTCACTCTGGGAGGCAATCGTATCCAGTTTAATATCCTTTGTCTCTCCGGTCGTCTGATCCGTGGATTCAACCGTTTGCTTCATAATATTTTCTGTTGTCACTGTACTCGGCTTGACCACAACAACCGGCAGCTCTTCGGTTCCTACCTTGAGCGTTGTAGATGTCACCTCGCTGGTCAAATCGGCTGCAAGCGAAGCATACACCTGCGCTACGGTCAGTCCTTCGCGCATGGCCGCATCCTTGTTGACCGTGATGACCTTCTGCATATCCGGATCTTCATTGCCATCGGAAATTTCCTCTAAGCCTTCAATGTCCTCCAGCTTTTTCGCCAGATCGCTGCATACATCCTGAATATCATCCAGATCATCGCCATAAACATCAATCTGAACACCGGAGCCGGTGACAGAGCTGATATCCATTGTCGATTCGGAAACCGATATCTCGCAGTTCATGTCCTTGGTCTTTTCCATGATTTCATCCGCAATCGCGGCATTATCGGCGTCATCCTCCAAAATGATGTAGAAGGACGCGCTGTCGCCGGAATCCGAACCGAGCGAGGTAATGCTGCTGCCTCCGCTCATCGCGCCGACAGTTTGAACACCGTCAATGTCCTGCATAATTCCCATGGTCTTGTCCGCCATCGCTTCCAGCGTGATATCGTCAGCGTCCTCCGGCATAGTCAGTGTCGCGCTCATCTGGTTGGAACTCATTTCCGGCATAAATGACATGCCCATCTGAGCTGTTTTGACGATTGCAAATACAAACAGTGCAATGATGCCTGCCATCGTAACCGCCCTGTGTCCCAGGCACCAGCGCAGAACCCTCTCATACCAGTCTGTAAAGGTGTCAAACCTGCTGTGAGATTTGATGATCCCATCGCGCCTGAGCAGGGTAGAGCCCATCGCGGGCACAACGGTCAGCGCAACGATCAGCGAAGCTGACAGCGAATACGCGATCGTCAGACCCATATCGGCAAACAGCTGGCGTGTCATGCCCTCAGTAAACACGATCGGCACGAATACGCAGATGGTCGTAAGAGTGGACGCAAAAATCGCGCCGCTCATCTGTTTTGCACCGCGGACAGCCGCCTTGGGCGCGGACAGACCCTGACCGCGCAGGCGATAGATATTCTCAATGACAACAATGGAGTTGTCCACAAGCATACCGACGCCCAGCGCCAGACCGGACAGGGAAATCAGGTTCAGTGTCATATTGCTGAAATACATCAGCACGATTGCAAACAGCACGCTGAGCGGAATGCTGAACGCAATGATGATCGTCGGGCGGATATCCCGCAGAAACAGCAGCAGGACAATCACCGCAAGGATGCCGCCCCAAACCAGATTGGACAGCACATTGTTTACAATCAGGTGGATATACTCGCCCTGATCCATCAGAGATGTGATATGTACATCCGGATTTTCCTCCTGAATGGCTTCTATTTCCTCATTGATGGTGTCAGCAACCGCAGACGTGGAAGCGGTTGACTGCTTGGTAAAGCTCAGGACAACAGCCGCATTCCCATTCACCTTTGCATAGGTATCTTCATCCGTTTCGTTTGCGTATTCTATCGTCGCAACGTCCTTCAAATAGACATCTCCGATGCTGTCCATATGGAACAGAATGGTATCGGAAAGCTCGTCTATCGAGCTGTACGTTTCACCTACTTTGAGAACGTAGGAGTTATCGCTGCTGTCTTTGACATAGCCCGCCGGCATTTCAAAGTTTTCAGCTATCAGGATATTGCTTATCATATCCGCGGTAACAATGCCGCTGATATCCGCCTGTTCGTAGGCGGCGTCTCGCGCATCTTCAAATTCCTCTGTTGCCTGATCGATCTGTTCCTGCGCACTTTCCAGCGAGGACTCACCGATTGCAATCTGTGCGGAGCCTTCCGCAATGCCAACCGCTGCCTGGATCTTGCCGGCCTCCAGCTCTGCATACGCCTGCTGTGCCTGTTCAAGCGATTCTTCCAGCTGCGGCTTCATCGCTGTGATGGTCGCCATGCGGGTATTGATATTGCGTATCTCAGCTTCCACTTCCTCCACACGTGTGGCAGCATACGATGCTGTCGTCACCAGAGTCGCAAAATCCTGACGCGATGCGCCGGACAACTGGGAGATATCTGTTCCGGCAGCCTGCAATGCCGTGCCGACCGCGCCGACTGCCGCCTGATATCGTTCATCAGTCATGCCGGAAATATACGTTGCAGGGTCTTTCAACGCCTGCAAAAGCTCAGTAGACTCCAGCGTTGCAGTGTCACTGACATCCATGATTGTGCCGGTGATATCATAAGCGACGATCATCTCTGCGAGGAGCGCAACCTGATCCTTCATATCGGCATAGGTCGTCAGCTGCTCCAGTTCAGTCTGGAACGCTGCCAGATTTGCCTGCAAGGTTGTTTCCTCACTGAGCAGCGCATTCAGCTGTGCATTTGCCGCATCCACCTGTGCGCCGGCTTCGCCCAACTGGCTGGTAACGCTGCTTGTCTCTGTGTCCAGCTCCGACTTTCCGGTGCTTAGCTGCTGCTTTGCCGCATCCAGCTGTGCCTGTCCGTCATCCAGCTGTGCCTTTGCATCCGCCAGCTCGCTGTCGACCTCGCGCAGCACCTTGTCATTCAGTGCGTCAATCTTATCCTGATCCAGCGTTACCTTGACCTTAGAATTGATAATGCCTGTGGAATCGACCGATGCAACGCCATCCAGACGTTCCAGGCGTGTGAGCAGTTCATCGCTGACATAGTCGGATACTTCTTCCGCTTCCATGTTATCGACATCTACACTGGCAATCATGACCGGAACCATATCCGGCGAAATCTGCATCATGACAGGCGACGATGCCTCTTCCGGCAGCGTGCCCTTGATCTGGTCGATCGTATTGCTCATCTCAATACTTACCGCATTCATATCGGTTCCCTGCTCAAACTCCATGATAACAAAGCTGACGTTTTCGCTGGATATGGAGTTGATATTCTTCAGACCGGTCGTACTGCCGAGCGCGGATTCCAGCGGCTTGGAAACAGAGGTTTCTACTGATTCCGGCGTCGCGCCCGGATCGGTCGTATACACGACCATATACGGCAGATCCATATTCGGCAGCAGATCTGTTGTCATTTTTGTAAACGCGACGGCGCCCAGCAAAATGACCAGAACAACACCGACCAGAACTGTAAATGGTTTTTTGACACTGATTTTTACCATGATCGTTTCTCCTAAATGCATTTGTTTTGATATGATATCATATTGATATCATATTGTCAACACAAACTTCTGTCAATCGGCTCTTTTCCCTGTTTTCCGACCGACCAGTCGGTTCTGTTATTAGTTTAGCACGATGCACTGTCTCTGTCAAACAGTTTTGCAAATCGCAACCATATCGCAGCATAACACAACATTTCCGTGTCCATTTGCATCCTGACCAAATCCGATCGATATCTTTATGTTATATTGTCTATAGACAAGACGAATCTTTTCCGTTATTATAGTAACAGTTCTTATTTTTATTCAGGAGGGATTATTATGTTAGACCGAAAAGCATTTGACAGTATTTCCTATTCGATCGCCATTGTCGGAAGTTGCCTGGATGGGGCATTCCGCGGCTGCGCGGTAAACTCCCTGCAGCAGCTCACTTCCTCTATGCCCGCCAAGTTCTCTGTTACCCTCAACAAGTATAATATCACCGAAGCCGCTGTGGAACAGACCGGCGCATTCTGCGCAACCGTTGCGGCAGATAACTGCCCGGAGTCCATTATCAAGCTGTTTGGCTATAAATCCGGTCGCGTTGCCGACAAATTTGCGGAATATGAAACCAAAACCGATGACGCCGGATGCCCTTATATCACAGAGGGCATGGCAGTCCGCATGAGTTTCCGTGTACAGCAGCAGATCGACCTCGGCTCTCACGTTCTTTTTATCGCGGAGGTCACAGAGGCGGAGATCCTTCAGCGCGGCGGTGTTCTGACTGTGGAAATGTTTAAGAATGCCGGAAAATCTGTACCTGCCAACGCACCGATCTACCGCACGCTTGACGAGCATTACGGCTATCGCTGCTCGGTATGCGGCTATGTCTATAAATCGGACACGCTCCCGGACGATTTCCGTTGTCCGGTTTGCAGACAGCCCGCCAGCAAATTTGAAAAATTATAAATTGACGGTTCTCCCCGATTCGTGCTATGATATCCACAGTACGCATCGGGGAGGTTTTTTCATGTCAGCGTCCATCCATGCACAGAATCTGATCACGACACGATTCAGCCGCAAAATATGGAATCCCATCCGCAAGGCTGTTCAGGATTATCAGCTCATCCAACCGGGCGACCGCATTGCCGTCTGTATTTCCGGCGGCAAGGATTCCATGCTGCTCGCCTGCGCGATGCAGCTGATGCAGCGCGTCTCCGCCGTCCCGTTTACGTTGATCGGTTTGTCGATGGATCCCGGCTATACCGCGGACAGCCGCGCACAGATCGAACATAACATTCAGGCGCTCGGGCTGGAAACGACATGGTACCGGACAAAGCTGTTCGATACCGTCAATCAGGAAACCGATAATCCCTGTTTTTTATGCTCCCGCCTGCGGCGCGGCAGCCTATATGCCAAAGCATTGCAGCTTGGCTGTAACAAAATCGCGCTCGGTCATCACTTTGACGATGTTGTGGAAACAACGCTGCTCTCTATGCTGTATGGCGGGCAGGTGCAGACCATGCTGCCCAAGCTGCACGCCAAAAACTACGAAAACATGCAGGTCATCCGTCCGCTTTATCTTGTGCGGGAGCGTGATATTCTCGCATGGCGCGACGCCTGTTCCCTGACCTTCCTCGCCTGTTCGTGTGATTTTGCGGCAAATGCCCGAAAGGAAAACCGGCCGGAAAACTCCAAACGATATGAAGTCAAGCAGCTCATTGCCCGTCTGGAGCAGCGAAATGATCAGGTGGCAAAAAATATTTTCAACAGCGTGAAAAATGTCAATGTAGACGACATTCTCGGCTGGCACAAGGGTGCAGAACGGCATACCTTTCTGGACGATTACGATATCTGAAGATAAAAGCGGCACAGCCC
>CAYNPX010000075.1:0-8200 GCA_964399205.1 uncultured Butyricicoccus sp.
AAGAAATGTCCCGAAGCGTGCCCCGAAGCGAGTACGATTCGGGGCTTTATTTATGGTGCGCCCGCCGGACGCGCTCGCATTCGCTCGCACACTTTCGGGCTGAGACGTGTCATTTTTGACGCGCAGGTCGCCCAAAATGACGGATTCATCATCCGCTGTCTGCTGACAGCTCATGACGAAATCCCTGCATCCTATGCGATGAGATTCCACTTTTTCTACAGACTGTAGCAACGGGCAGTTGCTTGTTTTCTGTATGCAGGCATGGCATACTGTTGGTGAGGTGATTACGATGCAGACAAAGGATATTTTACTTGCTTTACGCACAGACAAAGGCTTTACACAGGACGAACTTGCCAAAAAGGTCTTTGTCACAAGACAAGCGGTCTCCCGCTGGGAATCGGGAGAGACAACGCCAAATACGGAAACATTAAAATTACTCTCAAGGGTATTTGATGTTTCGATCAACACGCTTCTGGGCGCGCCGCGCAAGTTGATCTGTCAATGCTGCGGTATGCCGCTCGATGATACTTCGATCAGCAGGGAGCCGGATGGGTCATTGAATGAGGACTACTGCAAGTGGTGTTACACGGATGGAAAATTTGTGTATACCAATATTGACGAGCTGACGGACTATCTCGTGGACCACATGGCGAACGAGAACTGGCCTGCGGAACAGGCACGTGCTTTTTTTGAAAAGCAATTGCCGAAGCTGAAGCATTGGAGTCAAAAGCGATAAGTCAAAAAGCGATAGGGAAGCGCTGATTCCATCGGTAAGAGTTGGCGGCAAGGATTTTTTGTCAGAAAAAGGCGCGAAAACGCAGGAATACTTGATGTATTTCCAGCTTGCGCAACGCATTTCCGGCGAAAAAGAACCGCTGTCCAACCGCAGACGATTGATTCAGAGGTTCCATAGATAAAATTGGGGCGTCCTCCGTATGGAAGGCGCCCCAAAAGCTGTTTTCCGGTCATTTTTATTCTTCGCGCTGCGGCAGATTGCGCAGGTACTCGCTGATGTTCAAACCGGCGATCGCACCGTCCGAGACAGCCTTTGCAATTTGCAGCACGCCGCCGATGCAGTCGCCTGCGGCGAACAGACCGGCGACGTTGGTCTGATAGCTGCGATCCACCTTGACGTCGTCGCCGTTCATGATAACGCCCATGCGGACGGCGAAGTCGGATGCGGAGGCGACGCCTTCGGCAAGGAACGCGCCGTCCACCGGATAATCGCCGTTTTCCGTGCGGATGCCGGCAAGAGAGCCGTTCTCATCGCCGTAGAACGCGGTGATCGGTTCCGTGATGATCGGCAGATCCTTCGGGAAGCGATCCGTCGTTATCGTCGCGCCGTTGGTAAACAGCTGGAGATCGTTCGTGAGCGTGCGCAGGTGGGTCAGCTCGGAAACAGCGTGGTCGCCGCTGCCGATCACGGCGAGCGGACGGTTGCGCATGAGGAAACCGTCGCATTGCGCGCACTGGCTGATGCCGCGACCAAAATACTGATCCGCGTTCAAGCCGGCAGGTGTACGGCGGCGTTTGCCCGTTGCCAGCAGGATGGCATGGGCGTTGATGATGCGTCCGCCTGCGGTGCAGACGCGGAAGCCGTTGGTTTCCCGTATGGAAACGACTTCATCGCTGAGCACCTCAATGCCGAGGCGCTCGACCTGTACAAGACCGCGGCGGAAAAGCTCATCGCCGCTGATCGGTGTTTCAAGACCGAAATAGTTTTCAATGCGGTGGCTCTGCCCGAGTGCGCCGGAATCGCGTCCGATTACCAGCGGCGTGAAGCCTGCGCGGCGGATATACAGCGCGGCGGATAATCCGGCAGGACCTTTTCCGATAATAATACAATCTTTCATACGTGGGTTACTCCTTTAAAACGCGCGGGGAAAATGCGTTCGGCGCATTACTGCGCCTGTTCCGGCAGACGGATGCTGATCTCGCCCGCCAGCATGGTGGAACGCCGGCCATCCTGCTCGATGACAAGGTGACCGCTGGAGTCGATGGCAACCGCTGTTGCCGGCTGTTTTTCACCGTTGCGGATGACTGTGATCGGTTCACCGAGAAAATGGATAAACGAACGGTAGCGGTCAATCAGCGCTTCCGTGTTGCCGGAAACGATCAACCGGTAGCACGATTCCATATGATTGAAAAAGGCGGCAGTCAGTGCGTTGCGGCGCACCGGATGCGGGGAAAAATCCTCCAGACAGCCGGCGATGCCGCGCAGTTCCTCCGGCAGTCCGTCCGCAGGCGTGCGAATGTTTACGCCTGCGCCAACAATGACATACGAGAGCTGACCGCTCTCCGCCTCGACAGACGCTTCGGTCAGGATACCGCACAGCTTTTTGCCGTGCATCAGCACATCGTTGACCCATTTGATTTCCGGCGTAAATCCCGCCGTTTCCGCGATGGCCTCGCTCATTGCGACAGCCGTAGCCACTGTAATCATATGGATGCGTTCCAGCGGCAGCGAAGGATGCAGCAGGATGCTGATATAAACGCCTGTACCGGATGGGGACAGGAACGAACGTCCGAGACGTCCGCGTCCGGCGGTCTGGCAGTCCGCAACGACGGCATAGCCGTCCGGCAGCGCGGCAGCACGCTCCTTCAGATATGTATTTGTGGAATCGACTGTGGACAGCACGCAAAGATTGCGCGCAAGCCGCTCGGTTTTCAGTTCCATGACAATGCCGGCTTCAGACAAGGCATCGCTTGACTCCGCCAGACGGTAGCCCTCTCCTGCGGCGGATTCGATCGGGAATCCCATATCACGCAGCGTGGCAATTGCTTTCCATACAGCTGTACGTGAAACGCCCAGCTCCTTTGCAAGCGTTCCGCCGGACACAAGCTGTCCGCGGTGCAGTTCCAGCGCGCGCAGCACATCATCACGAACCATGAAATCATCCTTTCCGGTCAAATATAGACCAATACTTATTGTAATACAGATTTTCATGCAGTACAATAGTTTTATATATAGTTTTATATGGATTTTATCAGAAACAACATGAAATGAGGAAGCATAAATGGCAAAACAGCATGACAGCATACGCGCGCTGGCACGGACGGCGGAGGACAGGCTCCTGCTGGCGCAGGTCGCGGAAAAGGCGGACATCTGCCGGGCGCGCGGCTGCCTGACGGGTACAAAATTTCTCGATCTGCATGAGGCGGAACTGGCGCGCAGACTGCTGGCGGCAATGGGCGACCGGAACGGGCGTCTGTGGGGCGGACATGAAAACGCGGAACGGCAGGTGCTGCTGTTTCTGCCGGAATGGATGGAGGACATTCCGACAGACGGAGCGGATTGTCCGCTTGCGGCGATCCGCTGCCTGCGCAGCAAAAGCGATGCGCTGACGCATCGGGATTATCTCGGCTCGCTCATGGGGCTGGGATTACAGCGCGACGGCATCGGAGATATCCTGGTGGGGGATCACGGCGCGGATATCATCGTGCTGCGCGAGCTTGTGCCGTTCCTGCTTGCCAATTACGGCAGGGCGGGACGAAAGCGCATATCGGTGCAGCAAATTCCGCTGTCGCGTGTCGTCATCCCGCAGGAAAAGGTGACATGGCTGCGGGACACTGTGGCGTCCATGCGGCTGGATGCGGTCACGGCGGCGATGTTCCGGCTGTCGCGCGCAAAGGCTGCGGATGCTGTACGAGCCGGAAAGGTATTCGTCAACCAGCAGGAATGCCTGCGCCCCGACCGCGAGGTCGCGGAGCACGACCGCATTACGCTGCGCGGCATGGGACGCGGCGAGGTGGACAGCATTCTGGGCGAGAGCAAGAAGGGACGCATCGCACTCACAATGAAACGGCTGGGATGAGGTAAAATCACGCTTGCCGAATGATGCGGTATTGCCGCAGAATGACACAACAACGGCAGAACAAAGTCGGTCTATGCGGAAACAGACCGAGAAAAAATTTTATGCGGACAGTGTTTCGGCAGAAACAGCGGGGCAGATGTGCTACAATCTATCACACGCGGGAGGTGGAGAGCCATATGCGTGTGATCTATCTGGACGTTCTGCTGGCGCTGAATTTCTGTATGGATTACTGTATCCTGCGGGCGGCCTCCGCGCTGGGCGGCAGATCGTGCCCGATATGGCGTCTGGCAGCTGCGGCGGCAGCCGGCGCGGGCTATGCGGCAGGCTGTGTGCTGTTGCCCGCCTTGTCCATGCTGCCGGTGCGCATTGCCTGCTGTGCCGCGATGGCGGCAATCGCGTTTTCCGTGCGCGGCGTGCGTATGCTCGTGCGGCAGACGCTGCTGGTGCTGCTGGTGTCGTTTGTCTTTGGCGGGTGTGTGTTTGCGCTCGAACAGCTGAGCGGTGCGCGCCTTTCCGCGGGCGGCGCACTGTACGCGCCGGTGTCGCGCAAGACGCTGCTTGTCTCCGCGGCGCTTGCGTATGGGCTGAGCGGATTGGTGTTTCGCGGCAAGGCGCAGGAAAACCGCCCGCATGGCGAAACGGTCTGTCTGACTGTTTGCGGAAGGATGCAGGAATTGTATCTGCTGGTAGACAGCGGCAATACGCTGCGCGATCCGGTGACCGGAAGACCGGTGCTCATCCTGACCCGCGCGGCGGCCGCAAGGGTTCTGCCGGAGGAAATGCAGTTCCTGCCGCTGCTGCTGGGACAGGACAATGCGGCGGAGCTGGTGCAGCGCGCGCAGGAAACAGGCGCGTCGGGCTGGCGGCTGGTGTCCTTCCAGAGTGTCGGCGGAGGCGGATTGCTGCCCTGCTTCCGACCGGACGCTGTCACACGGGAGGACGGCTCCGCGTATGACGGCATGGCCGCGATTTCCGGCGGCGGAAGGATTTGCGCGGGGGAGTATGACGGATTGATCGGACCGTAACAATGGAAGGAGTGTGGTTATGCCAGCATTTTGGCGAAAGCTGCGGCGTTTTTTTGTCCGAATCGGATTGCTGCCGGAGGAAAGAGGGATCTTTTACATCGGCGGGTCAGCGGTGCTGCCGCCGCCGCTCAGTGCAAAAGAGGAGGCGGAGGCGATTGCCGGATGTCAGAGCGGAGATACTGCCTGCCGTAACCGGCTGATCGAGCACAATCTGCGTCTGGTTGTGTATATCGCAAAAAAGTTTGAAAACACCGGCATTAACATCGAGGATCTGATCTCCATCGGCACGATCGGTCTGATCAAAGCGATCGAGACATACAATACGGACAAAAAGACCAAACTGGCGACCTATGCGTCGCGCTGCATTGAAAATGAGATCCTGATGCATCTGCGCAAGGTTTCCAGCCAGAAAACGGAGGTTTCCTTCGACGAGCCGCTGAGCACGGACTGGGACGGAAACGAGCTGCTGCTGTCCGACATCCTCGGCACAGAGCCGGACTGCGTGATGCGGCCGGTCGAGGACGACGTTGACCGGCAATTGCTGCGCCGCGCGCTGGAACGCCTGCCGGAACGCGAAAAGACCATCATTTCCATGCGCTTCGGGCTTGCCGACGGCGAGGAACGGACGCAGAAGGAAGTGGCGGATCGGCTCGGCATCTCCCAGTCGTATATTTCCCGGCTGGAAAAGCGTATCATCAAGCGGATGCGCAAGGATATGATGCGGTGGGTGTGAAAAAACGCCGCCCGAACCGGAAAGAGGTCGGGCAGCCGCAGACATTTTATTCAGAGATTTTTTAACAGAAACGATTCAAAAAAAGGAGTATCTGCAATCCATGGCAAGCAAATGTGATGACTGCATGTATTTTGCATATGACGAGGAATTTGGCTATTCAGTCTGTCAGCAGGATCTGGACGAGGACGAAATGCGTCATTTTATTCAGGATACCTTCGACAACTGCCCCTATTACCGTCTCGACGATGAATATTCCATCGTGCGTCACCAAAACTGACATGCAATGACCGCCGGAGCGTCTTTTTTCCGGCGGTCAATTTTTTCTGTTTATTTGTTATATAATGTACGGATGGAATTGAGTACGCACAGCATCGCAACGCCGGTGTCCGCAAATACCGCCAGCCACATAGACGCAATACCCAGCAGACCGAGCACCAGAACCGCAATCTTGACCGTCAGCGCAAAGACGATATTCTGCTTCGCAATGCGTGCGGTCTGCTTTGCAAGCGCGATAGCCTGCGGAATGGCGGACAGCTCGCCGGTCAGGAATACGACATCCGCCGCTTCGATCGCCGCGTCCGCGCCTGTCCCCATCGCTGCGCCGACATCGGCGCCTGCCAGAACCGGCGCGTCATTGATGCCATCGCCGACAAACATGACCGGACCATATGTGCTTCGGATGTCTTTCAGGCGTTCCACCTTCTCCTCCGGCAGCAAATGCGCATATACCTTGTCGATACCGGCCTGTGCCGCAATGGCGTCTGCGCTTTCCTGCGCGTCGCCGGTCAGCATTGCGGAGGCGACGTCCTGCCGCTTCATTTCCGCGATCGCGCGCTTTGATTCCGCCTTGATGCTGTCGGAAATCAGCACCCGTCCCGCAAACTGTCCGTTGCATACGACATAGACGACCGTTGCGCCGCCCGCCGCTGAAAGCTCCGGCAGCGTGACATGATACGTATCAAGCAGCTTCCTGCCGCCGCACAGCAGGGTGTTTCCGTCCAAAACGGCATATATCCCATGACCGGCGATCTCCTTTACCTCGTGCGGCTCCCGCACTTCCAGCCCGCGCTCCGCCGCGGCTGTCACGATGCTTTTTGCGATCGGATGCGTGGATGCCATTTCGCAGGAGGCCGCCAGCTGGAGCAGCTGATCCTCCGTCAGCGGGGAAACCGGCTCCAGCGCTGTCACGGTAAACGTACCTCTGGTAATCGTACCGGTCTTATCCAGTGCGGCAGCCTTGATGTCCGCCAGCGCTTCAAGCGATGCGCCGCCCTTGAACAGGATGCCCTTTCGGGATGCCGTGCCGATTCCGGCGAAGTACGCCAGCGGAACGCTCAGCACCAACGCGCACGGGCAGCTGATGACAAGGAACGTCAGGGCGGTATATATCCAATGGTTCCAGTTTCCGCTGGCAATAGACGGGACAACGGCTGTCAGCACAGCCACCGCCACAACAATGGGCGTATAGACACGCGAAAAGCGTGTGATAAAGCGGTCGATTTTCGGCTTGCTTGCCGCCGCGTTTTCAACCGCGTCCAGAATGCGGGTCACCATCGACTCCGACAGCGGCTTCGTCACACGCATACGCAGCAGACCGGACGTGTTGACACAGCCGCTGACCAGCGCATCACCGACGGTCACACGAACCGGAACCGGCTCGCCGGTGACAGCGGAGGTATCCAAAAAGCTCTCGCCCTCTAAAACAACGCCATCCAGCGGGATCCGGTCGCCCGGGCGGACAATCAGGATATCCTCCGGCTCCGCTTCCTCCGCCGGAATCGTCTCCGAAACGCCGTCATGCTCCCACTGTACGGTTTCGGGACGCATATCCACGGCGTCCATAATCTGCGAGCGGCTCTTTTCCACCGCTATGTGCTCAAACAGTTCGCCGATCTGGAAGAACAGCATAACGCCCACGGCTTCCGGATATTCACCGATCACAAACGCGCCGATGGTGGCAATCGTCATCAGGAAATTTTCGTCAAACACATGACCGCTGAACAGATTGCGCACCGCCGTCCAGACGACATCGCGTCCTAAAACAATATAGCCAATGATAAATACGATGACAGCCGCAGGCATGGAAACCTGCTGTAAAGCGATGCCGACCGCCATGCAGACCGCACCGATAATCAGTTCAGCGATTGCTTTTTTGTTGCTGTCATCCGTTTTGCCGGACGCCGCTTTTTTTGCTTCCTCCGGCGGAAGGATCTGCACATCCGGCTCGATCGCGCGCGCAGTCTGTGCCATACGTGATGCCAGACCGCTGTGATCCGGCGCGGTGACGCGCAGCTGCTTGGTCGCAAACGTCAGCACCGCGTCCGAAACGCCATCCATCGCGTTGATCCGGCGTTCGATCTTTGCGCCGCAGTTCGCACAATCCAGATTTTCAATGGTGTATATTTTTGTCGTGCCGCCTGTCGTCGCGGAACGCTCCATCGGTTCATCGTCTGTTTCATGATGATGCTCGTGCTCGTGGTCATGCCCGCAGCCGCATTCCTCGCCGTGTTCATGATGGTGTTCATGCTCATGATGATGTTCATGCTCATGGTGATGTTCATGCTCATGGTGATGTTCATGCTCGTGGTCATGCCCGCAGCCGCATTCCTCGCCGTGTTCATGATGAT
>CAYNPX010000076.1:0-8173 GCA_964399205.1 uncultured Butyricicoccus sp.
GTCTGTCCAAAGGTTTTTACCACCGGCACGCCGCGCACATATTCCACCGCCTCATTGCTCATGGAATCCAATGCGTTTTGGTATTCCTGCATCGCTTTTTTCATCTTTTCGCCCATCATGGTCATCAGAAAGGCAAAACCAATGACAGCGGGAACGAAGCAGATCAGTCCAATCCGCCAATCAAAAATCAGCATTAAGACGATGAGTCCCACAGGCGTAACTGCGGCAACTGTCTGATCGGGAATACTGTGGGCAATGTAGCTTTCGGTAGCGGCGGTCGAATCCGTCACAATGCGCCGGATTTTCCCTGTCCCTTCTTTGTCGAACACGCCCATAGGCAGGTTCATGATATGGTGCATCAGTTTGCGTCTCATGTTTGCCTGCACCCGAAATGCCGCAATATGCGTACACATCAGGGCGCAAATATAAAGGAGCATACCAAGAACGGTGATACCGACAGCCTGCCAGCCGAGATGTTTCATCTGTTCCAGATTTTCGCCTGATACCGCAATTTTAATGATCCTCCATAAATCATAAAACGGCACCATGGCAACCAATGCGCTGGCAGCGGCTAATATCCGGCCCAATGTAATGAGCGGCATATGAGACTGCGCATAAGGCTTGATCAGTTTCATCACATTCGGCTTTTGCTTTTTTTCTTCCATTTGAAAAGTCTCGCTTTCTCATTGATTGTTTATATGTGTTACACGGCTGTACTCTTTGGGAGAAACGCCGAAGTATTCTCCAAATGCCTTTGCGAAGCGGGACTGGCTCGCATAGCCCACCGCTGCCGCGGCTTCACTCACTTTGACTCCACTCTCAGTGAGCAGTTCGGCGGCTTTTTTCATGCGCAGTTCATTGAGATACTCGTGATATCCTTTCCCGTACACGCTTCGAAAATAATTTTTCAGACTGGATTCACTGATCCCAAATCTGGCGGCAAGTTCTGCTGCGGATATTCGTTTGCTTAGATTTTCCGACAGTTCCTTCATGGCGAGTTTCGCAATCGCAACCTGAGAATCTGTGTAATAGGTTCTTCTTGTCACTTCCGTGAACCGCAGATTTCCCAACAGGATGAAAAGACGATACACATCCATGAGTAAAACTTCTTTCGGCATTCCCAAAGCCGCATCCTCTGCCATGATTTCAAAAGCGGTACATATCCGACGGTCCGGCTGCGTAATCAGCAATCTGTCCTGTTCCATGTAGAACCGCTGAAAGGTTGTTGTGATCGAGGTGTTTTGTGAGCCGATAGACAGCGCTCTGTCAAGTTCTTCCCCCGGGACAAAGCACAGTTCTACCCCCTGATATACCTGATTCGGATAATAGTAAGCATCATTGTCACGCACCGTATGTCCCAAATCAACGGCAAGCTCTCCGCCCTTCAGAAAGGTTGCGCTGCCATCCTTCATGGACAGTTCGCAGCGCCCTCTGGTACCGTAGTTGATACAAAATGCTTCCTGAATCTCACGCCTGGACTCCGACAGAATTTTGGGTATTTTATAAGATCGGATGTCTATCAGAAGCAAAATCAGATTTTCATGCAGCCAATAAATTGTAATTTTACCCGGCTCCTCAGTGCCTCTTTCAGCCGGAATGGTTATTACCTGTTTCCATTCCATGAAATCACCTGCCCTTTTCTAACGATTTATCCGGCAACGCGCCATTGATGCCGCAGACCGAAGTGAAAAGACCATAGTGTAACCTATGATATTATATAGGTTAGCATAAGCTAACCGCCTTTTCAATATCATTTCAACATTTTGGCTCATTTTGGCAACTGCTTTCTGAGAGATACAGAGTTTGACGATCACCTATGGTATGTTCCTGTCTGCATCGGAGTGGCTTTCTTAAATTGGCTTTGTTACAGCGCGGATTGATTTGTCAGAAAAATGCATGGGTGCATTGATTTTTGTCAGTATTTATGATATGGTGCATATACAGGCTACTATTCGCGGGAAAGGAATGGGATTTATGACACTACAGGAGATTGAGGAGAAATTTGTTGGACGCACAGTAGATGAGGATAAACTGAATTATTATTTTGATATGATGGGGCGGTTTGGAAAGGCATCTATGTATACGTTTTCGTTTAATACGCAGGATTACACGATATCCACCGATGTCTGCGTAGAGCGCGGCAGGATCACCGGCATTGTCACAGAGAAGGAGCAGCGTGAAGATGACTGGGGTTACAATCCGGAGCCGGGTCCATCTGAGATGCAGCCGGAGGAATATGAAACACTGGCAAAGTATTTGAACTGTGTCGTTGCATGAAAAAAACAACTCCCCGCCACGGGATACCCTGTGATGGGGAGTTGTCAGCCTTATGAGAGAAATTGACGGATATCGTCCAGACGATGCAGCGCTTCCGCTCTGCCGATTTCATAAACCCGGTGCAATTCCTTCGGGTCATGCTCGATATGCGCGATGTTGAGCGGCTGATCGGGACGGATTACCAATACTTTTCCCTGCTTTTCCAGCGCACGAACATACGCGGTCGTTTCATTGTAGATATCATGACGACGCTTTGCCGCGTCTATGATCTTTGGATATTTTCGCAGCATGATACGCATGAGCGGCAGCATTTTGTTTTTCTTTTTTACATAGTCGAGCGGCTGTGTCAGGATAATAACATTTTTTTCATAGCCCAGCTGTTGGAACTTACGAATCGGAATGGAGTCCGAGATGCCGCCATCCAGCAGCTGGTATCCGTCTATTTCAACAATGCGGGATACCATCGGCATAGAAGCGGAGGCGCGCATCCATTGGATATCCGTTTCGTCTCCGGTCTTGCAATTATGATAGACCGGTCTGCCAGTGTTGACGTCCGTACAGACGACATAGAAATCCATATTGGAATTTTGATATGTATTGGTATCAAATTTATCCAGCTTGTTTGGAAGCTGAGAGTAACAAAAATCCGCACCGTACAGATCGCCGGTTTTTATCAGAGAGCGGAAGCTCGCATAGCGCGGGTCTTTACAAAAGCGCGTATTATACCGCAGCACACGCCCGATTTGATGCGATTTATAATTACAGCCAAAGACTGCGCCTGCGGAAACACCGATTGCACCGTCAAACGTGAAGCTATGCTCCATCATCACGTCGATCACGCCGGCTGTAAATAAGCCGCGCATGGCGCCGCCTTCCATAATCAGTCCTTTTTTCATCATATACACCTTGCTTTGCTGTTTGTTCCATGGGGAACCTGTGTTATACATATATTATACACCAGATTATGCGTTGAACCAAGTATAATTTGCCGGCAATCGGACAGGCGAACCGGAAAAACGCAGACGATAAAATAATTGAAAAAATATGCTGTCGTTACTTGCGCGAATGCAAAAGTATGAGTACAATATTTTTAAGGCTGTCTGAAAACGGATGGAGCTGTGCGCTTTTACGGGGCAGTCAAAAAATTGATTTTTATGCCATAGCTTTATGAACCGGAAGGGTTGGTTATTATGCTGACAAAAAAGCGTGTTTTTGATATTATCCAGATCGGAAATACAGGTGATCTGCCGAGCAGGGCGTTTGATCTGGTGTTTATCATTACGGTCTTAACGAATGTAGTGATTGCAATCGCAGAGACTTTTGATCTTTCAGCGCAGACTATGGAGATGCTGAATACCATTGAATTTATTACGGTGGTCTGCTTTGCGGTTGAATATGCTCTGCGTGTGTGGACATCGGAGTTTTTATATCCCAAAGTGAAAAAAGAAAAAGCGTTGGTATATTATGTGACATCGTTCAGCGGCATAATTGATCTGCTGTCATTCCTTCCATATTTTCTTCCGGTTTTCTTTCCGACGGGCGTTGTTGTATTTCGCATGTTCCGCGTCATCCGCATCCTCCGGCTGTTTCGGGTCAACGCCTATTATGATGCGCTGAATGTCATCGGCGATGTTGTAAAAAGCAAACGCGACCAGCTGTTGTCTTCAATTTTTATTATATTGATTTTGATGGTCGGCGCTTCGCTGATTATGTACAGCCTGGAGCATGAAGTACAGCCGGATGTTTTTCAGAATGCGTTTTCCGGCTTCTGGTGGGCGGTGTCTACGCTGCTGACAGTCGGCTACGGCGATATTTACCCGATCACGATTGCGGGGCGGGTATTTGGCATTATTATTACTTTTCTGGGTGTGGGCATGGTAGCGATTCCCACCGGTATTCTTTCTGCGGGCTTCGTAGAACAGTATACACGGTTGAAGAGCCTGAATGACTATTCAATGGAGGCGGATATCCGTTTTGTTCGTCTGGAGGTAGCGGAAGGACATCCGTGGCTCAATCTTGCGGTCAAAGATATCCCGCTCCCGCCCGGACTGATTCTGGCTATCATTCAGCGAAAAGGAGAGGTCGTTGTTCCGCGCGGCAATACCATGATTCAATACGGCGATCATATCGTATTGGGAGCAGAGGGCTATCAGGACGATGTCGGCATTACACTGAAGGAGATGGTTTTAAAGGACCGCCATCCGTGGGCAGGACAGCGCATTCGTGATCTGGATATTTCACGCCAGACGTTGATTGTCATGGTGCGCAGAGAGGGCAAGGTACATATCCCAAACGGCAATATGCGGCTGATGGGAGGAGATACGGTGCTGCTGTACACCAAGCGGAACATGTCTGATGCTAAAAATGTCAATATATAATATGATGAGAATAAGAATGGCAGGGGCGCTCCAGGCTCCTGCCATTTTAAGGTAACACCGTGTTGTACGGTGCTGTTTTACAGAACTATTTCAGGCGCTTGAGGGTTTCCAGCAGAAATTTCCATGTGCGCTGAACAGATGCCACATCCATACGTTCATTGGTCGTATGAATATCTATCATATTCGGACCAAAGGAAACACAGTCCAGACCCGGCAGCTTGCCGGAAAACAAACCGCATTCCACACCCGCGTGCAGTGCCTGCACGACCGGCTTACGCCCGTATTGCTCTTCAAAAACTTCAATCATCAGGTTACGCAGCTTAGATTCCTGATTATATTCCCATGCCGGATAATCGCCGGTGCATGAAACGCTGCCGCCGAGGATGTTCATCAGATTAGAGAGCTGGCTGATCATGGCTTCTTTCTCTGTGCAGATACTGCTGCGCACGGAAAAATGCATGGAAACTTCCTGAGCTGCCGTGGAAAGAATGCCAAGATTGAGAGAAGTCTGCACCAGACCGGGAATGTCGGCGCTCATTCGCTGGATACCGCCCGGCAGATTGACCAATGCCGCAATCGTGCGCGTTTGTGAGCTGTCATCCATGACGGAAAACGTTCCGGATTCATCCGGTATAGCGGTAAGCGCGAGACAGGGCTCCGTTACATGGTATTCTGCGGCGAAGATTTTTTGATAATTTGCTGCAAAAGACTGTATTGCGGCG
Source organism: uncultured Butyricicoccus sp. (assembly GCA_964399205.1). Taxonomy (GTDB): domain Bacteria; phylum Bacillota; class Clostridia; order Oscillospirales; family Butyricicoccaceae; genus Butyricicoccus_A. The sequence continues at coordinate 5,378 of CAYNPX010000076.1, forward strand.
ATCGATTCCGGGACAGCAACCAACTCTGCTGTGGCTTCGCGCGGAATGGCATTATCCTTCAGACCGCCGGAAACAGAGATCAGGGAATAGGAAACTGTTTTGCGAAGCTCGTTTAGCGTGCGGCCGAGCAGCTGATTTGCATTCGCGCGTCCCTTGTCGATCTCCACACCGGAATGTCCGCCGGTCAGACCGTTGATTGAGAGTGTGACATGCATTCCTTCCGCATTTTCGCGCACGACCGGTACATGACAGGTTGCGGAGACGCCGCCCGCGCAGCTGACGAGCAGGTATCCCTCATCTTCGGAGTCAAGGTTCAGCATCGTGCGCGCACGAAGCGGAGAGCAATCCAGCGCCGCCGCGCCCAGCATACCGATTTCTTCATCGACTGTGAACACGACTTCAAGCGGCGGATGCGGAATGTCGTTTGCCGCAAGAATGGCAAGTGCATAGGCAACCGCGATGCCGTCATCGCCGCCCAGCGTTGTGCCTTCGGCGGAAATCATGCCGTCCTCTACACGCAGGGAAAGTCCATCTGTTTGAAAATCAATCGCGCAATCTGCTGTCTTTTCACAGACCATATCCAGATGACCCTGTATCATAACGGGCGCTGACTGTTCATAGCCGGACGTGCCGCTTTTGAAGATGATCATATTATTGGATGCATCCTGTATATAGGATAGACCATGTTCCTGCGCGAAATGGACACAATAGTCGCTGATTTGCTTTGTATTGCGAGAGCCGTGCGGAATCGCACAGATCTCTTCAAAATACCGGAACACAGAAGCCGGTTCCAGTCCGGTTAATACTGCCATATGATTCGCCTCATTTTTTATTATTCCAGATTTCCGGTCAGCGTCATCACCGAAGCGACAACTGCAAGCGGCGCCGTTTCACAGCGCAGGATACGCGGTCCAAGTCCGATGGTCGCGGCGCCTGCCTTTGCTGCATGTTCCGCTTCCTCGGCGGAAAAGCCGCCCTCCGAGCCGGTGACAATTGCGATTTTGAATCGCTTTCCGCGTTCCGCCGATTTTTGCGTTTCTTCCAGTATATTGCGCAGCGGGCTGCCGCCGCATTCATAGCAGAACAGGACAACATCATACTGTGAAAAGGTACGGCAAACCTCGTCAAAATTCCGCAGCGGCAGTTTTACCTCCGGCAGGATACCGCGTCCGCATTGCTTGGCGGCTTCGATTGCGATTTTATTGTAACGAATATTTTTCTGTTCCTCTTTTTTTGGCGCGGCAACACAGTACCGGCTGAAAAAGGGAACAAAGGATGCGCATCCCAGCTCGACGCCATGTCGGATGATATCCTCCAACTTGTCCTGTTTGGGATAGCCGGTGAAAAGCGTTACCTCTATCGTTGGCTCAGCGGTACTCGGATATCCCTCTTCTACGGTAAATTCTACCATATCCTCGCTGAAGGCTGTTATGACGCCAGTGTATTCAACTGCCTTTCCATCGCAGAGAATGACGGTATCTCCCTGCTTTGCGCGCATGACATGGATCAGATGATGCGCGTCCTGACCTCGTAAAATAGCTGTACCATTTGCAACTTCTGTCGTAAAATAGCGGTGTGGCATAGCGGAAAACTCCTTACATCTGATATAACAGAAATCCTTAAGGGACATCTGAACCAATCGTCTGCAGCCGGACGGCAGTTCCTGCCGATTGAATCAGCGCTTCCCGAATCCCCAAATCCAAACCTGTATTTTGATTTGTATGCGGTAATTCTTCGATTTCCATGTCCCATAGCGTAAGTATAGCACAAGTCGCTACTTTTGGCTACCTTAACCCGCCGTCAAAAGCCGACGGGATTGCGGAGGAATACAGACCGGAAACCGGACGGAAAAGTCATGCCGCAGGTATTTTCCGGCATTCTGTCAAATAATATAATGAGAAACGCTCGATAGAGACACACGATGAGGGAGGAACCCACTATGAAAAGTACGGAAATGTGCGAAAGAATGGAAGAATATCTGGAAAATTTGGAGCTGGAGGAGCGCTGCGCCGCTACCATTGCCCAGTATAAACGGGAGGCACTTTCGTTTCTTGCCTGGGTCGGAGAGGCGGAAATCACCAAGGGGACGGTTATTCGCTACAAGGACAAGCTGACGGACGAATACAAGCCCGCCACCATCAATGCGAAGCTGACGGCGCTGAACAGCTTCTTCACGTTTTTGGGGCAGGCGGAACTGAAGGTTAAGCAGCTCAGGATTCAGCGGCAGGCGTACTGCTCTCAGGAGAAGGAGCTGACGCAGGAGGAGTATGAGCGGCTGGTTCAGGCGGCGAAAGATCAGGGCAACGAAAAGCTGGCGTTACTCATCCAGACCATCTGCTCCACGGGCATTCGTGTCTCCGAATTGAAGTTTATCACTGTGGAGACCGTGGATACCGGCGAGGCGCACGTCCGGCTTAAGGGAAAAAACCGCACGATCCTGTTCCCCGGCAAGCTGCGCAGGCTCCTGCGAAAATATATTAAAAAACAGCATATCAAAAGCGGACCGGTGTTCGTGTCCAGAACCGGAAGACCTCTGGATCGTTCCAACATCTGGCGGATGATGAAGAACCTCTGTGAGAGCGCCGGAGTCGAACCGAAAAAGGTGTTCCCTCACAACCTGCGCCACCTGTTTGCCCGAAAGTTCTACTCCATCGACCACGATATCGCAAGATTGGCGGATATTTTGGGACACAGCAGCATTGATACCACCCGAATTTATATCGTAACCACCAGCCGGGAGCATCAGAGGCAGCTGGATCGGATGTCGCTTGTCCTGACAGAATAAATAAAGCACAG
>CAYNPX010000077.1:0-8002 GCA_964399205.1 uncultured Butyricicoccus sp.
CGTGCCCCAGCGAGAAAACTGTGTCCCGCCGCTAATAATCCTCGCCTGAGCGGGAAGGTCATTACATAATACACGGAGAACGTATCATATCCAAGCAGTGGGAGAACTGCCCTAATGTAGCCAAGACTGCAGTTGTCCGGGAACTTGCCTGCTTTATGTGGGGAATGCTTACAGGCAATATCGCATGAAGTATCACATCACCCTTCAATATCAAGACCATGCCGTCTTCAGCGATAAGCGCCAAAAAATCAAAGGAATATTTGGTTAATATGATGGATTGACAAACTGTAACAATACTCTATAATTAAAAGAGATTTATAAAATAATTTATCTAAGTTAAAATAAATTAGTGCACAACACATAAAAATTATAAAATTATTTGTGTAAAATTGATAATCATGCATCATTTTTCCGGCGTGTGGAAAACAAACGAACGAATGCATTTCCAATCGGCGGCAAAAGGCAGCATTAAATTGCGACGGTTTCCGACTTAAAATAAAGGTACAAAAAAGATCAATGCCGCAGAACAAAATCCTGCGAGGTGATCAAAGCAAAGAAAGAGGAGGAGACTGCAATGAATCAAAGCTGGTTGGAACTGGAAGACAAAGTCATTATTGTTACCGGCGGCGCATCGGGTATTGGCAAGCATGTCGTGGATACGCTGGTAAAGGTTGGCGCGAAGGCGGTGATTGTTGACATGAATGTTGAAACCGGCGCGGAATTGGATGGCGCTTACTGCGTACAGTGCAATGTGACAGACGGCGCAAGCGTGCAGGCAATGGCGGATGCCGTTGTCGCTAGGTACGGCAGGATCGACGCGCTGGTGAACAATGCGGGCATTAACCTGCCGCGGCTTCTGGTGGACGTTGCCGGTGAAAAGCCGCAGTATGAACTGAATGACGAATCGTTCGGCAAGATGTTCGCCGTAAATGTAAAGGGTGTGTTCCTGTGCGCGCAGGCTTGTGCAAAGCAGATGCTCAAGCAGGGTAAGGGTGTCATTGTGAACATGTCCTCGGAGTCCGGTAAGGAAGGTTCACAGGGTCAATCTGCATATTCCGCTACCAAGGGTGCGGTAGACAGTTTTACCCGTTCGTGGGCAAAGGAACTTGGCAAGTACAACATCCGCGTTCTGGCGTGCGCACCGGGCATCATGGAAGCGACTGGCCTGCGTACACCGGCATATAACGAGGCGCTGGCGTATACCCGCGGCTGCAAGCCGGAGGATTTGTCGACCGACTACAGCAAGGTCATTCCGATGGGACGTGACGGCAAGCTGGATGAAGTCGGCGATCTGGTCGCTTATCTCGTATCTGACCGCGCGAGCTATATCGCGGGCACAACGATCAACATTTCCGGAGGTAAATCCCGCGGCTGATAACATGAGAAAGGGGTACTGACAAGGTGAAGAGTTTGTTTCATGACAACCGCACTGCAAATATGCTGCAATTGCTACGGAAAACACCGGAGATCACCGTCAGTGCTCTTGCCTCTCGGCTGGACGTGAGTGAGCGCACAGTGCGCAATGATATCAAGCAGATCAATCAAATTCTGGATGACTGTGCCATAATTGACGGCATACAGGGAAAGTACGTCTTACGTATCTTTCAGGAAGAACGCTTTCGTGAACGGTTTTCTGAAATCATTCAGGCGGATGAATTTCTCAATTCCTCACGAAATCGCATGGATTATATATTTGGCAGGCTGATGCGGTCGGATGAACCGCTGCTGACAGATGAGCTGGCATATGAGATGAACATCGGACGGACAACGCTGGTGAGCGATCTGAAAAAGCTGCGGGAGGAAATTGAAGGTTATCAGCTGAGTATCATTGGCAAAACAAGCAAGGGGCTGATCCTGCATGGTGAGGAAACCGATATCCGTAGATATGTTCTCGATAACGTTTATTCGTCGATCTATCACGAATATCCGTTGGATGAGGAAATTACAGAGGAGATTCAAAAGACCTTTTCCATGCATCCGTTTGAAAAAAGCGTTCGGGATTCCTTTGAGCGGTTTACCACATTGATGCTGGATCGCTTCCTGACGGGACATTATATCGGTCTGCTGCCACAGCGGTATTACAATCTGACGGCGCGTCCGGAATTTGGCTTCATTGACGAGCTGGTAGATCAGATTTCCCAGATACTGCGTATCCGCATCCCGATTGAGGAAAAGCTGTTTGTTTTTCTGCCAATCGCAGGAATGCGAACGCCAGCGGATATTCAGGATATACGTTCCATCGAGCTGGATGAGACAGTTCGCCCGTTGATGCAGCGGATCCAGCGTCAGATTAAGACTGAGATGGACATTACCATCCGCAGCGGTGAATTTACAGAAGAATTTTTATATCATCTGATGTTCATGATCAACCGGCTTCGCTTCCATGTACCGCTGAAAAATCCGATGCTCGACGATCTTCGGGAAAAATATCCGCTTGCTTATAGTATGGCGGGTATCGCTGCACAGGTTGTCAGCGAGGAATATAATCTGACGGTCACAGAGGACGAACGCGGCTATCTGGCATCCTATTTCGGTGTGTTTCTGACAGAAAACGATTTAAAACAGGAAAAGCCGTTCCGCGTGGCTGTTGTCTGTGGAACAGGGCGGGTCACAGCGAGATTGGTTGCCGTACAGCTCAAAAAGATTTTGGACAGCTCGGCAGAGATGCAGCTGTTCGCCGATGAAAAGGTGAATCAGGAACTGCTGGATGAATTTGATATCGTTTTGACAACGGTAGACCTTTCCTGTACATGCAGCCGCCCGATCATCCGCATTCATGAGATCTTTAACGACCGCGAGTTGCTACATAAAATAGAGAAAGCGAAGTATTGGGATCAGATCGAGGTGCCGGTTTTGGATAACAATTGGTTTGTTATGACGGCGCTGCTGGATGAAAACCGGTTCTTCGTGTTACAGGAAGACGATTATCCGTCCGCCATCGACAGCATGGCGGCTCGCTTGACGGAAAGCGGACAGGTGGATGACGGCTTTGCGCAGCGGCTGCGGGAACGGGAACGAAAGGGTACAATGGTTTTTGATCATTCGGTTGCTATTCCGCACAGCATACAGTATGCCAGCGACAAGCTGATGCTGTCCGTCGGCGTATTCCCGCAGGCGGTACATTATGGAGATTATGATATCCGTGTGATTTTTTTGATCGGGCTGCCATCACAGGTAGAGGCAGATGATAACCTGCTCATTCGCGTTTATGATGAGATTATCAGCATTACAAGGGACGAGGAACTGTTGAACAAAATAGTTTCAGCAAATTCATTCTCCGCACTGCTTCGTGTGTTGTACCGGCACATTGGAGAATAATAAACGGATCACGGAACGGAGGGACAGATATGATACGACTGGCATTGATCGTAGCTGCGGCATTTGTGCTGCAAATTATATTAAGTATGAATCAGATGCGGCATTTTTCCAACGAATTTGTCAAGCTGCGGCGGCAGGGAAGGGTCGCCTGCGGACGCAAGGCGGGCGGATTCCACGCCGGAGCAATCGTCATGTTCCTGATTGACGACGACGGCGTCATACAGGAAGGACGAAAGCTGGAGGGTGTTACCTGTCTGGCGAGAGTGAAGTGTTTGGACGGCTATGAGGGACGCTACATCGCTGAACTGACAGAAGAGGACGGCCCAAGGGGGCACAGGAATCTGAAAAAGGCAATTGCTGATGCGGCATTGACTTACCGGAAATTCACAAAAGGTGAGATCATTCCGGAACCGCCGTCCCCGTTCCAGAAGGTTGGACGTTCCGTGGGAGGTATTTTTACAAGAAAATCAACCGTGAAATAAGAAAGGTGGAACATTATGAACTTCATCGTTAATTTAGCATCAGGTTTTATGAATCTATTTACCCTTGGCGGCGAACAGTTTGTAAGCTGGGTAACCGGCATTATCCCAACCATTACCGTGCTCCTTGTGCTGATGAACGCAATCATCGCTCTGGCGGGTCAGGATCGCGTCGATAAACTGGCAAAGTTTTGTACATCGAACGTCATCTTGCGTTACGCAGTACTCCCGTGGGTATCCGCATTCATGCTGGGCAATCCGATGGCGCTTTCGATGGGCAAATTTATGCCGGAATTTTACAAGCCGAGTTTCTACGCATCTGTAACCTATCATTGCCACACCAACAGCGGCATTTTCCCACACATCAACGCATCAGAAATCTTTATTTATCTGGGCATCGCAAATGGTATCACACAGCTGGGGCTGGACACCACGCCGCTCGCACTGCGTTATCTGCTCGTTGGCATCGTCTGCAATTTCATCTCTGGATGGGCTACAGAGTTTACCACGAAGATAGTTGAAAAACAGCAGGGTATTAAGCTGAATCGCTCGTTGAAATCTGCGACTCAAGGTTGAATTAGGAGGAAATGAAACATGGCAGAATATAGATCTATTCAAGTAGTCAAAGGCAGCGGCGGCTTTGGAGGCCCGCTGATTATCACCCCAACAGAAAAGAAAAACAAGGTGATGTTCATCACAGGCGGCGGCGCAGAGCCGGAATGCCTGCAAAGGATTGTTGAACTGACTGGGCTGACTCCGGTCAACGGCTTCAAGACCAACTGTCCGGAGGAAGAGATTGCAGTTGTCATCATAGATTGCGGCGGCACATTGCGCTGCGGACTGTATCCGAAAAAGCGCATCCCGACGATCAACACCAATCCGGTCGGCAAGGCAGGTCCGCTGGCACAGTACATCAAGGAAGACATCTACGTTTCCGGTGTGACATCCGCGCAGATTTCCCCGACGGACGATTCTGCGGCTCCGGCTGCTGCTGCTCCGGAAGAATCGCAGAAAGACGTCAAATTTTCTTCTGACAAAAAGGTATCCGAGACTCTGGCGGCACAGCAGAACAAAAGCATTATCACTAAGATCGGACTCGGTGCGGGCAAGGTCGTTGCCACCTTCAATCAGGCAGCTCGTGATTCTATTCAGACCATCATCACAACTATCCTGCCGTTCATGGCATTCGTATCTATGCTGATCGGAATTATCAACGGATCCGGCTTTGGCAATGCGTTTGCATCCATCCTGACACCGCTGGCAGGCAATATCGTCGGTCTGGTGATTTTGGGCATAATCTGCTCCATCCCAGGTTTGTCTGCACTGCTTGGACCAGGTGCCGTCATCGCGCAGATTGTCGGAACATTGGTAGGTGCTGAGATTGGCAAGGGCAATATTGCGCCGCAGCTTGCACTTCCGGCATTGTTTGCGATCAACACGCAGGGTGCATGTGACTTCATACCAGTTGGTCTGGGTCTGGCGGAGGCTGAGACGGAGACAGTTGAGGTTGGCGTTGTTTCTGTTATGTATTCCCGCTTTCTGACCGGCTGGCTCCGCGTTCTTATTGCTTACGCAGCAAGCTTTGGTCTGTACGCTGCATAAGCATACAAAGCGATCAAGCATCTCTCGTTCGATTTTTATTCTTATCCGGCATCCGGCGCATCAAAGCCGGATGCCTAAAATCCGGAAAATTGACTCCCGCATTTTTTCCGGATTGCCTGAACAGGAAGGTTTTCCTGCTGAGACGATCCGAAAACAATATGTGAAATAAAACAATGGAGGATTATCATGAAGATTATTTACGAAAATCGGGTTAAGGCGATGGGCGTTTGTGTTGATGAATTTAAGGACAGCGGTATGCTGATTTTATTCGGTGACAATGCACCGGAGGAAATTCGTGACTACTGCTATTCCGTCGATGTGAATCCGATCAATGGCACAATTGCGGCAGGGCAGACATTAAAGTTTGGCGACAGTGCATATAAGATCACGGCAGTCGGCAGTGAGGCGCCAGTTACACTGGCAGGTCTGGGTCACTGCACGATCAATTTCAGCGGTCAGACCACGGTTGACCTGCCGGGCACGATCTATGTGGAAAATAAGCCGCAGCCGGAGATCGCCGTCGGTGCCGTCATTCAAATCGTAGAGGGCTGATTGCGGATGAAGCGCTGACATCCGTGAACGGGATGCATGATATTCTACCTTTTGTAATGCCAAAGCTGTGTTATCATCGTTTTGGCGGCAGAAAAAAGTATTGCTTATTGGAGGTACATGAGATACAATATCTTTAATAAAAGACTTTTGAAAAAGGTGAATACTATGACGCCGAACAATACGGGTAAAAAACAAAATCAGCTGCGTATCCTCCAGCTGTTGCGGGCAGAGAAAACGATGACGCGGCAGGATATTGCGCGCAAGCTCAATCTGAGTATGCCGACAACGCTGCAAAATACCAACGAGCTGCTGGAATACGATTTGCTGGTGGAATGCGGCGCAATGGAATCCACTGGCGGGCGCAGGGCAAAAAAACTTGCGCTGAATGAAAATGCCGGTCTGGGGCTTGGAATTGATATCGAACTGCATCATGTCGAACTGGTTATTACCAATCTTTGTGGTAAAGTCATGGTGCAGGAGGAGCTTCCGCTGATTTTTCAGGATGAAAACGAGTGGTATGAGGAGCTTCAGAGGCGGATCGTGTATTTCTTCCAAGTAAACGAGATTGATACACGCCGGATCGTAGCCGCAGGGCTTTGCTTTCCGGGCATTATTGACGATGCCGCGGGAATGATTATCCGGTCGCATATTTTGCGCTTGGAGCATGTCAGCCTTGATCGTTTTCGGAGGTGTATGCAGTTCCCGATGGCGGCGGCCAATGACGCGAATTGCGCGTGCTATGCGGAGCTGACGGCAGAACGACCGACCTATCTGTATATATCCCTCAACGAATCGGTTGGCGGAGCATTGATGATCAATGGCAAGTTGCATTATGGCAACAGCTGGCAGGCGGGGGAAATTGGGCACATGCTGCTCGTCCCGCATGGAAAGCCGTGCTATTGCGGCAAGCACGGTTGCGCCGACCCCTATCTGTCTCCAAACGCTTTGCTGAAGGAAGGCCAGAGTTTAACGGACTTTTTTGAACGAGTGGAGGTGGGCAATACGGATGCCTGTGCGGTGTGGGATGAATATCTGGAGTATCTGGCGATTTTGGTGACAAATCTGCGTATGCTGTGCAATATTGACATCATGATCGGCGGCGCAGTAGGGACAAGGATTGAGCCATACATGAAGGACTTACAGAAAAAGGCTGCTAAATATGACCTGTTTGCCCGTGATGTGGATTATATTTATCCGTGCAGCAGAAAAACGAACGCTTTCGCCGCCGGTGCGGCAATGCTTGCAGTCGATCGTTATGGCTCTCGACTGTTGGAAAACAAAATGCTGATGGAATTGAGGAAGAACACATGAAGTCTGGCGCAATTTTCGATATGGACGGTACATTGCTGGACACAGAGCAGCTATACCGGAGAAGCTGGGAAGAACTGGCTGTGGAATATAAACAGCAGCCAAATCCGGAATTTCCGTGTGCTGTTGCCGGAACAAGCGGAGAACATATGATTGCTGTAATCAAACAGTATTATCCGGATGTGGATGGGAGACAGTTCATGCAGGACTGCTTGAATCGTGTAAAAAGCAAGATCGAACATGCTGTTCCGAAAAAGGAAGGCATGGATGAAATATTGGAATTACTGCACCAAAGCGGTGTAAAAATCGCAGTTGCCAGCAGCAACAGCGTAGCGCAGATCGAGCGAAACATGGCGCTTGCCGGCGCAACGCCGTATTTGGATGCAATTGTCGGCGGAAATGAAGTGGTTTACGGGAAACCGGAACCGGACATTTTTCTGCTGGCGGCGGAGCGGCTGGGCATTCCGCCGTGGGACTGTTACGTGTTTGAGGACGGCGTCAATGGTGTGCGCGCCGGAATCGCCGCGGGCTGCACAACGGTTATGATACCGGATGGCAGCTTACCGACAGAAGAAATGCATCAGATTTGTGCTGGTGTATATCATAGCCTGCTTGAAGTGAAACAGGCACTTGAGCAAGGAAAACTATAGTTGAGAGGACTGATATAATGAAGAACTTTACATTTACGATCACCGACCCGGAGGGCTTTCACGCACGTCCGGCAGGCATGTTTGTCAAAGAAG
>CAYNPX010000078.1:0-7928 GCA_964399205.1 uncultured Butyricicoccus sp.
CGCATCTTTGCAAAGCCGCCCTCGTTGATCAGGTCAACGATCAGCTTCATCTCATGTACACACTCGAAGTAAGCGTTCTCCGGCGCATAGCCAGCTTCAACCAGCGTCTCAAAGCCGGCCTTCATCAGCTCGCAGACACCGCCGCACAATACAGCCTGCTCACCAAACAGGTCAGTCTCAGTCTCGGTGCGGAAGGTGGACTCCAGAATGCCCGCACGGCCGCCGCCGATACCGGCAGCATAAGCCAGCGCAATATCCATTGCCTTGCCGGACGCATCCTGCTCAACACAAACCAGATCCGGCACACCATGACCCTCAACGTACTGGCTGCGTACCGTATGACCCGGACCCTTCGGCGCGATCATGATAACGTCAACATCAGCCGGCGGGATGATCTGCTTGAAATGGATGTTGAAGCCATGTGCGAAAGCCAGTACATTGCCCGGCTCCAGATTCGGCTCGATTACGTCCTTATAGATATCAGCCTGCTTCTCGTCCGGACACAGCATCATAACAATGTCGCCGGCCTTTGCAGCCTCTGCCGGAGTCATGACCTTCAGACCATAAGCCTCAGCCTTTGCTGTGTGGCGGGAACCCGGACGCAAACCTACAACAACGTCAACACCAGAGTCCTTCAGGTTCATTGCATGTGCGTGACCCTGAGAACCAAAACCAATGATTGCGACTGTCTTGCCATCCAGCAGGGACAGATTGCAGTCTGCATCATAATACATTTTAACAGTAGCCATTTTGCTTTCCTCCTAATTTCCGGAACTTGTCCAGTAACTTATATTATAGAATAATCTATTTGACAAATCAAGTGGGTGGAACAATAAATTCTATATTACGCGTCTTTTTTGTCCCGATGAACGGCTGTGACACCGGTGCGGCTGGATTCTACGATATCAAAACTGTCAATAATGGACAGGAACGTATCAATCTGGGACGGCGTGCCATCCATGCGGACGATAATACTCTGCTTACTGGATTCCACAACATCCGCATGATACATCGCGCACAGCTCGCGCACGCTCTCACGTGCAGCCGCGTCGCCGCGGATCTTGACCAGCACCAGCTCATGGCAGAATGCGTATGCTTCCTCGATCGGTGCGACATCAACGCATTCCTCCAGCTTCATCATCTGCTTGAGTACCTGCTTCATGGTATACTCGTCACCAAGCACAACGATTGTAATGCGTGAAAACTCCTCATTTGTTGTCGGGGAAACGGTGAGAGAATTGATATTAAAGCCGCGGCGACCAAACAGGCTGGCTACCCGAGCCAGTACGCCGGCATGATTCTGCACAAGGGCAGAAATAATGAATTTTTCCATAATCTGCTCCTTTCGTCAGTCGATCACTACATTGCGGATGGTCTGACCTGCCGGAATGAACGGCAGTACGCGCTCATCCTTATCGATCACGGCATCAATGATGACCGGACCATTTGACGCCAGCGCTTCCTTCATGCACGCTTCAAATTCTGCCAGTGTGGTACAGCGCAGACCTTTCGCGCCAAACGCCTCCGCCAGCTTGACGAAATCTGTCTTGCGGCACGGGTCGGTCGCGGAATAACGATGACCATAGAACGAGGTCTGCCACTGGCGCACCATGCCCAGTACGCTGTTGTTTAAAACGACTGTAATGATCGGCAGATGATAGCTGACCGCGGTACACATCTCCTGTAGATTCATATGGAAACTGCCGTCACCGGAAATATGTACAACGCGGCGCTCCGGCTTTGCCACCTGCGCGCCGATTGCAGCGCCATAGCCATAGCCCATCGTGCCCAGACCTCCGGAGGTCAGGAAGGTACGCGGCTTGCGGCGTCCGGTAAACTGTGCCGCCCACATCTGATGCTGTCCAACGTCTGTTGCGACGATATCATCTGCGCCGATCAACTCGTTGACCTTGCGCATGAGCTGATGCGGACGAAGAACGGAATCATCATCCTTCGGTTTGTAATCCATGCGTTCCTTCCACGTAGCGATCTGCTGCTTCCACGGCGTATGATCTGCCTTGTGGATCAGCGGCAGCAGCGCCTCCAGGACATCGCGTACATCACCGATGACGCTATGGTCAACCATGACGTTTTTATCGACCTCAGCCGGATCGATATCAACCTGTACAATTCTTGCGCTCGTTGCAAAATCGCCCAGCTTGGTTGCGACACGATCCGAGAATCGGGTTCCCAGTGCAATCAGCAGATCTGCCTTATCGACTGCGCGTCCTGCGGATACCCAGCCATGCATACCCACCATGCCGAGATTGAGCGGATCATCTGTCGGCAGCGCGCCGATGCCCATAATGGAATGACATGCCGGAATATCCGCACGATGGATCAGCTGTTCCAGCAGTTCCTCCGCCTCGGAAATGATGATACCGCCGCCATAAAAGATGACCGGACGCTCACATGCGTTGACCATCTCTGCCATGCGCCTGATCTGGTCATGCTGAATGACCGGATGCGGGCGCGGCTGCACTGCCGGTTTGTGCTCAAACTCACAGACAGCTGCGGTGATATCCTTCGGAATGTCGATCAATACAGGACCGGGACGGCCGCTCATTGCGATCTCAAATGCCAGACGCACGGTATCTGCCAGTTCTTCAACCTTGCGGACAACAAAGTTATGCTTGGTGATCGGCATCGTGATGCCGGCGATATAGACCTCCTGGAAACTGTCGCGTCCGATGTACGGCGTGCCGACATTTCCGGTGATGGCAACCATCGGGACTGAATCCATATACGCCGTCGCAATGCCGGTTACAAGGTTTGTCGCGCCCGGACCGGATGTTGCCAGAACAACGCCCACCTTTCCGGTGGCGCGTGCATATCCGTCTGCGGCATGGGATGCACCCTGCTCATGCGCCGTCAGCACATGGCGTATCCGGTCAGAATACTTATACAGTTCATCATAAATATTGAGGACAGCGCCGCCCGGATAGCCGAAGATCGTGTCGGTTCCCTGTTCCAGCAGCGTCTCAATAAGGATCTGCGAACCATTGAGTTTCATTAGCAATCTCTCCTGAATTAAAAATATTTTCGTAAATCGCGCTAAAATAAAGAAAAAGCCCTTATCTCTACAAAGAAAGAGACAAAGACTATGCTCTGCGGTACCACTCTTATTGCCGTCCGAACGGACGACCACTTAGCGCATCGGCACGGTGTGCTTAATGCCTGCCCTGTAACGGGGGCTGAACCGTTTCAGACTACTGAGCCTATGGCCTGTTCGCCTAAACTGCTCGCGGATGACGTTCACATCTCCTCCACTGCTGCCTTGCACCAAACGGCAGCTCTCTGAAAATTTTGGAAACGCTACTCTTCCGGTCTTTGCATTTATCGCATCTCGTAAATTTATTATATCGCCATTTCCAAAAATGTCAACAGGATTTTTTCGATTTTCCCGCAAGTTCCGGCGCTTTTGCGTAAATTTGTACATTTGCATACATATCTTCCCGCAGCCGTGGAAAACTTCAGATATCTTTTTTCGGAGGTGATCTTCCCTGTTTCTGCTGTTTGTGCGCACGCTGATCGTCTATGCCGCGGTGATCGGCGGTCTGCGTTTCACCGGAAAGCGGCAGCTGGGCGAGCTGTCAACCTCCGAATTTGCCGTGACCATCCTCGTCTCCGAGCTGGCTTCCATTCCGCTGCAGGATACGGCTGTACCGCTGCTGGGCGGTATCGTCCCGCTCGCCACGCTGCTGGCAATGGAGATCCTGCTGTCCTGCTTATGCCGCAGCAGCCGCCGCGCACGCCGCCTGTTGTGCGGCAATCCCTGCATCGTTGTGAAGGACGGGCAGCTGGACGCGCAAATGCTGCGTACCCTGCGTCTGTCGCCGGAGGACATTCTGGAAGGACTGCGTATTGCGGGCGTGTCCAAAATTGACGATGTGCGGTATGCGATCATCGAGACAAACGGACAGCTGAGTGTCATCCCGCGCGCCGACCGTCAGCCGCTGACGCCGTCCGACTGCCATCTGCATCCGGATGAAACCGGTGTCGCGCTGGTGCTGATATCCAACGGAAAGATCATCCGGCATAATCTCAAACAGCTGGGGAAGGACGAGCAATGGCTGCTCCAGCTGTGCCGTGAACGCGGCATCTCCTCGCTGTCAGAGATATTCCTTCTGACGCTGGACGACGAGGGCAACCTGTTCCTCCAGCTTGAAAAGCAGGGAGATCGTACATGAAACGGTTATGTACAGCACTCGTGCTGCTTGCCTGCATCGCCGCAGGCGGAATCTACAACCTCCGCGTGATCTCACGCACGGTGGACAGCATCACAATCCCGCTGGAACAGGCGACAAGCGCGGCACAGGAAAATGACCTCGTGTCCGCCGGGCGTCTGACCGCGCAGGCGCAGCAGATCTATCGGCAGCAGGAGGCTTATCTTTCGGCGGTAATCAGCGAAAAATTACTGGACGAAGTACGGCTCGGCTTTGCCCGCGCTGCGGAGGGCGTATGCGCAGGCGACAATATCCAGCTTGCCATGGAGCTTGCCGGTCTGCGTCAGGCTGTCGATGATCTGATGCGCGCGGAATCCGTCAAATGCGGCAATATATTTTAAAATGTGTGATAACGAAAAAAAGCCCGTTGGAGAGAGACTCCAACGGACCTTCGATGGTCAAGAAAATCACAGATACTTCTTCATCACATCGCTTGCGGAAGCAGCATCGCCGGACAGGGCGATCGTGAACGCAACGTCGTGCTTTTTGGAAAATTCGTCCAGTGCAAGAATAAACTTGTCGGCGTCCTCCGGCTTGTCGTCACGCGCCACTTTATACAGGCTGTCGATGTAAATCTGGGTGATGTCGTAGTTACCTGCATGAATGCCAGCTACGAAACCGAGCAAAGACGGATAATCTGTTACATTATAGTCCAAAACATTGATCAATCGAGCCTTATGAGAGATATTAAAGTTGAGATGCGTGCCCTTCGCAATGCATACAACAGAGCCGGGATCATTGACCGCCGCTTCGTTTACCAGATTGATAATGTCCTTCGTCTTGCCGCTTCCGGCAGCTGCCATAATTAATTTAACCATTTTTTGTTTCCTCCCAATCTACTTTGAGGTTGGTATAATAGTAACATAAATTATGAAAAAACACAACGGATTTCCGAAAGAAAAACCAATGTTCTGATACAAGTTTTACAGATTGGTAAAATATTCTCAATCCGTCCGTCGTTTCATCAGAAGATATTCCAGCAAATCACGGTAAATCGCAGAAATCCCCTTGCGTTCTACCGTCTCTGCCGCTGTCAGCTGCCGCCGTGCGATCTCCTCATCGCCGTTTTTCAGCACGATCTCCCCCAGCGGGTCGCCCTGCTGCACCGGCGCCTGCACGCTGTCCGCCAGCGTGATCTCCCGCGTCAGTCCCTCCGCAGTTTCTTTTTTCAGCAGCAGCGCACTGTCATCCGCCAGCTGCACACGCACGGTATCCTGCGTCCCCATCTCGACCGGAATGCTGTCCAGTTCCTGCCCTTCCTCCAAAATCTGCGCTACCGAATAGTTGGCAAAGCCATAGTTGAGCATGGCTGTGATATCACTATTGCGTGAATCCTTATCCGGCTCTCCCAGCACGACGGCGATCAGCCGCATTCCCTGCTTCTCCGCCACTGCCGAGATGCAATAGCCCGCTGTGCTCGTGTAGCCGGTCTTCAGCCCGATCATGCCGTCATACAGCCGCAGCATTTTATTGGTATTCGCAAGCCCAAAGCTGCCGTCGCGCACGGTATCCATCCAGATTGATGTGTATTCCAGTATCTTTTCATGCCGGAGCAGCTCTGCGGAAATGAGCGACAGATCGCGCGCTGTCGTCCTTGTTTCCTCGCCGTCTGTATCCAGGCCATTTGGATTGACAAATTCCGTGCCGGTACAGCCAAGCTCCTTTGCCCGTGCGTTCATCATGGAAACAAAGGCATCCTCACTGCCGCCCAGATGCTCCGCCACAGCGACTGCCGCGTCATTTGCCGACGCGACCGCAATGGATTTGAGCATATCATCCAGCGTCATCTGTTCGCCTTCTTTTAAATAAATCTGCGAACCGCCCATCTCCGCCGCATGTGCGGACGCCGTTACCATGTCCTCCAGCGACGCCTTGCCGCTGTCAACAGCTTCCATCGTCAGCAGCATGGTCATAATTTTTGTGACCGATGCAGGCGGATGCGCCTCGTCTGCATTCTGCTCAAACAATACCTGCCCGTCCTCTGTAGTCAAAATCGCAGACTTTGCCTTGACCTCTCCCAAATCCGCAGCAGATGCCGTCATGGATACCGCCATCAGACATACCGCAGCCGCCGCGGCTGCAAGCAATCGCTTCATGCTTCTATCCCCCATGTCAGTCAAATCCGTTTCCTGTTCCTCATACCTTATGCGGAAAACAGGACTGACATGCAGGATTCCCGTTTACTTTTCCGGAAACAGCTTTCCGAAGATCGTCCTGACGAGCGGACCTGCGGCAAACAGCTGCCAGAAAAACGCCATCGGGAAATTGCGGATCGTCAGCTCTATCCATACAGACAGGAGCTGTCTGTGCAGACCGTCCTGAAAGAGGATGGATGCAACAAAGCTCATCATCGGACACATCAGCCAGATCGAAAAGACAGAGATCGCAAGGATAACAAAAATCGGCTTATCCTGTCCCGGCTGGAACAGGCGGAATGCCAGCTTCTTGGCAATCGGTCCCGCAATAAAAGTATCCAGCAAAAAGCCTGCTACGCCCATGATCGGCAGTTCGCTGAAGGCCGCGAGGAAAACCCAGTTTTCCAGACCGCCGTTGTCAATCGCAATGTTATAGCATACCATTGCATATACCATGACGCAGACCATCATAATTGTGTAGATAATTTCCTGTTTGAGATTTTTTGGCATTGTTTGTTCCTCCTTATCAGCTTCTATGCACAAAAAAACAGCGGAAACCGCAAAACTCGTTGCGATCTCCACCGTAATGTGCAATCTCACTGCGTTTTCATATTTTCTTTTGCCATGTCTATAGTATCATGTTTCGGATTCCGACGTAAGTGTTAATATGTTCTTTTTGAAATTTCATGGAAATACACAATTTGCTTCGTATCTCATTGTCTCCTTTTGTGCAATCTGCGTCACAGAAAATACGCCGCTGTTCACCAGTTCCGATGAAATGATATGCATCGCATTTCAACAACACGTTTATCCGGCGCCGGCTGTCCCGAAACGACAGCGTCTGTCAACGCTTTCTTTATATGTTTTTGGACTGATATTGATATAAACCGGATTCTCCGCCATCTTTATGAAGCAACAACACCTCGTCGATCCGCATGGCGCGGTCAACCGCTTTGCACATATCATAAATCGTTAATGCCGCAACAGACGCAGCTGTCAGCGCTTCCATTTCTATACCGGTTTTATTTGTGCACTGCAATGTACTTACGAGCCTGATTTGTGTTTCCGAAATCGGTTCGATCTCAACTTTTACGCTGTCAATCGGAATCGGATGGCACAGAGGAATCAATTCGCTCGTTTTTTTCGCCGCCATAATGCCTGCGATACGGGCGCAAGCGAAAACATCTCCCTTGGGCGCTGTTCCGTCCGTTATCATATGCAGGGTTTCGGGCTGCATCGTCACAATCGCCTGCGCGCTGGCTGTACGCTTTGTCGTTTCCTTCGCTCCAACGTCAACCATTCTGGCGGCGCCGGTTTCATCCAGATGTGTTAATTTCATTTCCGTTATCCTCTGTCACATTCATAGATTATAGAAAAACGATTCCCTTCTTTCCCCTATTAAAGCATCATTCTTCCATACTGTCAAGCGTTTCCCACGGGCAGGACTCCATGCGGAACAGATGCCCATTTTCCGGAACGGAAAGCCGGCTGCATGGGCCGCGTTTGTTGAACGCACTGTACCGCATCGGGGACTTCGACTTTTCTTCTTATCATGTTGCGCCATACA
>CAYNPX010000079.1:0-7921 GCA_964399205.1 uncultured Butyricicoccus sp.
TCCGGCTCAGGCGCCGGAACTCCTTGTCTGTCATGTTCCATTCCTTCTTTTCTCATGAGGGTCACTCCGTATCGTCTGAGTCCGGCGAGAGCGCCGAAATTTTTTACGCTGACAGCATCCACTTCTTTGGATCTGTCTTTTCTCACAATTCCTGAGTTTGCGATATTATTTGACACATTTCGGGTGCTCTTTTTCCACTCAGATAGGATTTCTAACAGCTGCGATCAATCAAATCAAAAGATTTGTTGTAAATTAAGATTGAAGCGACCTTCCGCATCTATCTATGTGAATAATTTCATTATACTCACTTTCTTTTGTGGAGTCAATAGACAAACTTTGCTTTTAACGAGATTTTAAAGTCAAATTTTGACGAAAAGGGTGCAGAAAGCCTGCTGCTCTGGAATCTGAGTTTCTTTCATTTGCCCGAAAGACAGGTTTACGCGCTTTTCCTCTGCGAGTTGTGTGAAATCTGTGAAATTTGCTGCTTTGGACTGCATATAGATATACATACAGCCTGTTTTTTGCATAAAAACCTGCAAAAATGTTCTGTTTATCATCAAATACAACAGTATTTTCATTGCGGTGTCTACAGCCTAGTTTACGTGACATAAACGGTTATGTTTTCCTAGGGGGACTTTTGAATCAATCATCTGCAGCTGGACAGCGTTTTTTTCGTCGGTGCCTGCCGGTTGAATCAGCGCTCCCCCCCCAGAGTCTGTACCAGCAGCGCAAAAAGGTATTATAGTAAAAATAAACGTAACAATACATGTGTATTTTCTGATTGCGGTTGTTGCCGATTTTGTCGAAATTATGGGAATACGAAAGGAATATGCATAAAAACGAGGAGACTTTTGCGGGATATTTTTATATCGAATGAAAAAGATTGACAAATTGTTAACGATGGAATATAATATAAAATAATATGATGTATTGCAATGAAAGTTCCGCAATGGAAGGTCGCACAGATGAACAGCTATGCGCAGATGCGCAGCAGGGAGACAGAGCAGCGGAGGAGCAGCTCGCCACCCGTTATTTTGATGTGGTAAAAGCATGTTGCCGTCCGTATTTTCTTGCAGGTGGAGATGGTGAGGATTTAATTCAAGAAGGAATGCTTGGATTGGTCAAGGCAATACGTGCTTTTGATGTAAAACGAGGTGTCCCGTTTGAAGCATTTGCCCGCATATGTATCACGCGCAGGGTATATACGGCCGTAAGTGCAGCGCTGGCAGAAAAACATGAACTGCTGAACCATTCGGAAAATATTGTAAAAGCCCCTCTTTTTGACGAAAATTCCAAAGCGGTGCATTCTGCTTCTGATCCGGTTTCGCTTGTGATCGGTATGGAAGAGCACCGTGAAATGCAGCAGAAGCTGTGGCCTTTGTTGTCTGCGTTTGAAGCCAGGGTTCTCACATTGTATTTGTACGGCTGTTCCTATGAAGAGATGGCCGCAGAAGTTGGTAAGCCCGCGAAATCGGTGGACAACGCAATACAGCGGATTCGGCGTAAGGCATCCGCTATTTTTCCAGATGAACACAGGTAATACTGCTTGTGCTTAATAAATCAGGTGCCTCCTAAATGAAATAGGGAGGATTGTCAAGGAGAGGTAACTATGTATCAGGACAAAACATTGGTATGTAAAGAATGCGGTCAGGAATTTATCTTTTCGGCCGGTGAGCAGGAATTCTATGCGGAACGTGGTTTCCAGAATGAGCCGCAGCGCTGCAAAGCTTGCCGTGATAAACGCAAAAATGCGGCTCGGGCACCGCGCGAATATTTTACAGCAACCTGTGCTGCATGTGGCGGAGAGGCTAGGGTTCCATTCCAGCCGAACAGTGACCGCCCGGTTTATTGCAGCGAGTGCTTCGCAAAGATGAAGGCGCAAGGCTGATATAGCAAAGAGACAGAGCATCCATCAACTCGGTGGATGCTCTTTTTGAGGTGTTTTGCACTCGGAAGCTGCTTTTGTCTGATGGCTTCATTATAAATTTCGTGTAAACACAATCTAAAAAGCAAGAAAGTGATATGCAACAGCGTAAAAAAATGGTAGAATAAAAAAGCTTGAGAGCAATGAAGCATGATATGAGGAGGAAATGAAGATGGGATTTGCAGATCCGGTGAATTACACGGTCGATACCATTGACGGGGATTACGCAATCTTGCGAAACGAAAGCGAGCCGGCCGCTCCGCCGGTACAGGTTGCGCTTGCGCTTTTGCCGGATGGCATTACGGACGGAAGCCGTGTCCAGCGCGTTATGCTGGAATACACTCTGTTGTAAGTTGGTGAGCAGATGGCTGTAATTGTAAGAGATAAAAGATTCTACCGCACCTTTGTACTTTTGGCACTGCCAATCATTTTGCAAAATGTTATTTCGCTCAGTGTGAATCTGACAGATAATCTGATGCTGGGACGCTTTTCGGAGAGCGCGCTTTCCGGCGTCACAGCGGTCAACCAGATACAGTTTATTTACCAGAATCTTCTGATTGGTATCGGTGATGGACTGGTCATCCTTGCCTCGCAGTATTGGGGCAAACGAGATACGGATTCCATCCGTAAAATCTCCAGCGTTGCGATGCGCACGGCGTTGGTGCTGATGCTGGCGCTGTTTGTTATCGTTTCGCTGTTCCCGACGCAGGTCGTTGGTCTGTTTACAAAGGATACCGCGATTATTGCGGAAGGCGTAAACTATTTGAACATCGTCCGCTTTACCTATCCGTTTTTCTGCGTGACGACAATACTTCTTGCGGTTTTGCGCAGCACTGAGGTCGTGAAGATCGCGTTTTACCTGTCAGTCAGTACCTTGTGTATCAATTTCTGCATCAACTGGGTATTGATTTACGGACACTTCGGTATGCCGCGTCTTGGCGTGCGGGGCGCCGCGATCGGCACGTTGACCGCGCGCATTGTCGAATGTGTTATTATTCTGCTGTACATAAAGAAAAAAGAAACCAATCTGCATTTGAAGCTGAAAGATTTTCTGCATCTCGATCGAATCATTCTGTCGGATTATTACCGCGTGAGTATCCCGATTATATTTGTCGCTGCGATGTGGGGCGTCAATACAGCGATGCAGACGGCGATCCTTGGGCATCTGACGTCGAGCGCGATTGCCGCGAACAGTATGGCATCCAATTTGTTCCTGATTGTCAAAACAGTTGCGGTGGGTTCGTCCTCTACGGCAAATGTCCTGATTGGCAAGGCCATTGGACAGGGCGATATGAAAACAGTCAAGGATTATGCCAAGACATTTCAGGTGCTGTTCGTATGCATGGGCATCTGCTGTGGTATCCTGCTGTTTGCGCTGACAGAGCCTGTTTTATCGCTGTACAGTTTTTCGGAGGAAAGCCGCCAGCTGGCGCGTTCCTTCTTACATATTTTGTGTGTTGTTATGGTCGGTATGTCCTATCAGATGCCAGTCAATTCCGGTATCATCAAAGGCGGAGGCGCGACCCGCTATGCGATGATACTTGACCTTGTCAGCATATGGTGCATTGTCATCCCGCTGTCCTTTGTAATGGCATTTGTCGTCAAGGCATCTCCAATTGTCGTGGTTTGGTGCCTGAATCTGGATCAGCTGTTTAAATGCGTTCCAGCGTTTATCAAAGTGAATTACGGCAACTGGGCAAAAAAACTGACACGATAATATTATTGGAAGATCCGCTTGTCTTGTGGTATACAGACAGGCGGATTTTATTTCCGCAGCAGATGAAAAAAACGCAAAGATGTGTTACAATGGCAGGGAATAAAAATATTGAACAAGGGATTGAGCTATGAAACGATTGGTGATAGGGATATTGGCCCATGTTGACGCGGGAAAAACAACATTATCAGAGGGTATGCTTTATGTGAGCGGCAATCTGAAAAAATTAGGTCGCGTAGATCACAAGGATGCCTTTTTGGACACATATCGGCTGGAACGCGAACGCGGCATTACGATCTTTTCCAAGCAGGCGATCCTGTCATTGGAGAATACGCAGTTTATGCTGCTGGATACGCCGGGGCACGTGGATTTTTCCACGGAGACGGAACGCACGCTTCAGGTTTTGGATTATGCTATTTTGGTTGTCAGCGGCAGCGACGGCGTGCAGGGGCACACGGAAACGCTGTGGAAATTGCTGGAGCAATATCGCATTCCAACATTTTTGTTTGTCAATAAAATGGATTTGGACAGTGCAAAGCATGATGAAGTATTAGAACAGCTGAAGCGCAGGCTAAGTGATGGCTGTGTGGATTTTTCTGCCGGACGGGATGCGGCGGCGCGCGATGAAGAAGCTGCTATGTGTTCGGAAGAGATGATGGAGCGGTATCTGGAGGAGGGCACGCTGCCGTTGGAAGAGTTACAGCGCGCCATTGTTCATCGGGAACTGTTTCCCTGCTTTTTCGGTTCGGCGCTGCGGCTGGACGGCGTGGAAGAATTTTTGCGCGGTATGGAGCGGTATACAGTCGCCCCGCAATATCCGGCTGAATTTGGCGCGAAGGTATACAAGATCTCACGTGACCCGCAGGGAACCCGCCTGACGTGGATGAAGATTACCGGCGGCGGCTTGAAGGTAAAGACCCGTCTGACCAATGCGGGCTTATCCGCAGACGCGGATGCCGTATGGGAGGAAAAGGCTGACCAGCTGCGGCTGTATTCCGGTGAAAAATATCAGATGGCAGATTTTGTACCCGCCGGCAGCGTATGCGCGGTCACAGGATTGACCAGGACGCAGCCGGGGGACGCGCTGGGACTGGAACCGGAATCCCTTGCTCCGGTGCTGGAACCGGTGCTGACCTATCAGCTGATTTTGCCGGAGGGCTGCGATGTCCACACAACTCTCGGAAAATTAAAGCAGCTGGAGGAAGAGGACCCGCAGCTGCATATTGTCTGGAACGAACGCTTGCAGGAAATCCATATCCAGCTGATGGGCGAAATTCAGCTCGAGGTGCTGAAAAGCCTGATTTTGGAACGGTTTGGACTGGATGTGTCCTTTGATACGGGCAACATTGTATATAAGGAAACCATCGCCGCACCGGTAGAGGGTGTCGGGCATTTTGAACCGCTGCGGCATTATGCGGAGGTGCATGTATTATTGGAGCCGTTGGAGCAGGGAAGCGGTCTGGAATTTGCTTCCGTATGCAGCGAAGACGTGCTCGACCGCAACTGGCAGAGGCTGATCCTCACACATTTAGAGGAAAAGGAACAGATCGGTGTGCTGACCGGTTCTCCGATCACCGATATGCGTATTACGCTGCTCACCGGACGCGCACATGCCAAGCATACGGAAGGCGGCGATTTCCGGCAGGCGACCTACCGCGCGATTCGTCAGGGTCTGATGAAAGCGGAATCTATCCTGCTGGAGCCGTGGTATGCGTTTCGGCTGGAACTGCCGCAGGAATGTGTGGGGCGTGCCATGTCGGATATTCCGGCACGCAGCGGTACGTTTGACCCGCCGGAGTCTGATGGTGCGTTTTCCATTTTGACCGGCACAGCGCCGGTTTCTGAGATGCGTGATTATCCGTTGGAGGTCGCAGCATATACCAAAGGACGCGGAAGGTTGTCGCTCACAGTAGACGGGTATCGACCCTGTCACAATGCGGATGCGGTAATGGAAGCAATTCATTATGATCCGGAAGGCGATGTGGAAAATACGCCGCATTCTGTTTTTTGCTCGCATGGCGCGGGCTACACGGTAAAATGGAATGAAGTGGAGCGGCATATGCATCTTCCGGCTGTCCTCAAAACAAAGGAAAACAAATCGGAAGACGCAACGGAATCTGTCGTTGTCAATCGCGCCGCTCCGGCGTATACCAGCCCGCAGGAGCTGGATAAAGAGCTTCAGAAAATATTTGAGCGCACCTATGGCAGCGTTCAGCCGCGCGCGTTCCGTTCCCATAAGCCGGCGCGGTACGATAGACCGCGCGATGTGCTGCGGCAGCTGGAACCTGCCACGGATTATCTGCTCGTGGACGGCTACAATATCATTTTTTCATGGGAAGATCTCAGTGAATTGGCGAAGGATAACATGGATGCGGCGCGCCAGTCGCTTATGGATACCCTGTGCAATTATCAGGCGTTTCGCCGCTGTGAGCTGATTTTGGTCTTTGACGCATACCGTGTGCCGGGACAGGCGGGAATCATTGACAGCTATCATAATATCCATGTCGTATATACGAAGGAAGCGGAAACCGCCGACATGTTTATCGAAAAGGTATCCTATGAAATCAGCGGGCAGCGCAATGTACGTGTTGCAACCTCCGACGGTGTGGAACAGATCATTATTCTGGCGCATGGCGCACAGCGGATATCCGCCCGCGCGTTCCGCGATGAGGTGGAGCAGGTGAACCGGCAGATTTCGGATGTGATCCGCAGACAGCATTTTTAAGGAGGTATTTTTTCTTCTTTTTATGCGCAGACAGTTACCTTGAAGCAGAATATATGGTATACTACATTTGATTGTATCCGCGCGATATATATTTTTATCTTAGATTTTATCATGTACCATGTGCAAGGAGGAACAACATGGGTGGATTTTTTGGCGTAGCAGCAAAAGAGGATTGTGTATTCGACCTTTTCTTCGGAACGGATTACCATTCCCATCTGGGTACCAGACGGGGCGGTATGGCTGTATATGGAGAAAATGGATTTGACCGTGCGATCCATAATATTGAAAACGCACCGTTTCGTACCAAATTTGATAAAGACGTGCAGAATATGAAGGGCTGGCTGGGCATAGGATGTATCTCCGACTTTGAACCGCAGCCGCTGATTGTACGTTCGCACCATGGCACATATGCGATTACCACTGTCAGCAAAATCAATAATACACAGGACATTGTCGACACGATATTCAGCAACGGCAATTCACACTTTCTGGAGATGAGCGGCGGCGATGTCAACCCGACTGAGCTGGTTGCTGCAATCATCAATCAGAAGGAAAATCTGATTGACGGTATTCGGTATGCGCTGGAACTGATCGAAGGTTCTCTTTCCCTGATGCTGATGACGCCGAAGGGCATTTACGCAGCGAGAGACAAGTATGGCAGGACGCCGGTTGCGATTGGCAGGAAGGAGGACGCCTACTGTATCAGCTTTGAAGATTTTGCGTACCGTAAGCTGGGATATGAGGATGATAAGCAGCTCGGACCGGGCGAGATTGATGTTGTTACCGCGGATGGCGTCAAGACGCTGATGGCACCGGGCAAGGATATGAAAATCTGTACCTTCCTGTGGGTGTATTATGGGTATGCATCCAGCTCCTATGAGGGTGTAAGCGTGGAGCAGATGCGTTACCGCTGCGGTCAGAAGCTGGCAATGCGTGATAATGTCAAGCCGGATATTGTTGCAGGCGTACCGGATTCCGGTACTGCACATGCGATTGGTTATTCCAACGCATCCGGCATTCCATTCTCCCGCCCGTTTATCAAGTATACGCCGACGTGGCCGCGCTCGTTTATGCCGACCATCCAGAGCAGGCGCAATCTGATCGCAAAGATGAAGCTGATTCCGGTGCATGATCTCATCAAGGGGAAAAGCCTGCTTCTGATTGACGACTCGATCGTCCGCGGCACACAGCTCCGCGAAACAACAGAATTTTTGTATGAGAGTGGCGCGAAGGAGGTACATATCCGTCCGGCATGTCCGCCGCTGGTATATGGATGTAAATATTTGAACTTCTCCCGATCCGCCTCGGAGATGGATCTGATTACGCGCCGCGTCATTGCGCGTCTGGAGGGAACGGAGGATGTATCGGATGAAATCCTACAGCAGTATACCGATCCGGAGTCGGAGAAGTACGAGCGGATGATTGAAGAAATACGCAAAGAACTGAACTTCACCACTTTGCGCTACAACCGTTTGGACGATATGCTGGACGCGGCAGGCATCCCAAAGGAAAATCTGTGTACCTATTGCTGGGACGGACGTGAATAACAGTTAAAATT
>CAYNPX010000080.1:0-7846 GCA_964399205.1 uncultured Butyricicoccus sp.
GGAATGGGAGGAAAAGCTGTAACGGCTCCCGCACCCGCAAAAAAATCCCTGATTCGCTTTGGAATCAGGGACTTTTTCTGATACAGACTATAAAAAAATCGTCGCAGCCTTTGTATCGCTTGCGACGATGTGGTCCGAGTGACAGGATTTGAACCTGCGGCATCCTGCTCCCAAAGCAGGCGCGCTACCATCTGCGCTACACCCGGATATTCCTTTCCGAATATTCTTTTTTGATCTGTCAAGTGGTTTGCAAACGCCTTGACATTTGTCTATTATACGCTATAATAGGAGGATAGTCAAGTTTTTTATGACTAAATTTTGCGTGCATAAGCCATATGCGCCATATTAAGGAGAAATACAGAAGATGAAAAACACCGAAAAGACGATGGACAAAATCGTCGCTCTGTGCAAAGGTCGCGGTTTTGTTTACAGCGGCTCCGAAATCTACGGCGGTCTAGCCAACACCTGGGATTACGGCCCGCTTGGTGTAGAGTTCAAAAATAACGTCAAGGACGCATGGAGAAAGAAGTTTGTGCAGGAATCCCCGTATAACGTAGGTCTGGATTCCGCGATCCTGATGAACCCGATGACCTGGGTTGCTTCCGGTCATGTCGGCGGATTCTCTGACCCGCTGATGGACTGCAAGGACTGCCATACCCGCCATCGCGCCGACCAGCTGATTGAGGACGCTACCGGTGAAAATCCGGCTGGCTGGAGCAATCAGAAAATGAAAGAATATATTGACGAGCACCAGATCGCCTGCCCGGACTGCGGCGGTCATAACTTTACTGATATCCGTCAATTCAACCTGATGTTCAAAACCTTCCAGGGCGTTACGGAGAATGCAAAGAATGAGCTGTATCTGCGTCCGGAAACCGCACAGGGCATCTTTGTCAATTTCCAGAACGTACAGCGCACGACCCGCCGCAAAATCCCGTTTGGCGTTGCGCAGGTCGGCAAGTCCTTCCGCAACGAAATCACACCGGGCAACTTCACCTTCCGTACCCGTGAATTTGAGCAGATGGAACTGGAGTTCTTCTGCAAGCCGGGCACCGATCTGGAATGGTTCGCATACTGGAAGGATGCCTGCAAGAACTTCCTGCTGAGCCTTGGCATCAAGGAAGAAAACATGCGTCTGCGCGACCATGAGCCGGAGGAACTGTCGCATTATTCCAATGCAACCACAGATATCGAATTTCTGTTCCCGTTCGGCTGGGGCGAGCTGTGGGGCATTGCCGACCGCACAGACTTCGACCTGACGCAGCACCAGAAAACCTCCGGTGTTTCGATGGAATATTTCGATCAGGAAGCGGGCGAGAAGTACATTCCGTATGTAATCGAGCCGTCTCTGGGCGCTGACCGCGTTGCGCTGGCGTTCCTGTGCGACGCATATGACGAAGAGGTTGTCGGTCAGGATAAGAAGGGCAAGGATGATGTCCGCGTGGTTCTGCGCCTGCATCCGGCTCTTGCGCCGTACAAGGCCGCTGTCCTGCCGCTGTCCAAAAAGCTGCACGATCAGGCAATGCCGATCTATGAAGAACTGGTAAAGTCGTTCTCTATTGACTATGATGAAGCCGGTTCAATCGGCAAGCGCTATCGCCGTGAGGATGAAATCGGCACCCCGATGTGCATTACCGTTGACTTCGAGACGGAAAACGACGGCTGTGTCACCATCCGTGACCGTGATACGATGGAGCAGGTTCGTCTGCCGATCGCGGAGGTCAAGGATTATATTGCGAAGAAGTGCGCGTTCTGACAGGCTTTTCTTCACAGGAAGAAAAACCCGGCAAAAAATGCACGCGCAGTGTGAACACGTCGGATAAACCGGTTCGCCGGTTCTGCCAAAACCGCATACTTTCGGAAGCTGTCTCTCTGTTGAGGCAGCTTTCGCTCTTTTTATGCAGAGATTCCGTTGTATGTTTATTGCAGCATGACCGCCGAAATACGCATCTCGTTGTCTCTAAAAAATTTTACGCTCCGTTCCTTTTTTCCCGCATACTGCCGTGGTATACTATATCCATACCGAATTACGAACACAGGAGGTTTCGATCCGATGGAAAAAAAGATTCCTGTCCGCAGTGAAGCGGACCCGAAATACACATGGGCGATAGAAGATGTATATGCATCTGACGCGCTATGGAGCGCCGATCTGGAAAAGGCGCGCAGCTTCCCCGAACAGATTGCCGCATACAAAGGCAGGCTGGGGGAAAGCGCACAGACGCTGCTTTCATTCCTGCGTCTTGGCGATGAAATGAATGTCCTGTTTGACGGGCTGTATGGCTACGCACAGCGCAGGAGTGATGAGGACACGACCAATCCGACCTATCAGGCCATGGCGTCGCAGGCAATGAGCGCAATGGTTGCAATTGATGCTGCCGGCTCATTTGAAACGCCGGAGCTGCTGGCGATTCCGGATGAAACGCTGGAGCGGTTCTATCAGGAGGAACCTGCGCTGGAGCTGTACCGCCTGTATCTGACCCGCATCCGCGAAAAACGTGCGCATATCCTGTCAGACGCGGAGGAAAAGCTGCTCGCCGCTGCCGGTGAGATGAGCCAGTCACCGGACAACATCTATTCCATGTTTGGCGATGCCGATCTGAAATTTCCGGACGCCATCGACAGTGACGGCAATGCGCATCCGGTCACGCACGGCACCTATATCCCGCTGATGCACAGTCAGGATCGTGTGCTGCGCAAGTCCGCGTTTGAAAACCTGTATGGTGTATATTCGTCCTTCCGCAACACGGCAGCCGCCATTCTGACCGCGCAGGTAAAGCAGCTGAAATTCCATGCGGACGCGCGGAAATACCCCTCCACTTTACACGCCGCGCTGGACGGCAACCACATTCCGACCGAGGTATATACCAACCTCATCGACGCGGTTCACCAGAATATGGCGCCGATGTACCGCTATGTCGCGCTGCGCAAAAAGCTGCTGCATCTTGACGAACTGCATATGTATGACCTGTATACGCCGATTGTCGGTGATGTCGATGTCAACATCCCATATGAAGAAGCAAAGCAAACCGTCTACGATGCGCTCGCACCGATGGGAGACAGCTACCGTGCCATTTTACAGGAGGGCTATGACAACCGCTGGATTGACGTGTATGAAAACGTCGGCAAGTGCTCCGGCGCGTATTCCTCCGGTCTGCGCGTGCATCCCTATGTCCTGCTGAATTATTCCGGCACACTCGACAGCATGTTCACGCTGGCGCATGAGATGGGTCACGCGATCCACTCCTATCTGTCCAACAAAAACCAGCCGGTCATTTATTCCGGTTATTCTATTTTTGTCGCGGAGGTCGCGTCTACCTGCAATGAAGCGCTGCTCATGCAGTACCTTCTGAACACAACAACAGACAAACGCCGTCGGGCTTATCTCATCAACTACTTCCTTGAGCAGTTCCGCACGACGTTATACCGTCAGACCATGTTTGCGGAATTTGAGCTGGAGATCAACCGCCGCAACGAACGCGGGGAGAGCCTGACCGCCGCCTCCATGAGTGAATTGTACCACGAGTTGAACCGGAGATATTTTGGCGACGGGATTGTCATTGATGAAGAAATTGACATGGAATGGGCACGCATCCCGCATTTCTATTATGATTATTATGTATATCAATATGCGACCGGCTACTCCGCCGCGATTGCGCTGTCGCGCCGCATTTTAAAAGAAGGCGAACCGGCAGTCAGGGACTATCTCCATTTCCTGTCCGGCGGCTGCTCGGCAGACCCGATCACGCTGCTGCGCGGCGCGGGCGTCGATATGGCAACCACGCAGCCGATCACCGAAGCGCTTCAGCTGTTTGATGAACTGATTTCCGAAATGGAAGAATTGATGGAAGATTAACCGCTCTGCGTTTGGTGATATCTTGCAGTTATCATCGTTCGCGCGCCATGAAGAGGGAAAACCGCCGCCGGTTTTCCCTCTTCACTCCCATTCCGGCGCAAGAGCACCTATGGTTCTCTTGACTCTCCTCTGTACAGCCGCGCTTGCGCTTCATGACACCAAAAGCGCCGCGCGCGGCATATGGCGTGTGCGCTGAGATCAGGCGGGATAATGGCGGGATTTGATTTTGTTTCGTTGCGGCCATTACTGTTTTACCGCTTCTGATTGCATCTTTGTACTGAACCGACTATCTGCATCCGATTCCTATTCCGTAAATACCAAAAACTCCCGCCTGTTTTTACCGCAGGCGGGAGTTTTTTACATATATTGAATGATTTACAGCGTTGCTGCCATGACAGCCTTGATGGTATGCATCCGGTTTTCCGCCTCATCAAATACAATAGACTGCGGACCTTCAAACACCTCATCGGAAACCTCCATCGCGTCGCGCTGGAAGCGTTCGCCCATTTCCTTGCCGATAGTCGTCTTATGGTCATGGAACGCCGGCAGGCAATGCATAAAGACAGCCTGTTCTCCTGCATTGTCCATCAGCTTCCGGTTGACCTGATAGGGCGCAAGCGCATCAATGCGCTCCTGCCATACCTCTACCGGTTCGCCCATCGAGACCCATACATCCGTATACAATACATCCGCGCCCTTTGTCGCCTCCATCGGGTCCTCACAGAAGCGCAGGGTTGCGCCGGTCTGTGCTGCAATCGCTTCACACTGTGCGATCAAGTCTGCATCCGGGAAATATGCCTTCGGTGCGCAGGCTGTAAAATTCATGCCCATCTTTGCGCATCCGACCATCAGGGAATTGCCCATGTTATAGCGCGCATCACCGAGATAAACAAGATGGATGCCCTTGAGCTTGCCAAAGTGCTCCCGAATCGTCAACAGATCCGCAAGAATCTGTGTCGGATGAAATTCATTGGTCAGACCGTTCCATACCGGTACGCCCGCGTATTTTGCCAGTTCCTCCACGATTTCCTGACCAAAGCCGCGGTATTCAATGCCGTCAAACATGCGGCCAAGCACACGTGCCGTATCCGCAATGCTCTCCTTCTTGCCGATCTGGGAACCGGATGGATCGAGATAAGTCACCTGCATACCCAGATCATGTGCCGCCACCTCAAAGCTGCAGCGGGTGCGGGTGCTGGTCTTTTCAAAGATCAATGCGATATTTTTCCCGCGCAGGGTATCATGTGCGATCCCTGCCTTTTTCTTTGCCTTCAGATTCGCCGCGAGGTCGATCAGTCCTTCGATCTCCTCCGGTGTATAGTCCAGCAGCTTTAAAAAATTCCTGCCCTTGAGATTCATTTTGTGTTTCCTCCTGCTATGCGTCAGCTGTCAGACAGACAGCGCGTTATGTTCGTGCCTTTCTTGTGATAGCGCTATTATACCAGACAAATGCCCGTCTTGCAAAGCGGCAAGCGAAAGCAATCGCGTTACTCTTTCGATACGCCTTCATGCACGCCTCAATGCACGCCTTCATGCACGCCTCAATGCCTTAATACAGATCATCCCAAACCAGCGCATTGGTCGTGACGAACTGTGCGCCGCTGTTGATTTCTTCGACTGCCATTGTCGCGTTATCTATCGTCCAAACGCCATAGGTCAGATTGTTGCGCAGGCACAGCGCGCGCTGCGCCGCCGTCAGATTGTCATACTTTATACTGATAAATACGGTACTTTTGCCGTTCTTCAGGACATTGGCATTGGAGATTGTTGCATTTGTAATCCGGTCATCCAGCAGTCCGACAGACGCCCATTTGTTGCATGTCAATACATGCTTTAAATTGGCAAGGCTTGCGCTGATCCATATAACCTGAGATGTCATGCCATATTGGGAAACCACCTGGTACAGCTGGCGAACCTGTGCCTCTGTCATATTGCTTTTCAGTTCGATATACGGGCGCAGCCCTTTCTGTTTACACAACGAAATGAACTGTTCAAAGGTCGGCAGCTTTGTTCCGGTGTACTCGCTTGACAGCCATGCGCCAAAGTCATACGTTTGCAGCTGGCTGTAGGTCATCGCCGCTACTTCGCCGCTGCCGTTGCTTGTCCGGTCAATCGTTGCGTCATGCAGCAGAACCGGTACGTTATCTTTGGTAAACCGAACGTCAGTCTCAACATAAGTATAGCCCATCTGCGCCGACAGTTCATATGCCGGCAGCGTATTTTCCGGCGCGCCGCTGCTGTAGCCCCGATGACCGATCAGCGTTGCTTTTTCTGTGCTTGTGCAGCTGCGCTGTACCGCGTCCTGATAAGTACACAACATCTGTGCGCATTCCGCGCGGGTCGCCTTCCCCTTCGGGCTGAATGTTGTGGCGGACGTTCCGTTGATAATGCCGGAGCGATACAGGGTGTAAACTGCATCCAGCGCATAACTCGCGCAGCTTTTGCTGTCGGAAAACAGCTTCCCCTGACGGACACGCGGCAGAGCTTTTTCTGAATAATTGGCATATCGAACCAGAATGGCCGCAAGGGATTCCCGTGTCAACGCTTCATTCGGCGCAAAGGACGTATCGGATACGCCGGCTACAATCCCCTTCTGATACGCCCATGCAACCGCAGGTCCATACCAGCTGTTCGCCGGAACATCCTGAAATTTTGAGCTTGTATATGCGTCTGCGTTGTAGCCGTCGTATCTTGCCAGCGCAACGACAAAGGCCGCGCGTGTGATCGCGCCGTTCGGTTGAAATTGGGTCGCGGATACCCCGACAAACACACCTGCGTCTGCCATACGTGTGATACTGTCATAAGCCCAATGACCCTGTATATCCGTAAATTCCGCCGCCGACGCCGTCGTCACCGGAAGTCCGGAAAGCAGAATCCCCATCGTCAGCAGGCATGAAAGCCACCGTTTCCGTTTTAATTGTAACATAGATCCTCCATTCGCCTTCTTTTTCTTTTTTATTATCATAGCACACATTTATTTTTCTGTATACCTGTTTTCGGATTGAAATGCAGACAGATTAGCAAATGATACAGGATTTCTATTCCAAATCCGAATGAAAACCGCGATTTCCCGTAAGTGCGGTATAATTTTCAGTAATTCATCAATACTAACCATATTGCCAGCAAGAGAAAGCTAACTCTTAGAGAAACAATATATTGGAGGCGTGCATTATGAAAGCAACGGGAATCGTCCGCCGGATTGATGACCTCGGACGAGTTGTGATACCAAAAGAGATCCGTAGAACCATGCGCATCCGGGAAGGCGATCCATTGGAGATCTACACGAACCGCAACGGGGAGGTCATATTTAAAAAGTATTCTCCAATGGGAGAATTAAATACGTTCGTCAGTCAGCTATGTGATTCTGTCAACAAAGCAACCGGTATCAACTGCGTGATCTGTGACCGCGATTCTGTTATCGCGGTGTCCGGCAACGCAAAGAAGGATGTTTATGAACGCAATATCAGCGCGGAATTGGAACATGCAATGGAACAGCGTAAAATTTTTCAGCCGCTCGATCAGCCGGTTTCTCTGACAGATGATGACCGCTATCACATCTCCATTGCCGCGCCGGTGATTACCGGCGGCGATGTGTCCGGCTGCGTCGCTCTTTTGGAGGATGAACTCCATCAAACCGCCGGTGAGGTGGAAAGCAAGCTGTTGCAGACTGCGGCAAACTTTCTCAGCCAGCAGATGACCATGTAACAGGGTACTCTTTTATCAGCAAAAAAATCAACGTATTCCCTCCAAATCCGTTTCGGGAACGCGTCAATTGCAATCCTGCTCCGGGCGATCCGCTCTCCAGTCGCCCTGTACATAAAAATTTTTCAAAAAATACTTGACACCACACAGCTATTGTGTTATTCTAATTAAGCACTCAATGAGAGAGCAATTGAAATAAAATATCGCGGGGTGGAGCAGTCCGGTAGCTCGTCGGGCTCATAACCCGAAGGTCGTAGGTTCAAATCCTGCTCCCGCAACCATGATAAACCG
>CAYNPX010000081.1:0-7811 GCA_964399205.1 uncultured Butyricicoccus sp.
ATTCGGAATGGTGGATGGGTCAACCGCATAGACATCACGTGCCTTCTGGAAGGTTGCTACCCAGCTGTCATCGACATGCTGGTTTGTCTCAGACAGTGCATCTGCAAAGCCGTTTGCCGCAACATGCTTCTTGATTTCCGGCATCAGGTCATTGCCGTCCTTGTCGTAAATCTTATGCCACCAGCCGAAATGGTTCAGGCCATAATAGCCAACCTGCATTTCCTTGCGGGATTTCAGTCCGACCATGTTTGCCATCTTCTCTTCCAGATCAATCGGCATATCGCAGATGTTCAGGATCTTGGAATTCGGACGCAGACGGCGGGTTGCTTCTGCGACAATCGCTGCCGGATTGGAATAGTTCAGCATCCATGCATTCGGGGAATACTTTTCCATGTAATCCAGGATTTCGATAACGCCGCCGATGGAACGCATACCGTATGCAATACCGCCAGGGCCGCAGGTCTCCTGACCGACTACGCCATACTTCATCGGAATCTTTTCGTCCTTCTCACGCATTGCATACTTGCCAACACGGATATGCGCCAGTACAAAGTCAATATCGGTAAATGCGGTTTCCGGATCCGTAGTATAGCCAAACTCGATTTCCGGTGCATTCTCACGCAAATAAATTTCACAAGCCTTCGCTACGATTTCCTGACGCTCTGCATCGTTATCATAGAACATAATCTTACGAATCGGGAAACGATCACGCTCCTTGAGCAGCATCAGTGCGATACCCGGTGTGAAGGTGGAGCCGCCGCCGGCAACGGTTACTGCAAACTGTTTCTTTGCCATAATGATTCCTCCTGATATAAATATACTAAAATAGATGAATTTTTTCTTATTTCCTGTATGTATGGTACCACAGAGGCACATCGTGTTGCAATGGTCTGCAGAGAGGTTGGAACCCCTCCGCAGAATTGCTCATTTGGTACGTTTTGTGTGAATGTTCACACGTTGTTTTGCTTACAGACGGTACTGTGCCACAACCGTCTTGCCAGCCTTTGCCTTGTCGCACGGCAGCAGCGTGATCTCACCGCATTCATCGCCATTGGTGAGCAGTGTCGGTGTATGCATTGGATAGCCCTTGCTCTTCATCAGCTTCATATCAACCAAACAGAGCAGGTCGCCCGCCTTGACAGTCTGTCCAACCTTCACCTGCGGCTGGAAGCCCTGTCCCTTCAGTTCAACCGTATTGACACCGATATGTACCAACAGCTCCAGTCCATCCGGTGTGGTAATGCCATATGCATGCAAGGTATCTGCTACCATGCTGATTTCACCATCAGCCGGTGCATAAACCTTGCCATCCTCGAGAATGACAGCAACGCCATCGCCCAGCGCCTTGGATGCAAATACCTCATCCGGTACATCCTCAACCTTGACAACCTTGCCGTTGCCTGCTGCATACAGGTCATGCAGCGCTGCCGCAGCATCCACTGTTTTAACAGTTACCTCAGCCGGTGCATCTTCTGTTTGCACCGGGGAAACCATTTCATAAGCGGACGGATTCTGCATGATCATCTCAAAGCGGTCGCGCACATGCGGTACGCCCAAACCGACAATAACCTGCATTGCCTTGCCGTTTTTGGAAATGCCATGGGTGCCAATTCCCTTGAAGTAGGCATCGTCCCGAACCTTGGTTTCATCCTTGACATTGGTACGCAGACGGGTTGCACAGTTGGTGACATCGGCAACATTATCCGCACCGCCCAGACCTTCCAGAATCATCGCAGCCAACATGGTCTTTTCATCCATCTTGACATCGCCGCCAGCCTGCTTTGCGCGGAATTCAGCCTTGGAATAGAACTTGGTCTCCTCGGTATCCTCACGTCCCGGCGTCTTAAAGTTGAACTTTGTAATCAGGAAGCGGAATACAACGAACCAGATGAAGGTGTATACCAGACCGATTACCAGCAGGAGCAGGTACTGCTTCCAGTGGGAAGACATCAACGGGATAAAGTTCAGGGAGCTCATCTCAATCAGGCCGCCGGAGAATACACCGACAATGCCGAACAGGTTCATCGTAGTGGACAGGCATGCTGCCAGGAATGCATGTACAACAAACAGCGGCGGTGCAATAAACAGGAAGGTGAACTCAATCGGCTCAGTAACACCACAGACAATTGCTGTCAAGGTAATCGGAATCAGCATACCAAGCAGCTGCTTTTTCTTTTCCGGCTTTGCCGTTGCATAGAAAGCAAGTGCAATACCCGGACAACCAAAAATCTTGGAGAAGCCGGTTGCGGTAAATGCAGCCTCCGGACACAGAGACTTCAGAGAAGCGGTAGAAGCTGCGATGGTCGGCAGCTGGGTTGCCCAGTAGGTATAAATGCCGCCCGGACAAACCAGATTATCATAGTAGAACGGGCTGTACAGCAGATGGTGCAGACCGAACGGAATGAGCAGTCGTTCGAGGAAAATAAATACCCAGACACCGAGTGCACCGGCATTCATAACGAAGTTCTGGAACATCATCATGCCTGCCTGAATGTGCGGCCAGATCAGTACCGAAAGCAGTGCAACCGGCAGCATAACGAAGAAGCCGATCATGAAAATGAAGGTGGAACCATTGAAAGAACCCAGCCAGTCCGGCAGCTCAACATCAAAGAACCGGTTATGCAGGTAAATCACAATGCCGGAAATCAGCAAAGCGCCCATCATACCCATATCCATTGTCTTGATATTGGCGATCATGGTCAAACCACTGGAACCGCCAACCTCCGCTGCAAAATCAACACCGAATACATTGCCCCACTGGGAAAGAATTGTGCTGACGAAATAATGGAAGGTTAAGTACAGAACCAGCGCTTCCATACAGCAGCGCCCTGCCTGTTTCTTTGCCAGACCAATTGGCAGACCGACGACAAACAACAGTGGAAGCTGGTTGAATACACACCATGCGCCCTGCAATACAACATTCCAGACCAGATACCACATACTGGTTGGAGCAGCTAAATTACCCAATACCGCCTCGGTGGTACACAATGTTCCGATACCTACCATAATACCCGCAAACGCGAATAACAGGACAGGGGTAAACATCGCGCCGCCAAACTTTTGAACTTTTTGCATCATAGTTGCAGCTCATCCTCTCTTTTTTTGTTTCTGCGAAGGCATCATCCTTCCGGAAGAATTTGCTGTACAACGATGATGTCCTTTGACATGTTCATCATAACACGTTATTTTACCGCACTTCAAGCGGCTTGGTTCACCTTGGTAACAAGCGTCAAATTTTATAAGCTTGCACAAAATCTGTGAATGTTCACAGCCCTTTCCACGTCTGACCATGCTTTACAATTACAGGCGAAATTGAAACGCTGCTGCTCATTCTGATCGTATTTTCCGGTAACAGGTTTTGTATTTTTTAACAAATTCTGTAACAATTCACGCGCAAAATATCTTGACGGAGTTTTTTTATTGCTTATACTGTAAGCAGAACCACACAGGAGGAGTTGATACGATGTACGCAGATTACCATTTGCATACCTACTACAGCGACGATTCCGACTATCCGATGGAACAGCTGGTACAGCATGCAATTGCGGCAGGGCTGCAGGAAATTTGTTTTACCGATCATGTAGATTATGGCATTAAGCTTGATTGGAAGGATTCATCTGAAATCTATCATCCCGAAGAAAAAGCAAAGCTTCCTCTCATGAATGTCAAGTATTCCGCATATCACGCTGAAATCCGGAAAATGAGGGAACTCTATGCCGGTCAGATCGTCATTCGCGAGGGCATGGAATTTGGCGTACAGACGCACACCATTCCGCAATACCGCAAGCTTTTTCATACTTATCCTTTTGATTTTATCCTTCTTTCCTGCCATCAGGTCGACGACAAAGAATTTTGGACACAGGATTTTCAGAGAGATAAAACACAGGAAGAATATAATCAAAGATACTATGAGGAACTCCTGCGCGTGATGCGGCAATATAAGGATTACAGCGTATTGGGGCATCTGGATCTGATTACTCGTTACGATAAGGCAGGCATATATCCCTTTGAAAAAGTCCAGGACGTCATAGAGCAGATTTTAAAGCAGGCCATTGCCGATGGAAAAGGAATCGAAATCAACACATCCAGCCATCGATATCATCTTTCCGACCTGACTCCCTCGAGAAAGATTTTAAAAATATATCAGGAGCTGGGCGGAACCATTCTTACCATCGGCAGTGATGCGCATAAGCCGGAGCATCTTGCTGCTGATATAAAAAGTACAACAGACGAAATAAAACAATTGGGATTTCATTTTTTGTGTACCTATGAAAACATGGAGCCTATATTTCACAAGCTGTAAGCAATACGGCGGCAATGGATATCCATTGCCGCCGCAACATTGTATGGGTATTTTTCACTGTGTTCCCTTCTCAAGAAGCGCTACGACAGCTTCACTGATATCCATCAGCTTCTCTGCCGCCAAATAATCTCTACGCTGTATCATTCTCTCAAATGCCGCAAATTCATACTGCATTCGGTGCTCTTCCCCGGAATAAGATACCGTTTCCCCATCATCACGAATCAGATCTATTGTATAGCTTCTCAACTGGCCGACCGGCTGATCCAGCGTAATGGTTCCCATTTCACCCTGAATGGTGGAACGGTTTTCCGCTTTGCAGTCCTTGGCTCCGGTACAGATAACGGTCATACCCTCATAATCCAGTACCATGACACCGCTGGTATCAATCCCCTTCTGCATATTTGCAGTATAATAACTGTGTTTTGGTTTTCCCAGCAGACTGACCGCAAACCAGATATTGTATACATTGATATCCAGCAATGCCCCGCCTGCTTTCTGCAGATCAAAAACCGGGAGTATTTCCCCCTTCTGAAACGCATCATACCGCGAAGAATACTGACTATAATTCAAGTTTACAATCCGAATCTGCCCCAGCTTTTTTATATCCTCACGCAGTTGCTGGAAGGCAGGCATAAATGGAATTGTCATCGCTTCCAGCATAAACAGCCGTTTTTCCACAGCAATCCGCTTTAGTTCCTGAAATTCCCTGCTGCAAATACAAATCGGCTTTTCTACAATTGCATTTTTTCCACTCAAAAGCGCTGCCTTTGCAAACGCAAAATGCAAATGATTTGGTACGGCAATATAAACGGTATCGATATCACAATGCAGCATCTCTTCGTATGAGAAACAGCAGCAGGTAATTCCATACTGCTTCGCAAGCCGAAAAGTTCGTTCCCTGCTACGTTCCGTTCCAAGGATCGCGATGGGTGTCAACCCCATGTTATCCAGTACAGCCAGCAGCTCCTGTACGATTTTTCCTGTACCTGCAATACCCATTTTCATATTTTCCCTCCATATTACATAATTTTTACGATTCGATTTCTACTCAAATCCTCGAATCCGCTCCACAATAGAGCCTTTGCGCTCTAGGCCTCGGTAGGCAGTCAGCGGGATGACCACACACAATACTGCAATGCCCAGCACGGCGGCTGCAATCGGCAAAACCGGTACGGCAAACGGTACGTCCCGATAGTTCATGGACTGGTACAGCATATACGTCACACCCAAGCCAACCGTCAGCGCAACAGCAAGGGACGCTCCCACATACAGCAGCCCTTCCCGAATCAGCAGCCGTCTGACTTGTTTTCCTGTCATGCCAATGCTTTCCATGACGGCAAGCTCAACCTGTCTGCTCTGAATATTGCCTACCGAGGCATTCAGATAGTTCATCATACCGATGAATGCCAGCACCAGTGCAATGCCGATGCCAATGGCCATCATATTGCCCTGTGCCTCTTTGACTTCTTTCATTGCCTCGATCTTGGAATTATAGTCGAAGTCCTTCTGATATGTACTTGCTTCCATCATACCCATGATGCCCTTTTCTGTCGCTTCATCGTACTCCTCCTGATATTGTACGCTGACCTTGGATACATAAGGATGCTCAACAATTCCCCTGACAAAGCGGTCGCTGACGATCATCGTCGGCGTAGTTCCCAACAGATTTGCATAATAGGTATCCTCTGTCGTTCCCTGAATCGTCATCTGAAACATCTGATCGTCCTATCCATCCAGATAAAAGGAAATGGGTTTTCCAATCGTCTTTGTTTTATCCAGCTGCAGCCAGTTAGTATATAAAATACACGCATTCCCCGAAAGGAAATCCGCTTCGTCCACTGGCTGTTCCAATGTGGCATTCAGCGCCTGAAATTGCTGCTCGTCAATTCCCACCAGAAACGAGCTATATTTTTCCGGATGCTGCTGATAATCCTCCCGGTCGTAGTCATCATCCATCCACATATCATAAAATTCGCGCATCCAATCGTCCAAAAAACCAGCTTCCCACGGTATGATGATCTGTGCATTGACGATCGGGTGCAGCTCACGTACGCCCGGGTTCTGCTGCAATTTGTTCAAAAAGGCATCATCAATCAGCGTCTTCCATTGGTCCTGCGGTTCCATCTGCATGGTATCATTGTTGATAATCAAATCTGAATCCATCGAGTGCCTTGACGGTATTTTTTCCGAGCTGATAATATTTTTCAAATGCTGTGTTTTTACCGCTTCCATAAGAAATGCCTCCTTGTTTGTTACTGAGGTAAGCATACCGCATAAAAATCACAAACTGCTCTCAATTTTCAATTATCTCAATATTGTGACGATTCATTGGGCAGATACAATCGAAATTCTGAACCCTGTCCCGATATGAAGTGCACTTCAACATATCCGTCTTGCAGCTCTGCAATCCGTCTGGTCAGATATAGTCCGATGCCGATTCCTTCTATGTCATGCACCTCCGGTTCCCGATAGAACCGGGTGAATATTTGCGCCTGACGTTCCTGTGCGATGCCTTTTCCTGTATCCTGTACACTGATTTTGGTAAACAGTTCCTGTCCGGTCACAGAAAGATGGATACTTCCGCCTGGTTCTGTATATTGCACGGCATTATCCAGCAAATTAAAGACAGCTTCTTCTGTCCACTTTGGGTCATGAAACAGCTTTATTTGTGTATCGCAGTCTACAGATAATCGAATCTGCTTTTTCTCCGCTTTTGGAACAATTGCTGCAACAGCATGTTCCAATGTATCAATCAATTCCGCTTCTTGCTGCTGAATCTGAATACTTCCGGTTTCTAACCGTGACATTTTTATCATGCTTTGTAACAGAAAAACCAGTTTTTCTGTCTGACGTTCCATATTACTTAAAAATTCTCTCTCACGTGCAGACGATGCTTCTGCCTGCAGGATTTCCAAATAAACCTTTATATTGGCAATCGGCGTTTTGGTCTGATGGGAAATGTCGGAAACCAATTCTTTGATTTGCTGTTTCTCTTTCCATATTTCTGTATTTTTTTGTTTCGAAACGTGAGCAACTCGCTGGAGCTTTTCACTGATCCTTCCCCAGAGTGTATCCTCTATTTCTTCTAATCCTATAACCTCTTTTTCAGATAAAATACAGTCCAAAGCCTGCTCGAATTGATCTGCAAAAGAATATACCGCATGTTGGAGTTTCCGCAGCTTCCATGCCAAAAGAATCGCTGTAACAACAGCACAGATTGTTAGCATAATCAGTCCAGCCATTGATATCCCATCCCATAAACATTCGAAATATATTTATGATTTTCATCTTCAATTTTTTTACGCAATCGATTGACATTGACAGCAAGTGCATGCCTGTCAACGAATTGGCCCCCGCTGTCCCATAATCGTTCCAGCAAAATATCATAGGTTAATAACTGCCCGGCATGGGAGAGCAGCTCATACAGCAACCGAAGCTCTGTCGGCGTGAAAGGCTGTTCCCGCCCATTTACCGTTGCCTTTGCCTGATCAAAATCAATATAATATAT
>CAYNPX010000082.1:0-7808 GCA_964399205.1 uncultured Butyricicoccus sp.
TATCCCGCGGGGCGCTTTTGCGCGCCGGATTTACATTACGGCGTTTGAGTATGAAGTTATCCTCAATAACGATTGAGCGGACGATTTCGGGACACTTTATTTAAAAATTTTTCAAAAATTTTTAAATACACCGATATTGCTTTTTAGACAGCATCGGCACATTCAGTTGGTAAGAACTCGTTATACATTCGGTCCTTCTGTCAAGAATGTCCATTCGGATTGTGCATTCTCCCGCGTAAGCGTGATACGCCGATCTCCCTGATAATCCGATGCAGCCGGTATGGTAACCGTCAATATAATCAATGTACCAGCGCCTTGCTGCTCAATTTGAGCCTTTGCGCTAGAGCCGTTGACATAAGAAAATGCCGTTTCCTTGTCATATACGATATCCACGCCCTG
This sequence comes from uncultured Butyricicoccus sp., assembly GCA_964399205.1. Taxonomy (GTDB): domain Bacteria; phylum Bacillota; class Clostridia; order Oscillospirales; family Butyricicoccaceae; genus Butyricicoccus_A. The sequence goes on from CAYNPX010000082.1 coordinate 400, forward strand.
CTTCAACCACGCCTGAAATTGCTTTGCCCTGGAATATTCTTCCGGATAAAGCAGTTCCGGATCAAGATCTTCTTCAGACCATTCTTTATAATATTGCTGGGCAACAGCGATAGCGGCATTGACTTCTTCTTCGGTGAAATTCATTCCCCATTCTTCCATCAGTGCAGGCTTTTGCTGTTCAAGCAATTCCGCTTCCCGTTCGAGTGCATCTGCGTAGGCTTTCGCTTCCGCATCCTGCGCGGCGCGTTTTGCCTTAGCCGTTTCCGCGTCATAGGGCAGATATTCGATATGCAAAACGATTTTCTTCGCTTCCTCGGCGGACAGGTTGGTATAGAACGCATAGGCGACGTCGCCATGTGTCCACATCACAGATACGCCGATGCCGGTCGAACTGGTGTCGTCCTTCCGTGTAATCATCGTCGCCTGTTCGCTGCCGATGAGGAACTGTTCTTCCGCGATCATGTCTTCTGTTAACATACCGACAGAAAAATCCCGATCCGCACTGATTAACCATTCGTTCAATTCCATAATCCCACCTTTGCCGTCTTCAAATTGCCGATGGCGGTCAACTGTGGTTTCAAAAAAGCCCAGTTCATTTTCCGCCATTCCTTCCGGCATGTAATGCAGTTCGATGTCTACAAACTCTGCATTTTCCTCGTGAATCGGAGAGGAATATTCAAATGTCAGAATGTTTGACAGCTTATCTGTAATGACGTCAATGATCGCGCCGCGATATGCTTCCACCGTCATCAATCCGGCAAACGTCACACCGATTAACGCAAGCGCAAAAATTGCGGCATTGCGGGTATAGTGTATGATACGCCGCATATATGGTGAGCGGCGCTGCTGCCGGAGCAGCCGGTTCATTTTTCGGATAAACCGGCGTGAAAAGCAGTGTTCGGGGACGGCATCGCGCTGCGGCAGCGTGGATAGCCAGAGGTCGCGCGCTTCGCCGGCATATTGATACAGCAGCTCATCTGTCAGTTTCATGGTTCTACCCCCATTTCTTCTAAAAGCGTTTGCAGCTTGGCTTTTGCACGCTGGATGGTTTTTTTGACATTGGCTTCACTCATTCCCATGATGTGCGCAACTTCCTTTTCTGTATAACCGTTGTCATATTTCAGCAGCAGCAGCGCGCGGTATTTCGGCGGCAGCGCGGCAATTGCCTGCGCAATGGCGGATGACTGCGCAATGCCGTCTATTTCGGTCGGTATAGCGGTCTGCATATTTTCCTCGTCAATAGGAAGAATCGTTCGCCGTTTGCGTTTGCGGTAGATGTCGAGCGCTTTACGCTCGGTAATCGTTACAACCAGGCTGCGCGTTTGCGGACAGCTTGCTTCCGGGATTTGTTCCAAAATATCAATGATTTTTAAAAACGCCTGATGAACGACATCCTCCGCATCCTGCGAGTTGTCTAAAATGCGGTTTGCCGCATAAAACATCAATCCTTTATAGGCGTGATAAATGGTTTCAAACTTGGAGCGCGCTTCGCCGTCTTCTATCATAGACAGATAAACCAGCATAGATTCCCCTCCTTTTTTTGTCTTTCCGGTCAGACTGTTTTTGTCTGTTCAACTATTATAACGAATGAGGATGCGGTTTCGGGACACCCTTCGGAAAAATTTTTTTTGCGCGCCAAATTTACCGCACCTGTCCCCTCCCCCCATTGTTCCGCTAAATCACAAAAAAATGTTCGATATCTCCGCGAAAAATGTACGGTTTTTGTATGGAAAGGGCTTGCCAATGCGAAGCCTTTTGTGGTATGATAGCAATGCTGTAAAAAACAAATGTTTTTCGGAGAAAGACACAACGTCAAAACCGTTCGGAAGGGAGCGATCGGACAGCGATGGAGCAGCAGCCGAAATATTATATTGTGGACTCGTCCCTGCTGCCGGAGGTATTTCTCAAGGTGGCGCAGGTCAATCGTTACCTGCAAAACGGGGATATACGCACGGTTGGCGAAGCGACACAGAAGGTCGGACTGAGCCGCAGCGCGTATTATAAATACAAGGACGGCATCAAGCCGCTGTTTGAAGCGGCGACGCAGAGCATCATCACGTTCAGCCTGATGGTGTCCGACGAAGCGGGTGTCTTATCTGAAATCCTTTCTGTTTTTGCCCGTTCAGGCGCAAATATTTTAACGATCAATCAGTCGATACCGGTCAATGGGCAGGCTGCTGTGACCATTGCCGCGCGGACTGGAGGTATGGATCGTTCCGTGGAACAACTGATGGCGGAGATACAGGAGATCCGCGGCGTGAGCCGCATCGAGATCCTTGCCAGAGAATGACCGCCAGATAGAAAGAGGAGGAGAATTACGATGTTTAAAGCCGCGATTATGGGGTTCGGCACAGTTGGCTCCGGTGTATATGAGGTATTGGAACGCAATGCGGAGGTCGTAGCGAAGAATGCGCGGGAGGCCATTGAAGTAAAATACATTCTCGATTTGCGTGATTTTCCGGATGCGCCGTATCAGGAGAAGTTCATAAAGGATTTTTCTGTGATCGAAAACGATCCGGAGGTCAGACTGGTCGTAGAGACGATGGGCGGCAAGGGCGCTGCCTATGAATTTACCAAGCGCTGCCTGCTGGCAGGCAAGCATGTCGTCACCTCCAACAAGGAGCTGGTGGCGTGTCATGGCGCGGAGCTGCTGAAAATTGCAAGGGAGCAGGAGGTCAATTATCTGTTTGAGGCATCTGTCGGCGGCGGCATCCCGATCATCCGTCCGATGCTGCAATGCCTGACGGCAAACCATATGACGCAGATCGCCGGCATCCTGAACGGCACGACAAACTATATCCTGACCCGCATGATCGACGCGGGTCTGACATTCGACGCGGCGCTCAAGGAAGCGCAGGAGAAGGGCTACGCCGAGGCCAATCCGTCTGCCGATGTAGACGGCGTGGACGCCTGCCGCAAGATCTGCATCCTGTCTGATATCGCCTATGGCGATCATGTTTATCCAGAACAGGTGGAAACAGAGGGCATTTCCAAAATCACGCTGCAGGACGTTGCGTATGCCGCGCAGACGAACTGCGTTGTCAAGCTGCTCGGCCGCGCCGTGCTGCAGGAGGACGGCACGTTCTATGCCTTTGTCGCACCGCATTTCGTCCCGAAGTCCAGCCTGCTCTCGTGTGTGGACGGCGTATTCAACGCGATCATGGTGACCGGCGACATGCTGGGTGACTCCATGTTCTACGGTCAGGGCGCGGGCAAGCTGGCGACCGCTTCCGCAGTCGTTGCGGATATGATTGACAGCGTGCGCCATCATATGCGGCGCCGCAATATCGGCTGGGGCGACGGCAGCAGGAACCTGCTGCGCCCGCTGGATGATTTCGCATCGCAGTGGTATGTCCGCCTGTCCGGCGCGGATGCGCAGGCACGGCTGACGGATACATTTGCGGGCTGTACGCTGCTGGAGGCGGCAGCTGCCGATGAAGCCGCGTGCATTACCGGCGAACTCACTACCGAACAGATGAAGCAGGCAGCGGCAGCGCTCGGCACTGTGGCAGGCTGTATGCGTCTGCTGTGAGCGCTATGATCGCGGTAACAGTCCCTGCAACGAGCGCGAATATGGGTCCGGGCTTTGATTCCATCGGCATCGCGCTCAATTTATACAACCGTTTTTACATGGAGGAATGCGACCGCATTGACATTTCCGCGAAAAACGGCGAAAATATTCCGGATGATGAAACAAATCTTGTTTACCAGTGCGCGAAAAAGGTGTATGATATCTGCGGCGCGCCGATGCCCGGTCTGCGGCTGATTGAGGATTGCAGCATCCCGCAGACGCGCGGACTCGGCTCGTCGTCCGCGTGCACGGTTGCCGGTCTGATCGGCGCGAACGCGCTGCTGGGCAATCCGCTGCATCAGGAGAATATCATTGATCTCGCGGCGGCGATCGAGGGGCACCCGGACAATTCTACGCCCGCGATCCTGGGCGGCTTCTGCACTTCCTTGCTGGAATACGGCAAGGTGTGGAGCGTGCGCGTGCCAATCGCGGACAAGGTGGATTTTGTCGCCTTTATCCCCGGCTTTGAGCTGGCGACCGAGACAGCCCGTCAGGCGCTCCCGCAGACCATCCCGCATAAGGATGCGGTATTCAATCTGTCGCGCGCGGCGCTGCTGACCGGTTCGCTCGTCACGGGCAACCTGCATAATCTGAGCGCGGCAGTCGGAGACTGCCTGCACCAGCCGTACCGCTTCGGTCTGATCCCCGACGGCGAGGAGGTCGTCAAAAGCGCGAACGGGCTGGGCGCACTGGGAACTTTCCTTTCCGGCGCCGGACCGACCATCATCGCAATGGTGGATAAGGAGGATAAGACCTATTACAGCCGCGCCTGCATGTATTTTGCGGATCGCTTCCCGACGTGGAAGCCGGTACTGCTTGCGTGCGACGAGGTCGGCGCGACGGTAGAAGGATGCGATTGATTCCGGAAAGGCGCACTTTCCGGATGTCATAGAAAACCTGACCCGCATATGATGCGGGAAACACTTTAGGAGGAACGTAGCACATGGCTTTAATTGTGCAGAAATTTGGCGGTACGTCGGTTGCGAACACCGAACGTATCTTCAATGTTGCCGACATTGTAACGAAGACAGCTGAGGCCGGCAATCAGGTCGTCGTTGTTGTATCCGCGCAGGGCGACACCACCGATGATTTTATCGAAAAGGCTGCTGAGATCTCGGATAATCCGCCAGCCCGCGAGATGGATGTCCTGCTGAGCGCAGGCGAGCAGATTTCCATGGCGCTGCTGGCAATGGCGATCAACAAGCTCGGCTTCCACGCGACCAGCCTGACCGGATGGCAGGCCGGCATCAAGACCGACCTGAATTACGGCATATCCCGCATCCACACGGTAGAACCGCAGCGCATCCGCACTCTGCTGAAGCGCGGACGCATCGTCATCGTCGCCGGCTTCCAGGGCATCAACAGCCACGACAGCATCACGACCCTTGGACGCGGCGGATCGGATACCACAGCGGTTGCCATCGCGGCGGCGCTGGGCGCGGATCTGTGCCAGATCTATACCGATGTTGACGGCGTATACACCGCCGACCCGCGCGTTGTCGAGACAGCGAAAAAGCTGGATGAGATCACATATGACGAAATGCTGGAGCTGGCTTCGCTGGGCGCACAGGTTCTGCACAACCGCTCGGTTGAATTGGCGAAGAAATATAACGTTGATCTTGAGGTTATTTCCAGCCTCACGAGAAATCCGGGAACCAAAGTCAAGGAGGTTACTTCTGTGGAAAAGATGATGATAAGCGGTGTCGCTTGCGATAAAAATACAGCACGAATTGCTGTGATCGGTCTGCCGGATGAGCCGGGCAAGGCATTCCGCCTGTTTTCCCTGCTGGGCAGGAACAACATCAACATTGATATCATCCTGCAATCCATCGGCCGCCACGGCACCAAGGATATCAGCTTTACCGTATCGAGAGATCAGCTGGACGCGGCAGTCGAGCTGCTGGAGAAGAACAGGGAGAAGCTGCAATGTGAGGACATCACCTACCAGTCGGACATTGCGAAGGTTTCGGTCGTCGGCGCGGGCATGACCTCGACGCCGGGCGTTGCGGCAAAGATGTTCGACGCGCTTGCCAGCGCACAGGTCAACATCCGCATGATTTCCACCTCTGAGATCAAAATATCCGTTCTCATCAACGAGGAGGACGTACCGCGCGCGGTACGTGCGGTACACGACAAGTTCTTTAATTGAGCACAATCATAAAGACGATCCGGCTTTCTTGTGCGGAAGGCCGGATTGTTCCATATGGGGAATCTATTGACAACAGGAGGTTTTTATGCAGCAGGGGGCTGCGCCAAGACAACATATGAGAAAGAAACGGATGACAGGGCTGCTGCTTGCGGCAGCGACACTTTGTTCCGCGGGAATGACGGCGGAGGCGGCACAGCCCGCCGCAGGCAGCGGTTTTTCGGATGTTGATGACAGCGCGTATTACTATGACGCCGTGTCATGGGCGGCCGGCAGCGGCGTGAGCGTCGGCACATCGGACACGACATTTTCGCCGGAGGACGTATGTACCAGAGCGCAGATCGTGACCCTGCTGTGGCGCGCCTACGGCAGCGAGAAGCCGGACACGTACACGGATGCGTTTACGGATGTCAGCGCGGACGCCTATTATTATGACGCGGTGCAATGGGCTGCGCACAAGGGCATCGCGTCGGGCACATCGGACACGACGTTTTCGCCGGAGGCGAGCTGTACCCGCGCGGAGGCGGTCACGTTTTTGTGGCGCGCGGCGGGCAGCCCGCAGACTTCGGAGAAGGGCGGCGCGGAAGATCAGGACACAGCAGGGACATCATATTTTTATGATATCAGCATGGAATCATACTATTACAGCGCGGTGCAATGGGCAAACAGGAACAGCGTGACCGGCGGCACGGGGAACAATGCGTTTTCCCCGGACGACACATGCAACAGGGCGCAGATCGTTTCATTCCTGTACCGCGATCTTGTCTGCGCGGACGCAGCCGCGCCGGAGATCGCTGCGCCGCAGCTCGGGCAGGCGACGTCAGACCGCTTTGACCGCATCGAGGTGACATGGTCGCCGGTCGATGGCGCGGAGGGCTATGTGCTCTACCGCAGAGCGTCAGACGAGAGCTGCTGGACGCCGCTGGCACAGACGGACACATGCAGCTGGCTGGACACCGGCGTTGTGACCGGCGTGCGCTATGCGTATACCGTCAGCGCGTATGCTATGACAGATGGACAGAAGGTGTTCAGCGGCTATGACAGCAATGGTGTCAGCGCCGTGACAGCCTGCTTCGCCGCGCAGCAGCTGTGGTATTCGGACTATCCCTATGTCACGGCGGAGGGCAAGCCGCAAAACGCGACCATTTCCAGCAGCGGCTGCGGACCTGCCAGCGTGTGCAACCTCGGCAATAATCTGCTCGGCTGGAACGCGGCGATTCCGGATATTGCGCAGATCGCGGTGGATACGGGCGCGCGCTACAACGGCGGAACGGATATCAATACGCTCGTAAGTGCGATGTGCAGCAGATACGGCGGATTTTCTTTTGTGCAATCGTCCGACGATAACGCGGTATTTTCCGATGTGCGCAATGGCGCGATGGCGATCATCCACACGAACGGCAAGGTCAGCGGCAGCAAATACAGCAGGCTGCTGGCGAATAACGGACATTTTTTGTGCCTGCTGCGCGTGGACGGTTCGACCGCGACCATCGTGGACAGCTATTCCTACGGCAGCAAGTGGACGGAAAATGATGTGCGCAAGACATATATCACACAGACAGATACGACCGGCATCGTGCAGTGTCCGCTTTCCGCGCTTGCGGAAGCGGCGGATTACTACTGCGTGGTGTATCCGGCGTGAGCAGGATACGGCGGCGTCCGCGCGGAGCGGCGCCGCTGAGCATGTCGACA
>CAYNPX010000083.1:0-7735 GCA_964399205.1 uncultured Butyricicoccus sp.
TTTTATGCCTCAGAAAACCGGCACGACAGCACCATTATAGGTATCCTCAATGTAGTCCCGAACGGCATCGCTGGTCATAACTTCAACCAAAGCCTTGATCGCTTCATTGTCCTCATTTCCTTCCTTTACCACGATGACATTGGCATAGGTCTGAGCGGATTCCGAATCGGCAGCTTCTGTAGCAATTGCGTCCGCAATGTCAAGCCCCGCCGTCAACGCATAATTTCCATTCACAATCGCCCCGTCAACATCATCAAGGGTACGTGCCACCATCTCAGCGGCCACTTCCTGGAATGTTAAGTTTTTCGGATTGTCCGTAATATCCAGCACAGTCGCATTAAAGCCCGCGTCATGGTCAAGCGTGATAAGCCCCTCTGCTTCCAACAGATAGAGCGCACGCGCTTCATTCGAGCCATCGTTTGGAATTGCTATGACTGCACCATCCGGCAGATCAGCTACATCAGTCACCGTATTGGAGTATAATCCAAACGGCTCATAATGTATCTTCGCCACGCTGACCAGATTGGTGCCATTATCCTCATTGAAGGTGTCAAGATAAGGCGTATGCTGGAAATAGTTCGCATCATCCTCGCCCTCATCCACAGCTGTGTTTGGAACCACATAATCACTGTACTCGACAATCTCCAGATCAATATTGTATTCACTGGACAAAATATCCTTTGCAAAGTTCAGTATTTCAGCATGAGGCGTGGGAGACGCGCCGACGCGGAGCGTCACAGTCTCTCCGGAAGTCTCCGCAGAACCGGAGCCGTTCACGGCAGATGCCTCTGCGGATGGCTCGTCGCTTGATGTATCTGATGTGTCGGAAGCGGCGCCGCTCCCGCAGGCCGCCAGAGAAAGCATCATTATAAAAGAAAGCAAAACAGCAGATAATTTTTTCATGGTATCAGTTCCTCTTGTCCGTTTATCTCGCCGCTTTATTTGGAACGGCATCTTTTTCTGAATATTGATAAGCCTCTAAATCAAGCTGATCGGTTTCTGTTGCGGCAACCAGGGTTGCGGCAGTCGCCGCTCCGACCACATTGGTCGCAGTCCGGGCCATGTCAACAATACTGGAAATCGGTGTGACTAACACAATCACTTCAACCGGAAGTCCGGCTGCAACAAAAAGCGCCGTCGCTGTGATAGTAGCCGTTCCCGGGACGCCAACGCTGCCCACAGCCACAACGAGTGCCAAAACAATCAGGAATACGTATTGGAGCGGCGTGTAGGAAATGCCAAGAATGTGGACGGCAAACACAGCCAATAAAACCGGCCACATTCCCGCGCACCCCGGCATACCGAGGTTTGCACCCAAAGTAGCTACAAAAGAAGCAATGTCACTGTTGACACCCATCTTTTTCAGCTGTGTGACGGTAACCGGAATTGTGCCGACACTGCTCTGCGAGGTAAAAGCGACCACACCGGCAGGCCAAATTTTCTTAAAAAAGGGAATCGGGTTCAATTTTCCAATGACTCGCAGCAGGATTCCCTCTACGACAAACAGCTGGATGGCGCACAGTATATAGGCAAGAATGAGTACACTGAAAAGTGGCAGCAAATCGCTCAGAGCGTTCCGGCTTACCGCGCGTCCAATCAGCGAAAGAACCGCATAGGGCGTGAAAGAAATCACAATGTTGACCACTTTTCCCATCACTTTATCGCCGGCATTGATGAATGCCTGAAAGGGCGCTACCTCCTCCGGATTTTCCGCTGAAAGCTTATTAAACGCGATACTTACCAAAATCAGGAAGATGACAATGGGAACGACTTCTCCATTGACCCAGTGGGATGCCAGATTCTGAGGGAATAACGAAACCAACGTGTCGATGATTGTCGGTACTTCGGCAGCCTCATAATCCGTCGCCAGTTCATAAGAAAATCCCGTGCCAATGTTGGTTAAAATGGAAGCAATCAATGTGATTACACTGGCTGTCAGCGTATTCAGCAGCAAAAACACAACCGTTTTCCAGCCAATGCTTTTGAGATGGATTGACGTTCCAAGATGGGTAATGCTGGAAATAATGCTGAATATCAGCAGTGGAATTACGATAGCGGAAATCACGTGGGTGTACACAGTGCCAAAAGCGGAATAATAGGTATAGTGTCCTTTAAAGACCAGTCCAACCACAATGCCGAGAGCCGTCGCCAAAATGGTGCAGACACCAAAATCCCACCCTTTCTTTTTTTGAAGATAATACAGCAGGGCGAAGAAAACCAGTGTCAATATGAAAGCGCCCCACTCCAAAGGTTCAAAACTCATAATAATCCCCTTTCTAAAATCAATGAATCAAGTAAAATGGTTGAAACGGAACAGCCGACATCGGTCAAAACGGTAATTTTGCCGCACAAGCCGTTCAAAATTAAGAGCAAGCATCTCCTCTGCATTCCTTTCAGTTATTTCGATCCGCCCCCTTTGCGATGAGATCAGTGTTTATTTGCTAATGCGCTTGTCCGCTTTTCGGGAAATCACATTAAAGATTGTCTGTAATACCTCCACCAAAATGATGAGAAGTATGACAGTTACGATAAGTACGTCAAATTCATATCGGTTGTAACCGTAGCGGATGGCAATATCGCCAAGCCCTCCGGCTCCGATCGCTCCTGCAATGGCTGTATATGCCAGTACAGTAATCAGGCTGATGGAACCGCCACGTATCAAGGAAGGCAATGCCTCCGGCAAATAAAACTTCCATATAATCTGCAGACGGTTAGCTCCCATCGCCTGGGCGGCCTCGATCACGCCGGAATCGATTTCCGCCAGTGCCGTCTCGACCATACGGGCTATAAACGGGGCTGCCGCCACTACAAGAGGAAATATAGCGCCGCGCACACCCAGTTTGGTTCCCATTACAGCCTTTGTGACAGGCATGATAAGAACCATCAAAATGATAAACGGCAGGCTTCTCCCGATATTAACGATCCAATCAATGGCACGGTATACCCAGCTTTTTTCACAGATGCCGCCCTTGCGGGTGACAATCAGCAAAATGCCAAGCGGGAGTCCGAGCAAGTAAGCAAAGAAGGTCGCACACAGAGTCATGACGAGCGTGTCAATCGTGCCGTCAAGCAGTATCTGGCCATATCGGTTCCCAAAGGCGAGGATTGTTTCAGACATTCCAGTCCTCCTTTCCCAACAGCTGCTTTGTGATCGTAGCTTGTGGATTCGCAAATACTTCGCTTGTCAGTCCCTGTTCCGCAATCGTCGAATGGTCGATCACTGCCACACGTCCGCAAATTCTCTGCACAACCTCGATCTGATGAGTAATTATCACAATGGTCACTCCCAGCTTTTGATTGATCTCTTTCAACAGATCCAATATGGAGCTTGTTGTCAACGGATCCAGCGCGGATGTAGGCTCATCACATAGCAGCACTTTTGGGTCATTTGCCAATGCCCGCGCGATGGATACACGCTGTTGCTGTCCGCCCGACAGCTGAGAAGGGTATTTCTCTTTCTGGTCAGACAGCCCCACCAAATCCAACAGTTCTATGGCTTTTGTCCTTTGTTCCGCCTTTGGCACGCCGGCAATTTCCATCGGAATCATGACATTTCCGATGACCGGACGCTGCATCAGCAGATTGAACTTTTGAAAAATCATCCCCGTATGCCGCCTTAAAGCGAGAAGTTCCTTTCTGCCAAGCTGCGTGATGTCTTTTCCATCCACCAAAACCTGTCCGGATGTGGGTGCCTCCAACAGATTCATACACCGAACCAATGTGGATTTCCCCGCCCCACTAATACCAATAATACCGAAAATCTCACCATCCGGAATCGTCAGATTGATCGCTTTCAGCGCGTCAAAATCTCCATTCGGAGAAGGAAATTTTTTAGAAAGATCTCGTATCTCAATCATTTTTAGCATTTTTCCTTTCAAACGATATGCAGCTGCTCCGGTTCGGACAAATAAAAAACCGGAAGCTTCAAACAAACTCCCGGGAAAATGGCAGACGACAGATGAGCCAGCAAAAGCTATATATCGTATTGAGGCGCAAACAAGCAGGGCTGCGTCCCAGCCACATAGCATTCCCGAGAGCACAGCATTCGACAACACGCGAAAGAATAGAACCTGCCAGCAATAGATCTGGTCATCACTTACATCTCCTTTTGATAGATTTCTTAAACTTTTCGTTTATTATAGTCTCAATTACCTAGTATGTCAATAGGTTTATTGGAAATACCATGCGCTTTCTGCCAAATATCCAAATTTTACTTGATTTTCGCAGTCTTTTTTTGGTATTTTGCCGAAAGTCTTGCGCAGAGATCATTCGCTAAAAGGATATAAACATGATTTTCCCTTCCAGTTCATGCAAATTTCTCCGCTGCACGGCTGCGATTATCGCTTCTGTCTGTTGCACCAAAGAACCGAAAACAGATACCCCACAGCCGCTATGGCAGTAAAGCAAAAACCAACAATCCAATACACCATCATCAGTCTGTTCGTGGTTCCGTAGATTTCCAGTATTCCCTGAAAAATGCATCCGACAGTCAGTGTGGCTATACCGGAGTTGTAGAGGTTTCGGATTAACTGACCAGGCATCCAATGTCTGCTGTATTGATCCAGCAGGAAGCAAAGAAATGTGCCGCCAATCAACGGGACAGCAAAAGCATACAACATAAACCCGGAGTAGACTTCGTGGCTGAATCGCTCGTATACTGCGCCGAACAGCAAACAAAACAGGGATACCAGAAGATAGGAGAACTCCCATCGCCTGAAAGCCTTCGGATCCTTCTTAGTAACCAATATAGACAATGTCGCTCACGCTCCTTTCTCTGATGCTTCGTCCGCTGGAGGTCGGCTGATTGATGACTTCCCCATTGAAGACCATAGTGGAGGAGCCTCCGCCGTCCAGATTGTAGACAATCTGCGCACCAAGCCCCCGGGCAAATTCGGCAAGCTCATGGAGGGTCAGCCCTTCGCTCTCGTCTGTACGTCCGTCCGATACGATGAACAGGTAATGCAGATCGTCCACCATGGCAATCGCGGTGCGGGGATTGCTGGCCTTGGCCTTTCCCACTTCTTCGCCGTCTGAGACGGAAACAATGCCGTTTTGTACCAGAGCGGGACCGAAGGATAAAATCTGCACGACGCCGTTTTCCAGCAGAGTCTCCGCGGAAACATCGTTTTCGTTGATGATTTCAAAGCCGCCATCTGCATAAATAGCCAGATCTTCCTGTCCGCGATCCGCTTCCTCCCTGTAAATCATACCGTTCCGCAAAACATAGCCATTTTCCTGTGCACCGTAATAATCTCCGTTGATCGCTAAAATGGCATCATTGTCAGAAGCGATGACGGACGTCTTTGCGGTGACGTTCTTCCCATAGCTGTCCTGTGCAAACGCGGTTTTCAGATATTCCGGAGAGGATAAGGTGACATCCGCCACATAGATGGAGGTATCATATTCCCGATATTCCGTAAGTGTAATACCGATATTTTCATCGTCATAGGAGGTCTCGGTCACGGTCACGTTACCGGATTCCGTCTGATCAGCGGACTCCGTTTGGGAATCGTTTTCCTGCTTTGATCCGGTATCCTGCTGTTCCGTTTCGGAAGGAGAAACGCTGTTATCCTGCGCGTCGTCCACAACAGAATAGACTCTGGTAAGCACAAAGGTGTCCAGCGCCATATAAGCGGTGAACGCAATCAGGAGGATCGAATAACAGACAGCCCATAGATGCTTCCTCATCAATCCGCCTCCGTTTTCCTGCGAAAAATAATAAAGTGCTGAATCAGCCAGCTGATCGTAAAGAATAAAAGCTCTGTTATCAGTTTGGCCAGATAACGGTTCACCCCCAGCCCATCAGACAAAATATGCAGTACGAGGGTGTTGCCCGCCAGAATCGCCGCTGCCAGCAAAAAATATTGACCGGCGGAGCGTGCGATGCCAGCCTTGCTCTGAAATACGAGTTTTCGATTGACCGTATAATTGACAGTAGCGCTGACGACCCTTGCGCCGATGTTGGATGCAGTCAGGTTTCCCGTCAGAATCAACAGGAGTGAATACAGGCTGTAGTCCACCAAAAAACTGATAAAGGAGGATGCCGAGAATTTCAGGATCTCTTTGTATACGCGAAAGGAGTCCTTTACCGTATCAAAATGGGAACCCGCGTTGTTATCCATGTAGATGGTTTCAATCTCCAGCTCATCAACAGGGATTTGATTTTTTGCACATGCCAGAAGGACATTCATCTCGTATTCATACCGCTGTCCGGAAATGGAGAGGAGAAACGGAACAAGCTCACAGCCAAAGGCCCGCAGCCCAGTCTGCGTATCATGAACAGAAAGCCCTGTGGTCAGCCGAAATACGAAACGGGTTACGGAATTTCCAAACCGGCTGCGCAGAGGGACATTCTCCTTCAGCGCCCTGCTGCCAAGAACCAAAGAATCCGGATGTTTTTCCGCGTAGCTGCATAGCCTGTGCGCATCCCTGACCGTGTGCTGCCCATCGGAGTCCATTGTGACGATCGTGTCATCATCCGAAAAATGTTCTTGAATATAGGTCAGACCGGTCTTCAGCGCACAGCCTTTTCCGCAGTTCTTGCTGTGTGTCAAAACAACTGCATATTGTTTGACTTTTTGGAATAATTCCGCATATTGGGAACCGCTCCCGTCATCCACGACAATGAGCTGAAATCCCGCAAGGGAGACTTCTTTCGCCAGTTCCGGAAAGCGATTATCCGGCTCGTATGCCGGTATTAACGCAATTCGTCTCTGTTCCATTGTTTACCTCCTTCCGGTATGAGAAAGGGGCTGCCGATCCGGCAACCCCTGCAAATTCGTTCTTACGGTTGTTTGCCGCCGCCGCGCATTCCTCCGCCTGTATTTTCAGGCTGGTTTCCACCCATGCCGCCCATACCTTCGGCGTTGGAATAGACCAGACTGTCCATGGTAATAGATGTCTCGGACGAACCGACGACAAGCGTATATGTGCTGCCCTGCACGATATCGGAGCAGCTGAGAATCACACAGGAGAAGTCCTGATCTGTTTCTCTTGTCAAGAGTACAGTTCCGTCTTCGTCCTTCAGAGTGACTGTAGTGCCTGCCGTCTGGTTCCCTACCGACGCCATGATAGCGCCCTGTGTGGAATCAGAGCTGAAGTTTTCCGCCATACTGGTGCCGCCGGTACCGATGAATGTGCCGCCGCTGATGGTTCCGGTGGATCCATAGTCCAGTATAGAGGTATCTCCAATATTTGGACCGGATGTCGTGACGGAGCCGCCGGTCATGGAGAGCGTACCGTTGGAATCAATCGCGTCACCGGAGGCGTGGATATCAATGCTGCCGCCGGAAATGGTCAGACTGCCGCCGGAGGAAGAGAATCCTCCTTCACCGCCAAACTTGTTATCTCTGCCGCCCATACCGCTGGAGTCGGCGCCGCCCGCGGCATTGATCCCATCATCCGTGGCAACGATGGAGATCTCTCCGCCGGAGATATCTATGGTAAGACCTTCCAGTCCCTCATAGCTTTCCGTGATTGTGATGGCGGAACCGTCCTGAATCGTTAGTGTCTCATCCGCGTGGAAGCCGTCGTCGCCGGTCGCAAGCGCAAAGCTGCCTGCATTGACAGCAATGGAAGCATTGGAATGAATGCTGTCATCGGCGGAGTCAATGGTAAACGTACCGCCGTTTATCGCCAGATTTCCACTGGCCTTGATGCCTTTCATACTGGTGCTTTCATCGGTGGCTTCTACAGCGGCATCATCGGTGCTTTCCGGAATTTCCTGCTGCATTCC
>CAYNPX010000084.1:0-7713 GCA_964399205.1 uncultured Butyricicoccus sp.
TGTGTCATTTTTGACGCGCATGTCGCCAAAAATGACGGATTTATAATCCGCTGTCTGCTGACAGCTCATGATGAAGTCCCCGCATCCTATGCGATGAGATTTCACTTTTTCTACAATCTATAGCCGGCAGCAAACGCTGCCGGCTGTTTGCGTAAGCAGTACAAACATTCCCAAAATTGTGGATATTGTGTTTCATTTTTGTAAAAAAAATAAAATCTGTGCGGAAGAATGCAGAGAAATGTTGACTATTTCCGCGAGAATGATTAAGATACTGTTAATGGTGTTTTATAAGCAATTCTTTTTTTTGCCCGTTTTACGGGCAGAACATTGGAAAAAGGTTATTGTATGAATGTATTTTTAGGAATTGATATTGGTTCAACAACTGTAAAACTGGTAGCGGCCGGCGAGAGTAAAATGACCGGCCGTTTGGAAATTCTGTATCAGAAGTATGAGCGTCATTTCTCCAAGGTGCGTGAAAAGGCATGTGAAATGCTCCGTGATGCAAAACGTGTGATCGGTGACGCGGATATCCGTGCGGCGATCACCGGCTCTGCCGGTCTGGGTGTTGCCAAAGCGAGCGGCGTGGACTTTGTACAGGAGGTATTTGCAACACGGAAATGTGTTGGAACCTTTGTGCCAAAGGCGGATGTTGTAATCGAGCTGGGCGGTGAAGATGCGAAGATCGTATTTCTGACCGGACAGTTGGAGGAAAGAATGAATGGAACCTGTGCTGGCGGTACAGGTGCTTTTATTGACCAGATGGCTATCCTGCTGGATGTTCAGCCGGATGAGCTTGACCGTCTGTCTATGGGTGCGGAGCGTATTTACACGATCGCATCACGCTGCGGCGTATTTGCCAAGAGCGATATCCAGCCTTTGCTCAATGAAGGCGCACGCAAGGAGGACGTTGCGGCATCTATTTTTCAGGCGGTGGTCAATCAGACGCTGACCGGTCTGGCGCAGGGACGTGAGATCAAGGGGGACGTGTTGTTCCTCGGCGGTCCGCTGTTCTTCTTTAAGGGCTTGCAGAAACGGTTTCAGGAGACACTGCAGCTGTCGGATGAACATGCGCATTTTCCGGCGCTGGCGCCGTATGCGATTGCCGCGGGCGCGGCGTGCTATGCAAAGGACACGGCAGGACGGATCTACAGCTATGACGAGCTGCTGGATACGCTGGAAAAGACTGCCGGAGAGCCGATTCAGACAGCAACATTGGAACCGCTGTTCCGCAGTGAGGAAGAATATGCAGACTTCTGCCGCCGCCATAATTCCAGCGATATCATGCGTGAAAATGTCACGATGTACAGCGGCAAGGCCTATCTCGGCATTGACTGCGGCTCCACGACAACCAAGCTCGTGCTGATCGGCAAGGATCATCAGATGCTGTACAACTATTACAGCCCGAATAAGGGCAATCCGGTTGATGTTGTACGCGAACAGCTGCTTCAGCTGTATGAACTGTGCGGGGATCGTGTGACGATTGCCGGTTCCGCCGTTACAGGCTATGGCGAGGCGCTGATTTTGAATGCGTTCGGCGTGGACTGCGGTCTGGTTGAAACGATGGCGCACTTTAAAGCCGCACGTTATTTTGAGCCGGACGTCGATTTTATCATTGATATCGGCGGTCAGGACATCAAGTGCTTTAAGATTGCGAACAACTGCATTGATAATATTTCGTTGAATGAGGCATGTTCCTCCGGCTGCGGCTCGTTTATTGAAACGTTCGCGCGTTCTATGGGATATAGCATTGAAGAATTCTGCCGTTTGGGACTGTTTGCAGAGCATCCGATCGACCTCGGTTCGCGCTGCACGGTGTTCATGAACTCATCCGTCAAGCAGGCGCAGAAGGACGGCGCGGGAATTGACGCGATTTCGTCCGGTCTGTCGGTCAGCGTGGTCAAGAATGCGCTGTACAAGGTCATTCGCGCACATTCGCCGGACGATCTTGGCAAACATATCGTTGTGCAGGGCGGCACCTTCCTGAATGACGCGATCCTGCGTTCGTTTGAAATGGAGATCGGAAGAAATGTGACCCGTCCGGCAATTTCCGGTCTGATGGGCGCATATGGCGCTGCGCTGCACGCGCAGGCGAATGAGAAGGAGAGCAGCTCGCTGATTTCTTTGGAGGAGCTGCGCGGCTTTACGCATAAATCCAATACAGTGAAGTGCGGCATGTGTACCAACCACTGTTCGCTGACTGTTTCCATGTTCCCGGGCGGACGCCGGTTCATTTCCGGCAACCGCTGTGAGCGCCCGCTGGGCGGCGGAGACAAACTCAAGCTGCCCAACCTGTACGAATATAAGCTGAATCGCCTGCAGGAGTATCGGGAAAAGAGCAGACCGGGCAAGGCGCGCATTGGACTGCCGTTCGGGCTGAACATGTTTGAGCTGCTGCCGTTCTGGCACACCTTCCTGACAGAGCTGGGCTTTGAAGTCGTGCTGTCGGACGTTTCCACGCGCTCGATGTACGCGCTCGGACAGAATTCGATCCCGTCCGACACCGTATGTTATCCGGCGAAGCTGATCCACGGACATATTGAAAACCTGCTCAGCAAGGGCGTGGATTCCATTTTCTATCCGTGCATGACGTATAACCTGGATGAGCACCGCACGGCGAACTGTTATAACTGTCCGGTCGTTGCGTATTATCCGGAGCTGCTGATTGCGAATATGAACCATCTCAAGGATATGGACTTTATGATGCCGTATGTTGAGCTGGGGCGCCGGAAGGATTTTATCAAGACGATGGACGATGTGTTTGTGAAGAAATACAGGCATATCAACAGGCGCATGGTGAAACAGGCGGCGCTGGATGCGTATGCGGAGCTTGACCGCTTTTATGCGGACGTTGCGGCAGAGGGGCAGCGGGCAATCGCGTATGCCGACGAGCACGGTCTGGATATCGCGGTCATCGCGGGACGTCCGTATCACATTGATCCGGAGATCAATCATGGCATTGACCGGCTCATCCAGTCCTATGGTATGGTCATTGTATCGGAGGACGCGGTGGCGCCGCTCGGAGATATGCCGACGGTGAATGTGCTCAATCAATGGACCTATCACTCGCGTATGTACGCAGCGGCGAACTGGGCTGTCGGCAAGCCGAATGCACAGCTGATTCAGCTGGTATCCTTTGGCTGCGGGATTGACGCCATTACGACCGACGAGATGCGCGCCATCACAGAGGAAGGCGGGAAAATCTATACGCAGCTGAAAATAGATGAGATCAACAACCTTGGCGCGGCGAAGATCCGCATCCGCAGCATGATCGCCGCTGTAGAGGAGGGAAGAAAGTATGCCGGAAAATCGTGAGCTGCCGCATGTACCGTTCACAGAGGACATGAAGGACGATTATACGATCCTCGTCCCCAATATGCTGCCGGTGCAGTTTAAGCTGATTACCTCTATTATGAAAAACTATGGTTACACGATGGAGGTTCTGGAAACCGAAGGACCGCAGATCGCTGAATGCGGACTCAAAAATGTACACAATGATACCTGCTATCCGGCGCTGCTGGTGATTGGCCAGTTTATTGACGCGCTGGAATCAGGCAAATATGATACGCACAAGGTCGCGCTGATGATTACGCAGACAGGCGGCGGCTGCCGGGCATCCAATTATATCCACCTGCTGCGAAAAGCGCTGATTAAGAGCGGCTTTGGCTATATTCCGGTCATCTCGCTCAATTTCTCCGGACTGGAGAAGAATGCAAATCCGGGCTTTAAGCTGACGCCGAAGGCGTTTATTCAGGTTGCCTATGGTCTGCTGCTGGGTGATTTTATCATGCAGATATATAACCAGTGCCGCCCATACGAGGTCAACAAGGGCGACTGCGATAAGGCGGTGGACGATCTGGTGCGCAAGATCTCCGGCGATTTCGCGGGCGACAGGTTCATCCATTACAAATATGTAAAGATGCTGTATATCCTGATCTGCAAGCGATTTGCGCAGATTGCACTCAGGGATTTCGGTTCCAAGAAAAAGGTCGGCATTGTAGGCGAGATATACGTCAAGTTCTCGCCGCTGGGAAATAACAATCTGGAAAAATTCCTGCTCGGAGAGGGAACAGAGCCGGTTCTGCCGGGGTTGCTGGATTTCTGCCTGTATTGCATTTACAACGGCATCATTGACTTTCAGCTGTATGGCCGCACACCGAAGAACGCGGCGGTCATGCAGGCGGTTTATCGTTTTCTGCTGGGCAAGCAGAAGGACATGATTCAGACGATCAAGCGGGACGGTCATTTCCGCCCGCCGATGGAATTTGACAAGGTGCGCAAGCTGTCTCAGCAGATCATCAGTCCCGGCGTCAAGATGGGCGAGGGCTGGCTGCTGCCGGCAGAAATGGTCGAGCTGATCGAGGAAGGCGTGAACAATATCGTCCTGACGCAGCCGTTTGGCTGCCTGCCGAACCATATTGCGGGAAAGGGCATGATCCGCAAGATCCGCGCAGCGTATCCGAACGCCAATATTGTCAGTGTAGACTACGATCCGGGCGCCTCGCGCATCAATCAGGAAAACCGCATCAAGCTGATGCTTTCCAGCGCAAAATAACAGTCGAATCGGTACAGCGAAACCGGTAGGGCATTGCTGTACCGGTTTTTTTGTCCGGCTCCATTCAAATAATGGCACTGTCTGCCGACATGTGGTACAATAGAAAAAAGGACAGGCGGGAGGCTGAAATCATGAAACAGCGATTTACAATCGAACAGGGAGATATTACAACATACGCGGTCGATGCGATTGTCAACGCGGCGAACACCTCGCTTCTGGGCGGCGGCGGTGTGGATGGTGCCATCCACCGCGCGGCAGGTCCGGCGCTGCTGGAGGAATGCCGGACGTTACACGGCTGTAAAACCGGCGAGGCAAAGATTACCGGCGGCTATCGGCTTCCGGCAAAGCATGTTGTGCATACGCCGGGACCGATCTGGCGCGGCGGCAGGCATGGAGAAGCGCAGCTGCTGGAAAACAGCTATCGCAACAGCCTGACCGTTGCGTGGCAAAACGGCTGCCGCACAGTCGCGTTTCCGTCGATCAGCACGGGCGTGTACCATTTCCCGTTGGAACAGGCGGCGCGCATTGCCGTGCGCACCATTTTGGATTTTCTGGACGCGCATCCCGATATGGAGCATGTCACAATGGTCTGCTTTGATGCGGATACACGGCGGGCGTATGACGCGGCAATGCGGGAATTTATGGCATAATATGATATAGGTGCAAGAAGACCTCCCGACAGCTCAGACCGGCGGGAGGTCTTCCGATTGAAAAAAGAAGAAATGGGCGACAGTTGAAGAAGGATTACAGCGCAACGACCTTACCGGTTTTCCATGCTTCCGTGGTGCCGAAGCCGATCGCGGTGGATTTGGTACCGTCGTATACGGTGACGTCCGGCTTTCTGCCCTCGCAGATGCAGTCGATAAATTCCTGCATTTCCAGCAGATACGCTTCGGCAAAGCGCTGCGGGAATGCTTCTACGCACTCGGTAACAACGCCGTTGGAGTTGTACAGCTTTGCAAGGTTCTTCTGCGGCTCCGGGCTGATGCGGATGCTGCCCTCTGTGCCGATGATCTCAGTCTCAACATGATAGCCATGCGGTGCGGTACGACCAACGTGGATAACGCCGATGCCGCCGTTTTTGAACTTATAGGTAGCGACTGCGGTTTCATCATCGCCGACAGCCTTAAATTCCGGATGCTTAAAGGTGGATCCGAGCGCATATACCTCCGTTGGCTCGTCCTCAAGGAACCAGCGCATCAGGTCGATATCGTGAATCGCCATGTCGATGAAGATACCGCCGGAGGTAGCGGCGAATTTGATCGATCCTTCCACCAGCGCTTCCGGGTCGATACCGGTTGCCTTTACCATGTACGGTGTGCCGATCGCGCCTTGCTGAATCTTTTTCTTTGCGTATGCATATGATTCATCGTAGCGGCGCATGAAGCCGAGCAGGAACACCTGATCCGGATTGCGCTCAACAGCGGCCTCAGCGGTCTTGCACTGTTCCAAATCGACACCCAACGGCTTGTCGGAGAAGACGTGCTTGCCTGCATCCAGAGCCGCCTCAATCTGCCAGCAGTGCTCGGAAGAGGTTGTGACGATCGCAACAGCGTCGATGTCAGCCTTGGCCAGCATCTCACGGTAATCTGTGTACAGATCGGTTACACCCAGCTCATTCTTTGCGTAGTCCAGTTCAGCGGGAACGATAGAGCACGCAGCAGTGAGCTGTGCATTCGGGATTTTAAAAGCGATGTTGTTTGCGTGGACCTTGCCCAGACGTCCCAGTCCGGCGATGCCAACCTTGATTGTTTTCATGAGAATACCTCCAATTTCCGTTTGTCATTTTGCTCTTGCGTTTGTTTGAATGTATTGTAAATTGTTTTGAAAAACAAGTCAATAGGCGCAAAATAACTTTGTATACATGCCTTAAAAGTTGAAAAATTGCTTGACAATGTACACAATAAAATGAGGGAAAAAAGCGGAGAAAGACCGTGACGCGTGACAAAATCTTAATTGACCGCTGCATTGCGAGAATGTATGTGGTATACTGGGAATATAATGGAGGTGGAACAGATGAAACATACCGTCCGGAGCATTGCGGCGCTTGCCGGCGTATCGCGCGGCACAGTGAGCAGGGTCTTGAACAACCAACCGGATGTCAGTCCAAAGGTACGCGCGCGTGTGCTGCATATCATTGAAGAAACCGGTTATCAGAAGGACAAACGATTTTCCGGCGGAGGTGGAATTTGCATCGGTGTAATCGTCGCGCATTGGCAGGATGATTATTTTACCAATCGCACGCTGCGCGGTATAGAGATGGCTGCGCGTGAGATCAATGCCGGAAAGGTAACATTGGAGATTCGGCGCATGAACAGCCGCTCTGATGAAGAATATATTCACATCTGTGAGGAGCTGCTTGCCTTTGGCGTGCGCGGGCTGGTCATCAATGCGCCGAATAATATTGTGATCCAAGCGGAGATAGAGCGGCTGCATCAGGCGGGCGTTGCGGTTGTCACCTATAATTCTGATTTGCCGGACAGCGAACGGATCTGCCACGTAGGACAGGATCTGCTGAAATCCGGCAGGATTGCGGCTGGACTGATGGCGCGCTGCATTTCGCCAAAGGAACAGGTGCTTGTTATTACGGGCAATATGGAATTTCAATCACATCGGGTTCGCGTGGATGGATTTTTAACACATTTAGAGGATCTTGGGTTTGATTCCGATTGCTATGAGCTGGCGGAGTGCTATGAACGCTATGATTTAACATATGAAACGGTGCGCCATACCATTGAGACACGGCCCCGTCTGCGCGGTGTGTATATGGCAACGGAAAATGTCCGTGCCTGTGTGGATGCGCTTGGCGGAGTGAAACATCGCATGGCAGTGATAGTAAATGATATGACGCCGGAGGCAAAACGATCCTTGCGCCGCGGCAGAATAGATTTTGTTATCGAGCAGGATTTTTCCGGACAGGTTTATCGAGCCATCATGGTTTTGCATGAACTGCTGGCATATGGACATCGCGTCCGGCGGCCGATTATAAATGTGGAGACATCTATCATCACACGTGAATTGCTTTGAAGAAATTGGACATACTGTAGACAGGCCGCATCCTGTCCGTTTGTTGGAAAAAAGAACATTAAAAAAATTGGAATTTTTTTGTTGACAAACGCGGCATAACGTGGTATGCTATCAAAGCACTCAACGAAAGAGCG